>NZ_BCQG01000010.1 GCF_001544315.1 Geobacillus jurassicus NBRC 107829
GCCAGCTGGCTAACAGCTGGACATCGGGCATTGCCGATAGATGACCGCATGGCGATGCTCCTCTTTTTGCAATTCGCCGACAGACACCAAATATTCCAAATGCGCCAGCGTCTCAGCCACTGCAAATCGCCATTGGTGCGCCGTCAACGGCTTATGGCCGAACACGCGATGGGCGACTTCATAGGCGGTGGACCCCGCTCCTGCTAGCGCTTTCATTTTTTGCAACCGTTGTTCGTGATGGCGGAAAATGTCGCCGATCCGCTCGCGAAATTGGCGAATGACCCCGCCATGGGCAGGCAGAGCCACATCCACCCCAAGCTCCTCCACTTTGCGAAGCGAAGCAAAATATTGCTCGAGCGGATTTGGGTGGGCGCCCGGCCATACACTAATGTTCGGTGTGATGCGGTCAAGCACGTGGTCCGAGGCAAGCAGCTGGCGCGATTCTGGCTGATAAAAACTGATCAATCCATCGCTGTGCCCTGGGACTGGGATGACTATCCACCGCCGTTGCCCCAGCACAATGTCTGGACGGTCCAAAACGGTTAACACCGGAAACGGGCTGACGCGCAGCGACAGCTTCCACATGTTCTCCTCAATTTCGGATACAAGCTCATCCGGCACGCCATGGCGGCGAAACATGGCACCTACTTCGCTCGCCTGGACGCTCTCTTCCCCCCACACCCGTTCCGCCATCGCATAATCCGGTTCGCTGATCCAGACGGGCGCTTCCGTCTGCTGCTGCATCCACCCGGCCAAGCCAAAATGGTCTGGATGGAAGTGAGTGATGTAAATAGCGCGAACGTGCCGCGGCTTGATTCCCAACTGCCGAAACACTGTTTCCCATGCACGAATCGCCTCAGGATCGCGAAAGCCAACGTCAACGATGCTCCACCCATCCGTCTCCCGGCATACGTAACAATAGACATACTTCATTGGAAACGGGACTGGAATCGGAACGCGGTAAATTCCGTCTCCTACCGTTTCCATTTCAATCTGCGCCATCCTTTTCCCCTCCCCCTGCTTTTTTCCTTCCTCTTATTCACAGCGCCTCAAGTGGACATGCCAGGCGCCGATATCCCCCAATCCATTTTAGACGCATAAACGGTGACATCCCCCGCCATCTATGCTTTGCTTAGAGGTAGGGGCTTCTCGGATGATCCCGTCTTATGACTAAAATGGACCGAGCGACCCCCGTCTGCCCGACGGTTGTCATCCCCCACCTCCCCTTCGTTTAGAAGTGGAGGACTTCTTTCGGAATGGCGTTAAATCATTTCCATAAACGGATTGATCGCCTTATCGCGGTTGAATGTCACCTCACGATCTGGTGCGGCCTCAAACAATGTTTCAAAATAGCGGATGGCCGGAACGGCGAGCAGCTGATGGACATTAAAAAACAGCTCCCGCGCCCTCGTTCCGCTCCAATCATCCGGTAATAAATCGTTCGGAAATCCCGGATCAATAAAGAAAAAACTCCGATATTCATGCACGAGTTTCGTCCGCTCAATGAAACATTCGCGGTCAGTCAGCTCATTGTTCCAAGCCCGTTGTTGGAATTCTTCGTACTTTCGTTCGTACGTTTCAATAAACCGGTCATACTCCTTGGCAATATAAGAGAAATCCCAGCCGCGCTCGATGATTTGCTCGTTGCTGTGCGACACGATGGAGCTCGCCGTAAACAAAATGACGTACGGCTCCAAATGATAGTCTTTAACCCATTCCATCACTTGCGGTTCGATCGGATTCGGACTCGCCCACGTCCCGTGGGAGATGAGGCCAAACCCCATCAAGCTTAATTCTTTGCGGATTTGGCTGCGCAGCTCCCGTTTTTCTTCGGGAACGGAGTACGTCAACACCCGCCATTGGCCGTCCCACTTGTAGTTCCGCTGCGAATAGACGCGGTTGAACCCGTCCATCATCGTCCGTTTCCCTTTCGGCGTCAACGAATAATAGCTGTTGTTGCCGATTTTCCGGACTTCAAAAAATCCCTGTTGCACCATCCTTAGCGCCGCTCCGCGGATGGACGACTCGGAAATGCCGAAGTGGGACATCATTTGGATCAAGCTTCCGATCCATACTTCGTTCCCATAATGTTGAATATATTCCCCAAATAACGTAAACATGAGCGCTCTCGGCTTCACTGCTGTTCACACCTTGTCTTTTTTTTGAATTTTTCTTTTATTATGGTACGAAATCACCTTCCCTTTCAAGCGCTAAATTTATGTTTTCGTAAAAACATATCGGCCGAAACGGCCGATATGCACTCTGAATCATTAAACTCCTTTCCAATTCGGTTGGCGTTTTTCCAAAAAGGCGCTCATCCCTTCTTTCGCGTCTTCGGATCGGAACAGCAAGTTTTGCAGCTCGCCTTCGCAGCGGATCGCCACATTCAGCGGCATCTCTTTCCCGTTCATGATCGCCAGCTTGATGTTCGAGACCGCATACGTCGCGCTGCTCGCGAGCTTGCGCGCATATTCCCGCGTCCGCTCTCTCGTTTCCGCCTGCGGAAACACTCGGTTCACCAGTCCAATGTCCAGCGCCTCTTGCGGCGTGATCAAATGCCAAATAGGTTCAACGGTTTAGTGCCGATATAAGAGACGACGCTTTTTGTCTCAGTGTATAAGTTCAACGTCTCAAGCGCCAGCTCGCGGCCAAACCCCGACTGCTTGTACCCCCCAAACGGCGTGCCTGGAAATGCGGAAATCGGCGAGTTGACCATGACAATCCCAGCGCGGATGCGCGCGGCGACGCGATGGGCTCTTCCGTGGTCTTTCGTCCAAACGGCTGATCCTAACCCGAAAATCGTATCGTTCGCCAGCTTAATGGCCTCTTCCTCGTCACGGAACTTCATGACAACGACGACTGGACCGAAAATTTCTTCCTGCGCCACCCGCATGTCGTTTCTTACATTGCCGATAATCGTCGGCATGTACCAATAGCCTTTCGCAAACTCCTCACCTTCCGGGATTTTCCCGCCGTATAAAATTTCGCCGCCTTCCTCAACCGCCAGCTTCACATAGCTGTCGATCACTTGCTGATGGCTTCGCGAAATGACCGCGCCCATATGCACCCCTCTTTCAAACGGGTTGCCGACGCGGATGCGGGACGCTTTTTCAATCAATTTCTCCATAAACTCATCGTAAATGGTTTCATGCACAAACAGCCGCGAACGCGCTTCGCACGACTGCCCCGTGTTGTAAAAAATGCCGTAAAGCGAGCCGTTGACCGCCGCTTCGATATCGCAATCATCAAACACGATGTTTGGCGATTTCCCGCCGAGTTCGAGCGTCACTCGCTTCAACGTCTCCGAGGCGCGCCGCATAATGTCTTTGCCGGTTTCCGTCTCTCCGGTGAAGGCCACTTTGTCAATGCACGGATGCTCGGTCATATACGGACCGATTTCAGAACCACTTCCAGCAATGACATTGACGACGCCATCCGGAATCCCGGCCTCTTGGCAAATTTCCGCCAGCATATAAGCGGTGATCGGCGTATAGCTTGCCGGCTTTAACACGACCGTGCACCCGGCTGCCAATGCCGGCGCGAGCTTCCAAGCCGCCATCATCAACGGATAGTTCCACGGGATGATTTGTCCGCATACACCGACCGGCTCTTTGACCGTGTAGTTGAAAAAGCCGTTTGGCACTTGGTTGACGTCGCCTTGCAACGTAATTGCTGCGGCCGCATAAAATTCAAAATCCTCAATCGCTTGCATAATTTGCCCTTTGGCCGCATCGACCGTTTTACCGCTGTTTAACACTTCCGCATACACCAAGTCATCGAATCGCTCCCTCATCAAGCGGGCAATTTGATTCAGCAGGCGCGCCCGCTTCGCCCCCGTCATTTTGGGCCATTTTCCCGATTCAAACGCCGCGCGCGCCGCCTTGACGGCACGGTCTACGTCTTCTTTCGTGGCTTTGGCGACGGTCGCAATCACTTCCTCTGTCGCCGGATTGATCGTTTCAAACACTTCTCCGTTGCTGCTCTCGACATACTGGCCGTTAATGAACAGCGGATAATGTTGCTTGATCTTCATCAGTGGGCTCCCCTTCCTCCTTGGCATCGTCTCTCCATCTCACCCGCTCAAACACGCTTTTGCATTGATGGCAATAGTATTGCGAAACGAGCTGAGCGGTCCCAAACATCGATAGCGGCGCTACGTTCACTGAGCCGCAAAACACGCAGCGCACCTCCCTGCCTATCGGCATCGGCTAGACACCTCTCTGTTTTATTACGTTTTATTTAATATCGTCTGTTTAACATAATACTATTAAAATTTAAACACACTGTCAATAATAAAACTGAAAAAAATGAAGATTTATAATATTCCTTCTATCCTTTGATCGATACGAATTAGCTCATGGCTTTTTAATTATATGGAACAGAAACGACCGTCCTGATCAAGAAAACCCAATGGGATGCGTTACATCCCGTCGGTTTTCTTCTCAGATCATGACGATGCCCTGCTGCCCGCTTCATTTTTCTCCTTGTTTGTTTCTCCAGACGCTCCTTTACACCAACTCGTTACGTTACGTTTCGTCCCGTCGTTTCCTCCTTCAAGAAGCAACAACATCATTCCTCCTTTACCCGACGGCTTCCATTCAACGGTTAGCATACGTTTCCTCTAAAAAGTCATACATGGGAAACATTAGACGACGATGGAGCGGTTTTTATGTAAAAGCTTGAAAAACTGCTGGCTAAAAACGGCGATTCACTTGACAATTACGCGACGGTCGAGGAACTGGCGGAGGCGGTCGTCGATTACTTGCTTCCGGATTTGGACGAGCTCGGCTTGACGGACGCGGAGTTAGAAAAGTTATACAACCATTTTGAATCGCTCAATATGGAAGATCCGCAATTCGCCGAAAAAATGGAGGAAATCGGCCAGCGGCTTGAGGCGATCGGTGCGTACGATTTCACAAGCGTGACGGAACTCTCGCCAGCGCAAATCGCTGAAATCGCCGATGTATGGACCGACCTGCTTTCCGCTTGCCAGCTGGAAGCGAAGTTTTATTTGACGAAAGACGGCGAGAAAAAGCCTCTCAGCCTGTCGACATTGTTGACGTTAGAATCAACGAACGGCTACGATTTGCTTGTTGAAATTTACAGCACCGAAGGCGAACTGCTTGCCGATTTTGTTGTGACCGAAGAGATGTTTGCCTCCGATATTTTCGATGAGATCGGGGAAGACTTGCAAAATGGAGGTCAGGCGGCAAAAATCGAAAAAGTGGTGAAACCGGCGCCGCCGAAACCGCTGAAGCGTACTGAAGCCGAGGCGAAACTGCCGAAAACAGCCTCGCCGTATGCGGCTTATATGCTGCTTGGCTTGTCCTTCATCGGCGCGGGCGCATTCCTTGTCCACTCCCGCCAAGGAGCTGAGGCAAACTAGAATGAACCGAAAACCAAAAGCGACGCTCACCGTTTCCACGTGTTATCCGTTCCGCTACGTCGGCCCCGCCCCGCAGCGGTGCGTGCTCGTCGCCAACTTAATCAAGGAACGCTCGTAACTTTGTCAAAAACGAAAAGGGATGGCCCTCGGCATGAAGGCCATCCTTTTTTGATTTCTTCCAAAGACCGATGGGGAAACGGAAAACGTTTAAGCGAGGAGACGTTCTCAAACCGCCATCTTTCTCAGGCCATTGTAAAGAAATCATCGTTTTTCACCAACTTTTAGGCATGGATCAATGGGCCTCATATGCCGTCCACGTCGGTTTCACGATTTTCGCTGATAATGAGACGATTTTCCCTTTCACTCGTTTCGCTTCCTTTCCCGTGAGCGGCACCGGCTGATAGTTGTTTCTTGTCGTCACCGACGAAATGCGAAACGGGATGACGCGAATTTCTTTTTTGGCCGTCCGTTTGCCGTTTTGGAAAGAAAACGTCTGCTGAAACACGTACGTATCTTTGTCGCTCGGATTTTTGTTCCCTCCGAACATGAAATTGCCTAGGCTGTAGACGATAAACTTCCCTTTATACTCCTCAATGCCTTGAATGACATGCGGATGATGGCCGACGACCAAATCGGCGCCGCTGTCAATGGCAAAGCGGCCGAGCGCCTTTTGCGTGCTGTTTGGCGTATAGCTTCGTTCGACTCCCCAATGAAAATGAATGAGCACGATATCGGCCCCTTGCTTCCGAAGCGTGCGAATGTCGTTGGCGATCTGCTTGCGCAGTGCGCTTGTATTGCTCCAGCCTTCATAGCCAAGCGCTCCGATTTGGATTCCTTTCACCGTTTTCAGCAGCCGAAACGTGCGACCAAAATAGCCGATGTTTTCTTTTTTCAGATTGGCAATCGTGTCATTATATCCTCGTTGCAAATAATCGTACGTATGATTATTAGCCAGATTAACAGCGTCAATGCCGCCATAGGTTAAAATCTTCGCATAGCTCGGATGGCCGCGGAAACGGAATTTCTTGCTCGCTTTGCGCGTGGAGGTGGTCAACGTTGTCTCCAAATTGACCGTGGTAAAATCATCTTTTTGAAAGATCGGCTCAATGTATTTCGTAAAATAGCGCAAGCCGTGCTTTTTCGCCTCATCGTCGAACGAATACGCATAGCCGTAGTTTTCATCGCGCCCGAGCGTCACATCTCCCGCTGCGCTTAACGTAATGCGCACTTCACTTGGCGCCGTTGACTTCATTGCCGCCTGCGCCACAGCCGCTTTGTCGGCTGGCTTCAGCAACGGCGGATGCTCGGCCGCTCGCCCAGCCGTTTCGTTTCGCGCAGCCAACACTTCTTGTGCGCCGTGGTCCACCGCATTTCCGCATGAAAATAAAAAGATTGACGCCATACACACAAGCGCCGCATTTCTCCTCTTGATCCATGAGTTCATTTTTTCTGCTCCTATCAATCTGTTTCCTTCGAACTTTGAAAACTTCCATAACTATTATTCAACATGCCCTCTATCTATTCCTTTCTTTTCACAAATTTAGAAAACTGGTGAAAAACTAGTTTTTTGCTCAAATCAGCGGCGTTTGACCAGAAAGGAGAGCAGATCTGACAAGGTTTCTCTAATTGAAAAAGAGTTGGGATGAGCCGCCTTTTTCAATAAATCGCCGCCCTTTTAGGAATGATGGCCTGGCCAATCTATGGTATAATAATTCTGTAGGCATTTCCTTCCTCATTCCACACCTCAGACTTCCCTCCCTCCATTGGCGGAAATGCCCCTCATTAGCGCGATATTCAAGTTAAGGAGGGCTCCTCATGCAAGAACAGCTTTTACGCCAATTGACTGAACTTGTACAAGGTTTAGTCAATGACATGACCGTCGTGAAACAAGATATGCAGATGGTCAAGCAAAACATGGACGCCATGAAAAAGGATATGGATTCCATGAAAAAAGATATGGATTCCATGAAAAAAGATATGGATTCCATGAAAAAAGATATGGATTCCATGAAAAAAGACATGGACTCCATGAAGAGAGAAATGGATTCCATGAAACAGGAACTCCAAACGGTAAAGCAAAAAGTGGACAAGCTCGAACAACGAATGGACAAACAGGAAGAAGAATTGCGCTGGTTAAAAGAGCAAATGAAAGAAAACACAGAAATGATCAAAGCGATCCGCGACAATCAACTCGAGCAGCGAAGCATCCAAGACGGCATGCGCCACGAAATCGCCAACCTCCGCGGAGAAATGGCTGGCATTCGCGAGCAGATGGCAACAAAAGACGAGCTCTCCCGCCTTCGCGAGCAAATGGCGACAAAAGAAGACATCTCCCTCATTCATCAGCGGCTTGATTATCAACTCAGCCGCATCGCGCGAGCGGAAGAGGAGATTTATTTGCTGAAGAAGGCGGAGTAATAAGATCCCCCATCCTGACCGTTTCCGAATGCATTGTCTGTTTCTCCCGTTTCGTCGTCCATCGTTTTTCGAGAAAAACTCCGCTACCCCACCATAGGGCTGCAGTAGGGAAAATGTGCTTTTTCTTTGCAATAACTCACACTTGCAGGGTTGAAGCGATCCAAAGATATGAAAATCCTTCGCACAGTGCCGGCGCAAGCCATGCTTGCGCCGGGCAGACTGCCCTCAACACCCCGCCATCTCAAGAGTTCGCCGTGCGATCTCTTCTCCAATAGGAAAACAGGCTGTTGCCGCAGGCGATGGGGCATTTAAAACATGAACGGTTCTCTTCGTATTAATAATGTAAAAATCATCAACGAGTGTTCCATCAGAGCGCAATGCTTGGGCGCGTACGCCTGCCGGCGCCGGGATCAAATCGTCCGCCTCTACATCTGGAAGCAAACGCTGGACATTTTTTACAAAAGATATTTTGCTATATGAACGGACCATTTCTTCCATTCCTTCTCGCCAGTACGTCAAGGCTAATTTCCAAAACCCCCTAAACGAGAAAGTATCTAGCAGGTCCTTGACATCCACATCCGTTTTTCTGTATCCTTCACGCTTGAATCCAAGTACAGCATTTGGTCCCACTTCCACCTCACCATTGATCATTCTTGTTAAATGAACGCCAAGAAAAGGAAATTGTGGATTCGGAACAGGATACACTAAGTTTTTCACAAGGTAGCGTTTTTCAGGGCGCAACTTATAGTACTCCCCGCGAAAAGGAACAATTTTTAGGTCCATTGCTACTCCCGAAGCACGAGCAATACGGTCGCTATGCAACCCTGCACAGTTAACTGCAAAATCAAATGATTGGGCGCCGCGGTTAGTAATTACGCGGACTTTTGAACGCTCTTCTACGATTCGCTCCACCTTTGTATTTAATGATAGTTCGGCGCCTACATCCTTTAATAGTGATGCTATTATTTCACAAACCTTCTTATAATCGACGATGCCAGTTTCTTTTACATGAATAGCCCTGATCCCACTAACATACGGTTCGAAATCTCGCAAACGATCCTGACCAATCAACTCGAGATTCAGACCGTTTTGCAACCCACGGTCATATAAGTTTTTCAAGAGTGGAAGCTCTTGCTCACTCGTGGCTACAATCACTTTTCCACACCGTTCAAAAGGAATCCCATATTTCTGACAAAAACGAATGAGCGCTTCCCCTCCTGATCTCGCAAATTTTGCTTTATAACTTCCAGGTTTATAATAAATCCCTGAATGAATAACACCGCTGTTATGGCCTGTTTGATGCGCTCCCCAATGATTTTCCTTTTCAATCACTGTAATTTCCGCCTCTGGTCTAGCCTGCTTAATAGAATAAGCGGCAGCTAAGCCAACAATTCCTCCTCCAATAATGGCTATATGAATCATGTTAAGATCTCCTTATTTCATACTTTCTTTTCGGAATAGTCTCTGTTCGCTGTGCTCTACATCATTTAAAAAAATTTCCGCTTTTTGCTACCGACAGAAAAGAAAGAACGGGGAAATTCTTCCCCATCTTTAACACGATGCTTCGTCATGTAAGCAATCACAATAAAGTGAACGGTTAGTGGGCACTTCCCAACAGTTTTCCAACACCATGAATTTTCTCTAAAATCAAAATAAGTACAATTGAAATCAAAATTACAACACTCGAAACCGAAGCAACAATCGGACTATATGCATCTTGCATTGTTGAAAAAATTTCCAAAGGCAATGTTCTCATCTCAGGAGACACCATAAATAATGAAACCGTAACATTATCAAATGAAGTCAAAAAAGAGAATAACGCCCCGGATAAGACCGCCGGCCGAATTAAAGGAAATGTTACTTTCCAAAAAACAACCACCGGACTAGCTCCAAGAATTGCCGCTGCCCGTTCCAAATTGTAATCAAAACCACTTAATCCTGTTAGGACAAAACGAACTACATATGGTACACAAATAATAATATGAGCGATCAAAAATCCCGTCGGAGTACCCGCTAACAACATAGGCGTGAAATAAATTAATAAGGCAATGCCCAGTACCAATTGTGGAACAGTCAACAGAGCGGTTAACAACGAGACAAGATAAGATTTCCCAGGTATATCGTATTTGGCAATAGCAAGAGCTCCTAATGTTCCCAACAAGACTGAAAACAATGATGCTAAAAAAGCGAATTTTACACTATTCCAAAAAGCTTCGACAAACTCTGGCCGTTCTAGCAACTTGGTGTACCATTGTAGTGAGAAACCCTTTGGCGGAAAACTCGGATAATTGGCGCTGGTAAGTGAAGCCGGAATGGTTACAACCAATGGGATTAAGATGTAAATGAGACTAATTATGGCTAGTAATAGTCTCAATCTTCTCAAAATACTCATTAGCGAAACACCTCCCGATAGCGCCCCTTTTCCATCATTCGAGTAAAAATAGTAACCATGATTAATGTAATGCCAAGGAGAACATACGAAATGGCAGATCCGTACGTCCAACGCAGTAAGTTAATAATTTGGTCATAAGCCACAACCGGGAGCATAGGTACATTTGCCCCTCCCATCAGCGCTGGAGTCACATAGGCACTCATCGACATGCTAAAGACCAACACGACCCCTGATACAATCCCTGGTAAACTCAATGGCAAGGTAACCGACCAAAATGAACGGAGAGGACCGGCGCCGAGAATGGCTGCAGCTTTCTCAAGAGATGGATCAATATTATATAAACTTGTAGCAACCGATAAAATCATAAATGGTAAATAGGCATTAGACAGTCCTATAACGACACCTATCTCCGAAAATAACAATTTAGGCGGTGAAGTGGTAATACCAAGGCTAATTAATAATTGATGGACTGTCCCGTTTGGTAATAAGAGAAGATACCATCCGAAATTACGCACAACAATGCTAATAAGCAACGGTGAGGCTACAAGCAAAGTTAATAATCCGCGGACACGCGGGGAACATTTAGCCATTGTTAATGCTACAGGATAACCGAGCAACAGGGATACCACTACAGTGTACAGGCTTATTTTGATTGTCAGCCATAACGAATGTAAATAGTAAGAATCAGTAAAAAAATGTACGTAGTTTCCTATGCTATAAAACGCATTCGTTTCCCCTTTGGTTTCAATAAAACTTAAATATAAAATGTAAAGCATTGGTATCACAAAAAAACCGAAAATAAATGCCACTAGGGGGAACAAAAGCAAACCGCAATATATATATTTTCTCCAATTTCTTTTTCTCCTTGCCGTAACAATTTCTGTTGACAATCTGACTATTTTTTGACGATCATCATATCTGACGGGTTCCATCCCACAGTCACCTCAGCTCCTATTTTCCAATCCGATTTAACGAAAGGTTGTAGCACTTGCACCCGTTTTCCAAACAATAGCAACTCAATTTCCCAAGCGGAGCCAAGATAGTTCATTTGAACGATCGAAGCATTGTACTTGTTGTAATAAAAAATTTCTGGCTCGCTTTCTTGTTCCTGAATGGTTAATTTTTCTGGTCGAATGTACAGTTTGACCTCATCTCCAATTGAATAAGAACGTTCCGGGCCCATCATATTTTTTGACTCAACGAGTACCTGAACGCCTTCCTCTAACTCAATACATACCATTCGACTGTCGACCGTTTTTACTTTACCCTCTAATTGGTTTGATTTCCCAATAAATTGAAAAACGAACTCGGTGCATGGATGCTCATAGATTTCCGTTGGTGTTCCAACTTGTTCAATTATTCCTTTATTCATTACCACGATTCGATCAGACAGGGAAAGTGCCTCCTCTTGGTCATGTGTAACAAAAATAGTTGTAACCCCCACCTCTTTCTGCAAACGCTTAATTTCAGCCCTTAATTCATAACGTAATTTAGCATCAAGATTGCTGAGTGGCTCGTCAAGCAACAATAACATTGGTTGCACTACTAGAGCACGAGCAATTGCCACCCGTTGTCGTTGCCCTCCGGATAATTGGCGCGGATACCTATTCTCCAATCCCACCATTTTCACTAACTCTAACGCCTGCTCGATTCTCTTCTTCCTCTCTTCTTTTGGAACTTTACGCAAAGATAAACCAAAATCAAGGTTTTCATAAACAGTCATATGCGGAAATAGAGAATATGTTTGGAATACCATTCCTAAACCACGTTTATACGGAGGAATATGTGTCACTTTTTTCCCTTTAATAAATACTTCTCCTTTATCAATATCAAGAAAACCAGCAATGACATTAAGTGTTGATGTTTTGCCGCACCCAGAAGGGCCAAGCAAGGTGAGTAGTTCACCTTGCTTGACTTGTAAATCGATACCGTTTAGGATAACGTTTTTCCCAATCTGTTTATAAACTCCCCTTATTTCTACGTCATTTACTACTGTTTGCATATGCTTTCACTCCCTAATTTATTTGCTAACCTTTTTCCCTAATTCTGGTGTAACTTCTTTAGCCCAACGATCTGTCCATTCTTCCCGAATTTCTGCCATCTTTTTAAAATCAGGGCGGAAAACATGATCACTATCTTTTAGACCAATAGATTTTTCGTACTTGGGCGCTACCTTCATTTCTTTGAGCACCGGGTAGAAACCGCTTTCTGCGATTTGTTTTTGCGACTCCTCACTTATCAAAAAGTTTACGAATTTTATCGCCGCTTCTTTATGTGGAGCATTCTTGACAACCGTCGCGCTGAATGCTTGCAATGGCGCTCCCTCTTTCGGAATAACCATTTTCAAAGGCACTCCCATATCAATCAACTCAGCTATCGCATAGCTGCCCATAACAGTGACATCTGCTGCTCCTTGTTGCACAGCTGGCATCATTTGAGTAGAGTTTTTGTAGAATGTATTGGAATAGCTAGCTAATTCCTTGGCTTTTTGCAAACCAGGTTCCAAATTATCCAAACTCCCACCATTAGCATTGGCAAGGTTATAAAGCAAAGCAAAACCCCAGTCATTGGCAATGTCGGCGAATGCTGTTTTTCCGTTATATTCAGGTCGAATAAGGTCATTCCAGGATGTAATGGGTGCCCACTTGTGTTTCTCAAACGTTTCCGTATTGTATGCAGGAGCAATTACCAACCCAAATACAGGCACCCCAACATTATTTACGACAACAAATCGCGGATCAACCTTATCCATGTTAGGAACTGTCGATGGATCTAATTTTTCAGTCAACCCTTTGTCATTAGCTCTTTGTACGTCCAAGGGTACATAAAACGCGACATCGTATTGGGGGGCATTTTTCTGCAATTCCACCTTTGACAATATTTCTCCAGATAACCCAGGAACAAAGTTTACTTTAATTCCGTATTCTTTCTCAAATTTTGGAGCAATTACTTCGCGAATAGCTCTCTCGATTTTGCCGCCATTCCCCGCGACTGTAATTTCAGTCGCACCATCTCCCGAATTGCTAGCCGGTTTAGCTTCGCTAGTTGTTTTAGGATTTGGAACACTGCAACCGACTAAAGACATAACAATTATAGAAACTAATATGGCAATCCAGCGTTTTTTCATTCGATTTCCCTCCTAACCTCTATTTACCTAGTTGTAAAACACATAGCCCTTCTACCATCCAATTTTCTTAATTACCATACATTCTTTTTGCCCCCCCTCAATAGAAAACGTTTTCACAAATGTTTATGTTAAAAAACAGAGATGCTCGGTTTTGTATAATATTGATTTTTTAAATCCACCTATTTTCCGTGACTTCACATGCCTCGGCGAGCAATTCAACAAGATGAACTGCCTTTATATGATCATGGAGATTTTCCTTGGCAATGCCCACCTTCATTTGCAATAAACAACCTGGATTAGTCGTTACAATAACATTCGCCTTTGTATCCTTAATATCAGACATTTTTGCATTAAGGATGTTCATAGACTCTTCAAAATGAATTAAATTATAAATCCCACCCGAACCACAGCAAAGGTTAGGCTTATTTAATCGTATAAACTCAATGCCTTCAATCGACTGAATCAATGCTTCCGGCTCTTTTGTAACTTTTTGAACATTAGTCATATGGCAAGAAGGCTGGTAAGTAACCCTGTAAGATAAGACTCTCTCTAGTTTTAAACCAAGCTTATTTAAAATCACGCTAATATCTGCTACCTTTTGCTTAAAATGTCTTGCGCGCTCCAACCATTCGGGATCACCTTCGAACAATCCATCATATTCCTTCAGCATGGCGCCGCAACCTCCCGCGCTATTTACAATATAATCAAACTCCTCTTTTTCAAACACTTCAATGTTCCGTTTTGCCATTTCTTTTGCTAGTTCTTCTTCCCCAGCATGCAGTTGCAACGCACCGCAACATGTTTGATCATTAACTACGACAACCTCGCAACCAACCTTTTGCAACAGGCGAATGCTAAGTAAATTAATTCGGTAAAAAACCGCTTCCATCACACAGCCGGTGAAAAATGCAACTTTCAAAGCCGGACGCTCGCTAATCGAAGGGTATCGGCGACCATCGTTTTTTCGAAAAGGAGGTTTCGCTTCAGTTAACCCCTTATCAAATAACTCCAACTTTTTCGGGAGCAAATATCGAAGCGGCTTCATATGAACAACCTTTTTCACACCTGATTTCTGATATACCCATAGAAAGCTACCAAGCTTATTCATGATGCTTTTACTTGGAAACACATGTTTAAAGACGAAACCCTCACAAAAACGCCGCAATGGAGACGAAGTCTGCTTTTTGTGATAGCGAATACTGCCTTTTACAAGCTCAAGCATTTTCCCATATTGGATGTTGCTCGGACAAACATGTTCACATGCACGACAGCCAAGACAAAGATCGATTGGAACACTTAATTCATTCACTGTGATATGTCCCTCTGCCGCCATGCGAACAAGATTGATGCGCCCCCTTGGGGTTTGTGTTTCCGTTTTCATTGTCAAATAGGTAGGACAGGAGGGCAGACAATAGCCACATCGAACACAGTCATATGTTAAATCCGCCGCCTTCTTTAAATACACGTTTTCTTGGGCTTCCATTATCTTAACACCAACCTGTCACCTGGTTTTGGGAAAATCTTTCCTGGATTCATAATGTTATTTGGATCCCACGCCTGTTTAATGCGTTTCATCATTTCAAGCGAAAACTGATCAAATTCCATTGGCATAAAGGACTTTTTCATCAGCCCGATTCCATGTTCCCCGGAAAGCGTTCCTCCGAGATCAAGGGCGGCTTCAAAAATCGCAGCCACCGCTTTCTCTACCTTCTTCATTTCCTCTTTATTGCGCTGATCACAAAGAATGTTTGGATGAAGGTTTCCGTCGCCGGCATGCCCAAAAACAACGAGCTCGATGTCGAATTTGTCTTTAATTTCCCTTAACCGTTTTAGAAAAGATGGAATTTGGCTTCTTGGAACCGTCGCATCTTCAGAAATTTTCGTCGGTTTATGTCGCGCAACAGCCGGAGACACAAGTTTTCGCGCTTTCCACATTTTTTCTTCTTGGTCACTCGTTTCAGCTTTTTGGACGCGCAACGCTCCTGTCTTTTGCATTAATTTATAAACATAGTCCGCCTCATCTCGAATAGCTAGGGGATGACCGTCAAGTTCTATAAAAAGAACCGCTTCGGCATTGATAGGCAATCCCATCGGCCGGTAACTTTCCACCGCCCAGATAGACGCTTGATCCATGAACTCGATCTTCGACGGAAGAATCCCCGAAGTAAGTACATTGGTAATCGCATAGCCCGCTTGCACAATATCATCGAAAACTGCCATAAGAGAAATCGTCGCCTGCGGTCTTGGAATAAGACGCAAAATTGCCTCTGTAATAATGCCAAGTGTTCCTTCTGAGCCAACAATTAATTTCGTTAAGTCATAACCTGTGACATTTTTGATCGTTCGTCCACCTGTGCGTATAATATGGCCTTCCGGTGTGACGACTTGCAATCCTAAAACATAATCTTTCGTTACTCCGTATTTCAGCCCCCGCGGCCCGCCCGAATTTTCCGCAATATTTCCAGCAATCGTCGAGACATTAGAACTGCTCGGATCTGGGGGATACATAAGACCAACTTTTTGAGCAGCCCGATCAATGTCAGCTGTAATTACACCTGGAGAAACAACAGCAATCATATCATCCCTGTGGATTTCCAATACATCATTCCATAAAGATACATCAATCACTATCCCGCCCTCAATAGGCAAAGCCCCTCCACTTAATCCAGACGCATTCCCTCTTGGTGTAATGGGTATTTTTTCTCGATTGGCGAGCTTAATAATTTCAGAAACTTCCTCCACACACTTCACTTGACAAACAAGATCAGGCACAAAAAAACCAAAAGACGCATCATACCCATAACTAAGAAGATCTGTTTTTTTAATAAGAACTCTTCTTTCTTCTCCAATAATCCGAACAATTTGATCTACAATATCCGGTTGTAACGGCATCACTCACCACCTCTTATATACCTTTGTAACGAGCGATGACACTTTCAAGATGATAACGCATAGCCTGACGTGCTTTTACTCCATCACCAGACAATATGGCTTCATAGATAGCACGATGCTCTTGAAGCACCTTCACAGGATCTCCTGCTCCGGCAAATGTATTGACCGCATTTTTCGTAACAGATTTAAAAAGCTTATCAGAGATGAATTCCATTATTCTAAAAAACAGCGCATTTTGAGACATTGACGATATTTGCATATGAAAAGAAAAATCTGATCTAGCCGGCAATTTTCCTGACATAACCTCTTTCTCCAGCTCAGAAAACAATTGTGTTAACTTTCTTTTACCATCTTCTGTTCCTCTTATTGCTGCATAATAAGCTGCTTCCACTTCAATCGCTTGGCGAAATTCCATAAGTTCATGAATTTCAGTGTCGTCATCCCCAAAAATATAATTTAAATCAAGCAAATGGTTTCCTGTCTCCCTTACAAAGGTTCCTACTCCAGGGCGTATCTCCAAAACACCAATAGCTTCCATAACAGCAATGGCTTCCTTAATTGTTGTGCGTGATACCTGAAACTTTTCCGCTAAATCACGTTCCGAAGGTAGTTTATCACCTGGCTGCAACTGCCCCAAACGGATAGCTTGTTGAATTTGTTCAATAATCGCTTGGTACACTCTTTTCTTCCTGATAGGCTTAATATCCATTTTTTCCTCTCCACATTCCTTAGAAGTTAATATTTCTGAAGATCTCTCTTATGGTCGGCAATTCCTGAATAAGTAGTAATAAAAGGAGCAGATAACTTTTTGTTCAATAAATATTGTAAACCTTCGGAGGTTCAGTGGTTGGTCCACTGTACCACTACACTTAGAATGTACCATAAAAAATATTTGTTTGTAAATAATAAATTTACTAAATATATTAAATATTTAATTTTTTATTAAGTATGTTAAGCTTTTCAGCTTTATTTATGACATATAAAAAAGTTGTTTCAAAAAATTGTATTTACTTCTATGGGCTAAATATTTTGCTTTATGCGTATATACATCAATAAGAAAAGGCGTCCCGATCCTTTTGGGGACACCTTCTGTTTATTTTTCCTCCTTCCTCATAGTTCGGGAAAAACCTTACACCTCAACGCCCCGCCCCCTGCAACGCCCGGTTCGTTTCTTCGGCCGCCTGATCGAGCGCTTCTTGCGGGTCGATTCCTTCATACAACCGTTCCATCGCTTTCACGACATGTTGCCGAGATTCAGGGAAGACGGTGATGAGCGCCCCTTGGGTGGCAGGGGTTGATTTTGTTTCATGCAGCTGGTCCACCGTCACTTTTAATTGCGGGTATTTCGCCCATTCATCTTTGACGAGCGGCTCATCGTACGCAGCTGGATTGATGGCAAAATACCCCGTGCGCACATGCCACTTGGCTTGGACGGGAGCGGTCGTCAAGTATTTCATGAACTCCCATGCCGCTTTTTGTTCCTCTTCACTGCTTCCTTTCATCATCCAAAGCGAAGCGCCGCCGATAATGACGCCTTGGCGCTCGACGCCATCCGGAACAGGCAAATACGAGACGCCAACGTCAAACGGCGAGTTGTTGATCACCGTTTTCACGCCAGCGGATGAATCTAAATACATGGCGATTTTTCCCGCTTGGAAGGCGGCGCGCATGTCGTCCCAATTTTGGCCGGCGTTGTAAAACGTGCCGTCTCGATACATGTCGCGGATCAACTCAAATACACGCTTTCCTTCCGTTCCGTTAAACACCGCTTTTGTCGCGTCGCCGTTTCGGCCGTTGTCGTTGTTCACATACAATCCGCCTTGCACGGCCACCATTTCTTCGAAAAACCAGCCGTAGTTCAAAATGGAAAATCCGTACCGCTCCGTTTCCTTTCCTTTTTTCTTTGTCAGCTTTTTCGCCGCTTCTTTCAACTCGCTGTAGGTGAGCGGCGGCTTTTCTGGATCGATCCCGGCTTCGCGAAACGCATCTTTATTGTAAATCAATACAGGGGTTGACGAGTTAAATGGCATCGAGTAAATCCGCCCGTTCACCGTATAATAATTGACAATATTTTTCTCCCATTGCGAAACATCATACTTGTCTTTATCGATCCATGTCTGCACCGGGACGACCTTTCCGCTGTCGATCATATGCTTTGTCCCGACTTCAAACGTCTGCATGATCGTCGGCGCGTCTTTTGTCCCGGCTACCGCATTCCATTTCGTCAGCGCCTCTTCATAGGTGCCTTGAAACACCGGCTTCACCTCAATCTCTGGATGGGTTTGGTTAAAATCAGCGACAATGTCATTCAGTACCGGCTCCAAATCCCCGCTCATCGAATGCCAAAACACCACTTCTGTTTTGCCTCCCGCCGCTTCGCCCGCATCTTCACTTGAGCATCCCGCGGCAAGCCCAATAAACATCAAGGTTAAGAAACTGGCCAAAACCTTTCTCATCTTGTTTCTCCTCCCCACTATTGAATCGCTCCTTGCATAAGCCCTTTGCGCAATTGCTTCTGTCCGGCAAACAACAGCAACAAAGTCGGAAGCATCGCGATAACCGCCGCTGCCATGACGACGCCCCAGCTGCTGGCGATCTCTTGCGTCTGCAGCTGCTTGAGCCCGATCTGCACGGTGCGGACGCGATCATCGTTTGTAACGAGCAGCGGCCATAAATACATATTCCAAGCGTCCAAAAAGCTGTAAACAGCCAGCGTTACCAAACTCGTTTTTGAAAGCGGCAGTACGACGCGGCAAAAAAAGCGGAAATTCCCGATGCCGGACAACTGCGCCGCCTCATACAGCTCGTGCGGAATTTGCTTAAACTGCTGCCGCAATAAAAAGATGCCAAACGCCATCGCCCAAAACGGCACGATGAGCCCTACGTAATGGTTTGTCCAGCCAAGCGCTTGGATTGTCAAAAAGTTTGGGATCACAGTCGCTTCCCACGGAACGAGCATGGTGGCAATGCAAATGTAAAACCACCGATCCCGACCCGGAAAGCGGAGAAACACAAAAGCGAAAGCGGCGAGACTTGACACGATGAGGCGCCCCAATGTAATCATGAAAGCCACAAAAAAGCTGTTCCATAAATATCTCCCAAGCGGCGCCTGTTGAAACGCGGCCTCATAATTGACCAATGTCCAATTCTCAGGCCATAGGCGTCCTGACAAAATAGCGGCTCCATCCATCAAACTCATCAGAAGAGCATAAGCCACTGGAAACAAGATGACAACCGAGCATAGGCATAACAACACATAGTGAGCCGTTGCCCGCGCCGCTCTCATTGGTAATGCACCTTCCTCTCGGCAAACCGAAACTGCAAAAAAGTGACGAGGGCGATGATGAGAAAAAGTACAATGGCTTGCGCGCTCGCGGAACCAAACTGATAGTTGACGAACGCTTCCCTGTAAATCGCGTAAACGAACACATTCGTGGCCTCCACCGGCCCGCCTTTCGTTAAAAAGTCAATTTGTCCGAACGTTTGCAGCGCTTGAATGAGCGAGACAGTCGTGACAAAAAACAACGTCGGCGACAACAGCGGCACAGTCACTGTCCACAGCTGGCGCCAATAGCTCATTCCAGCGATGCGTGCGCTTTCGTACAAGGATGGATCGATGTTTTGCAGGCCGGCCAGCAACAATAAAAAGGTCAGCCCGATATTCATCCAGATCGTCGCCGCCGCCACCGCATACAATGCCGTGTCCTGGTCAAGGAGCCATGAAACAGGAACCCCGCCGATCGCGGACAACAAACGATTGATGATCCCGATCGCCGGATTGTACATAAACATCCAAATCACCGAAGCGACTCCCACGCTCATCCCCATCGTAGAAGCAAAAATCGTCCGGAAGATTCCGATTCCTTTCCGCGTTTCATGAACGAGCAACGCTAAACCGAACGAAACGGCGACCGTCGTCGGGACAGTGAGCGCCGCAAACAGAATCGTCGCCTTCAAACTATGCCAAAACGAATCATCTTGAAGCAGGGCGACAAAATGCGCCAAACCGGCAAATTCCGTCGGCTGCCCTTGATAATCCGTGTGAAACACGCTTAAATACATCGTCCTCCCCAACGGGTAAAAGAGAAACACGCCAAACAGCAGGAGCGAAGGAAAAAGATACACCATCCCTTCCAACCACGATTTCATTGCGGCCTGCCGCGCCGCCCGCTTCGTCCGGACCGACCATGGCGCTGGGGGGAAAACCGGTGAAACGCGCTCATTCATTGGCGAACCCGCACCTCCTCTCGCTTGATGGACGGCGCCCCGATCCGCTTTCCACGCTCATCGAAAAAAAGGAGAGCCTGCTCATCAAACGCCAACGGCACCACTTCCCCCAAACGGATACGCCATTGTCCGTTCCATCGTGCCGTCCAATAAAGATTTTTCGCCAACTCAAACGTCACTAACGTTTCATTGCCGAGCCACTCGATATGGCTGACTTGGGCTGTCACATGTTCTTCTCCGGATTCCGCCCGATCAATATGTTCCGGCCGCAGTCCGACAGTCACCCGTTCAGCCTTCGGCAAGGAACGGCCCATGAGGCGGATGGGCCGTTCGTTTTGCAATAAGAGTGAATGTTCCAGCACATGCGCTTCCGCCAAATTCATCGGCGGTGTTCCAATAAATGAAGCGACAAACGTGTTATCCGGGCTATTGTATACATCGAGCGGGCTGCCGATTTGCTGCGGACGGCCGTCATGCAAAATCATCATCCGATCGGCCATTGTCATCGCTTCCGTTTGATCGTGAGTGACATAAATAACGGTCATGCCGAGCTGACGCTGCAGACGGCGAAGCTCGCTCCGCATTTTCGCCCGCAGTTTGGCATCTAAATTGGAGAGTGGTTCATCCATTAAACAAAGCGGAGTTTGTGCGACGATCGCCCGTCCTAAGGCGACGCGCTGACGCTGCCCCCCTGACAATTCCCGCGGCTTCCTCTGCAACACATCGGTCAGCCCGAGCAGTTCCGCCGCTTCCATGCAACGTTTCACTTGTTCCTCTTTCGGCACCTTTTGCGCCTGCAAGACAATCCGCATATTTTGCTCCACCGTCAAATGCGGATATAGCGCGTAGTTTTGAAAGACCATCGATAACCGGCGGGCATGAGGAGGCCAATCGTTCGCCACTTGCCCGTCGATCAGCACATATCCTGATGTCAGCGGCTCAAGGCCAGCGATCAGCCGCAAAATGGTGCTTTTCCCGCATCCCGATGGGCCGACAAGAACAAAAAACTCCCCTGATTCAATCGCGACATTCACATTCTCGACCGCGCTCTTTTTCCCTCCATACGATTTCGTCACCTCGACCAGTTCAAGAAACGCCATCCGCTTCTCTCCCCTTTCCTCTTGTCTATTCCATCGTAATCCATTTTTGTAAATACTGTCTGAACTTATTTTTTGATTTGTGTAAATATTTTTTTAATAAAAAAAGACGCCCTGCCAACGCAGAGCATCCTATCACAAGTTTACAACCTTTTTGATCATCTGTTTTCCCTGTTGATACAAAAGTCAGCGCGATATTAACGAACGCCCTTCATCAGCCGCTGAATGCTCGGTGCGAGCGCAAACAAGATGATGCTTAATACAATCGCCGCACCGCCGACGTGCCGAAATACATCGTTTCGTTTTCCGGGGTGTAAAAGCGCACCAACTGAGCATTGATCGCTTGCGCGGCGGCGTTCGATAAAAACCAAAGGCTCATCGTTTGCGCTGAGAAGGCCGCAGGCGCAAGTTTCGTCGTCGCCGACAGGCCGACCGGCGACAGGCAAAGCTCGCCAAGCACGACGATGAAGTAGCTCAACACGAGCCAAATCGGATGGACAAGCCCTCCGCCGCTCAAATGACCCGGAACGAGGATGACGATGAACGACAGGCCGGCAAACAACAGGCCGAACGCGAATTTTTGCGGGATCGTCGGCTGCCGTTTGCCGAGCTTCACCCACATCCAGGCGAACACCGGTGCTAAAGCGATGATAAATAACGGGTTCAGCGATTGGAACCACGCAGGCGACAAGTGGATGCCTGCTACATCCAACTGCGTCCGCTTATCCGCATAGTTTGCCAAAATCGTCGATCCTTGCTCTTGAATCGCCCAAAACATCGCCGAAGCGATAAACAGCGGAATGTATGCGATCACACGCGGCCGCTCTTCCGCTGTCGTTTTCGGACTGCGGTACATCACGACAAAATAGATGATTGGGATGATGATTCCTAAGATGCCGACAAGAGAAATAAACGTTTCCACAGTAAACAAACCGTTCGGAATCAAGATCGCAAGCAGCACGGCAATGACGACTGCTCCCACGGCGATGATCGTTGCCGCTTTTTTCTTTTCCGCTGGCGTCAATGGATTCGGCACGTACGTCCCCGCCAACCCGAGATTTTTCTTTCTTGTCGCGATGAAGACAATCAATCCGAGAAACATCCCGACAGCCGCAAGTCCGAAGCCGAGATGGAAATTGTACTTCATCCCCACCGTGCCGACAACTAACGGAGCAAGGAACGCTCCAAGGTTAATGCCCATGTAAAAAATGCTAAATCCAGCATCGCGGCGGTCATCGCCTTGTTGATACATATCGCCGACAATGCTTGAGACGTTTGGTTTCAACAACCCGGTTCCCAGGACGATGAGCACCATCGACACAAACAGCGCCGCCACCCCGCCTGGAATCGCCAAGGCGATATGGCCGACCATAATGAGGAGGCCGCCGTAAAAGACCGCGCGCGATGTGCCGAACACCCGGTCAGCGAGCCAGCCGCCGATGATTCCGGACATGTACACAAGCGCGCCATAAATCGACATAATCGCGAGCGCTAGATGTTCATCAAGCCCCAGTCCTCCTTTGGATACTTCATAGTACATGTAATACACTAAAATGGCGCGCATGCCGTAGTACGAAAAGCGCTCCCAAAACTCCGTGAAAAAGAGCGTGAACAGCCCTTTCGGATGGCCGAAAAAGCCGCGTTGTGGAACGCTGGCGGCGATTTGTTGCTTGTCGATCGATGCCATAACCACTACCTACCTCCTTTAAACTCTTTTAATATAATAATTCATTATGTTTATATTGTCAAAAAATTTTCGGATGATTCATATATTATCTTTAATTTCAACAAAAACGCATTATCATATAAAAATTCACATTATTTAGATATTATATTATTATTGACATTGAAAAAACAATTGCCGCTGTCTGTTTTCTTGTTCAGCCAATCTTGGAAAATCCTTTTACCCTTTTCGCCGGTCATGTTATAATAAATGGCGGGGGATCGTAGCTTGCCTACAGCACCATCTCCTCTCTTCCATCTCATCCACCTTTGTCCACCGCCCCGCAATCCCCCTGCATTGCATTCATCAGTCGGTGAGGAAAGGATGTTGCCCATGAGCGAACCGTGGCATCTTATTTTGGACAAGCTTGAAACCATGCAGCAGGAAATGGCGGAAATGAAAGAGCACATGGCCACCAAGGAAGAGCTCGAAGACATCAAGGCCAATATGGCCACCAAACAGGAGCTTGAGGACATGAAAGCGAATATGGCGACGAAAGCGGAGTTGAATGAACTTAAAGCCGACATGGCAAAGGGATTTGCCGCCGTTCATCAAGCCATTCGGGAAATCGATGCGATCGTGAAGCGGCTTGAGCAAAATCAAGAGCAACAACTGCAACTATTGTTGCGCCAAGAACGGATCATCGATGTGTTATGCCGCCGATCGCTTGAACATGAAGCGGCGATCGCTGATCTCCGTCTGGCCATCAAAAGCTAATATACACCTCGTTGCCGCTTTCGCTCCCCGTGACGTTGCGCATTGATCTATGCTTCCCGATACGGAAAAAGGCATTTTTCATTCCGGCCATTTCCGTTCTCGTACGAAATGTGTTATACTTATTGTTATACGGATCACCAATTGAAGGGGGATGGGGATGCTGTATCCGTATAACGGAAAACGTCCGAACGTCCATGAAACCGCATTCATTGCCCCGGGAGCCTATTTGATTGGAGACGTCACCGTTGGGCCGGAATCGACCATTTGGTTCAACGCCGTGCTGCGCGGCGATGAAGGGCCGATTACGATCGGCGCCCGAACGAGCATTCAAGACAATACGACCTGCCATTTGTACGAAGGGTCGCCGCTCGTTGTGGAAGACGAAGTGACGGTCGGGCATAATGTGATCCTTCACGGTTGCACGATCCGCCGGCGCTCGATCATCGGCATGGGGTCGACGATTTTGGACGGAGCCGAAATCGGTGAAGAATGCATCATCGGCGCCAACACGTTGATTCCATCCGGCAAAAAGATTCCGCCCCGCTCGCTCGTCATCGGCTCCCCTGGAAAAGTGGTGCGTGAGCTGACGGATAAGGACCTTGAGCTCATCCAGCTGTCGATTGATACATACGTGCAAAAAGGAAAAGAGTATCGCGAGCAGCTGGGCAAATAGCGTTAGCAAAAAAGCGATGCAAGGAAAGATGGCCGCATGAAAGAGCGATATCCGCGGCCATCTCTTCTTTTCAGTACACCAACACCAAAAAGGGCATCCGAGAAGCAACGGAACACCCTTTACACGAAACGCCTTAGAAGGCCGGTGAAAAACGATGATTTCGGCCAAATTGGTTGGTGTTGTCGGAAATGAGAAGCTGATTTTTCAAGGGTTCTCAACTTGAGGAGATCGGATTTTAAGCTGCTTTTTCATTAAATCACCAGCCTTTTAGAAGCTCATCACTTTTTCAATCGCACGCAAAACACGTGCCGGCGTTGGCAAATAATCGTCTTCATAGGCGAAAAACGGCACAGGGACGTCAAACCCCGTCACCCGTTCAACCGGTGCATGTTGGTAGAAAAACGATGTATCATTGATGACGGCGAGAATGTCATTAGCCAGCCCGCCGGTCGCATGCGCTTCTTGGACAATGACGGCTCTCCCTGTCTTTTGCACCGACTCGGCAATTATGTCTTTATCGAGCGGGTAAAGGGTGCGCAAGTCGATGACATCGGCATCAATCCCTTTTTTCTCCGCTTCTTCCGCCGCCTTCATGGCGACTGGCACCATGGCCCCCCACGCGATGACGGTCACATCGTCCCCTTCGCGCCATTTTTTGCCTTTGCCGATTTCAATCGTGTATTTTCCTTCCGAAACGTCTTCGCGGAACGCGCGGTAGCTGCGCATCGGTTCGAGGAACAAAACAGGGTCCGGATCTTCAATGGCGGCAATGAGCAGCCCCTTGGCGTCATACGGCGACGCGGGGCAGACGACTTTGATCCCTGGCATATGGGTAAACAGCGCTTCCGTGCTGTCGGAATGAATTTCCGGGGCTCGCACGCCCGCGCCGTACGGGGCGCGAATGACCAAGGGCACGGCAAAATGTCCTCTCGTCCGTGACCGCATGCGCGCCGCGTGGGTCATAATTTGTTCATACGCCGGATAGATGAAACCTAAAAACTGGATTTCGACGACAGGACGGAATCCGCCAAGCGCCATCCCTATCGCAGCTCCGGTAAATCCCGCCTCGCTTAACGGAGTGTCGATCACCCTCTGCTCGCCGAATTCCTCAAGCAATCCGTCCGTGGCGCGAAACACCCCGCCATTTTTCCCGACGTCTTCTCCGAGCACGATGACATCTTCACGCTCTTTTAGCATGATGCGAAGCGCGTCATTAACCGCTTGCACAAGCGTAAGCGATTTCGTCCCCACCTCGGTGATCATCTTGCCATCCCCCGCTTCCACTGAAGATACGCCTCTTTCTGCTCGGCGATCGTCCATGTCGGCTGCGCGAACACAAAGTCAAACATATCCGACGCATCCGCCTTTGGATAACGTTCCATTTCGGCCACCGCCTGCTCGATTTCCGCGTCCACTTCCGCTTGCACTTGATTCGCCCACTCTTCATCCCACCAGCCTTCCCGCTGCATGAACCGCTCAACTCGCTTGATCGGATCGGTCGTTTCGCGCCGTTTTTGGCTTTCCTCCTGGTCGCGGTATCTGGACGGGTCATCGGACGTCGTATGCGCGCCGTAACGCCATGTCACCGCTTCGATTAACGTCGGCCCTCCTCCGTTTCTCGCCCGTTCAAGCGCCTCAGCTGTGTGGAAATAGACGGCAAACACGTCATTCCCATCGATGCGAAGACCGGGAATGTCGTACGCCAGCGCCTTTTGGGCAATCGTTTTCGTCTTCATCTGACGGGTGATCGGAACAGAGATTGCATATTGGTTGTTTTGGTTGAAAAAGACGACAGGCGCGTTGAAAACGCTCGCGAAATTCAATCCCTCATGGAAATCCCCTTCTGATGTCGCCCCATCGCCGAAGTACACAATGACCGCATTGTTCGTCCCCTTCCACTTTTCCGCGCACGCCGCCCCTGCCGCCTGGGGAAGCTGCGTGGCGATCGGGACGCTCGGCGGTACAATCTTTTTTCCTTCAGGAGGGACGCATCCTTCCGTCCGCCCTTTCCAGTACAAAAGGGTTGTCGTTAACGAACGGCCGAACGTCATCATCGCTCCATGGTCGCGATAAGTAGGAAACATCCAATCCCCATCGCGGAGGGCAAGCGCGCTTCCGACTTGACACGCCTCTTGCCCTTCGTACGGCACATACGTCCCGATGCGCCCTTGCCGCTGCAGGCTGACACATTTTCGGTCAAACGTTCGCGTTCGAATGAGATGACGGTACATCGTCATCGTCAACGGTTTTGTGATTCGTTCACGATACTCGGGCTGCACGATCGTTCCTTCTTCGTTCAATACTTGCACGATAGGGAAGTTGAGTTCCATACCATTCCTCCTCATCGTATCGTTGACAACATCAACTCAATATCGCACGGTCGCTTGCGAGCTGTTCCCCGCGAATGCGCCGAAATTCCGCCAGCAGCTTTTCCACGGTCAAGCGTTTCTTTTCCTTCTCATCGACTTCCAAAATGATCTGCCCTTTATCCATCATGATGAGGCGGTTTCCTAAATCGATGGCTTGCTGCATGTTATGGGTGACCATCAAGGTCGTCAATCGGTAGCGCTCGACAATCTCTTTTGTTAAGTTGGTGATCAATTCCGCTCTCGCTGGGTCGAGCGCCGCTGTATGCTCATCCAGAAGCAAAATGGACGGTTCGGTGAATGTCGCCATAAGCAAAGACAACGCCTGCCGCTCCCCGCCGGAAAGCAGGCCGACTTTCGCCTGGAGGCGATCCTCCAACCCGAGATGAAGGGTCGCGAGCAGCTCGCGAAACTCATCGCGCCGTTTTTTCGTCACCCCGCGGCGGAGCGTGCGCGTTTGATTGCGCGCATACGCCAACGCCAAATTTTCCTCAATCGTCATGTTCGGCGCCGTTCCCGCCATCGGATCTTGAAACACTCTCCCGATATAGCGGGAGCGGACATATTCCGGCATCATGGTGACATCTTGACCGTCAATCCAAATCGTTCCTTCATCGGGAAACAGCACTCCCGAAATCAAATTCATCAAGGTCGATTTTCCCGCGCCGTTGCTGCCGATAATGGTGACAAAGTCGCCTTTTTGCAGCGACAGATGCACGTTTTGGAGCGCGATCTTTTCGTCAGGCGTCCCCTCATGGAACACTTTATAAATCCCGTTTAACTGCAACATCCGCCCCACCCTTTCCGACAGCGGCCGCCGTTGCCGCCTGGGCTTGGTTCCGCCTTTTTGCTTCTTTGCGTTTTTTCTCTTGTTGTTGGCGAACGAGCTGTGGAACAACGAGCGCCAAAATGACCATGCATGCCGTGATCAGCTTCACATCCCCTGTTTCGAGAAATTGGACGCGCAAAGCGAGGCTCACCACGATGCGGTACATGATCGCTCCACCGATCACGGAAAGCGTGGCTCGCGCGATCGTTTTCGTTCCAAATACCGCTTCGCCGATAATCACAGAAGCCAGACCGATAATGATCATGCCAATGCCCATCCCGACATCGGCAAATGCACCATATTGAGCCACAAGCGCCCCCGAGAACGCGACCATGGCATTGGAAAGCCCCAACCCTAAGACAATGAGCAAATGGGTGTTCGCCGACAGGCTGCGAATCATGCGCGGATTATCGCCCGTCGCCCGAATCGCAAGCCCCATTTCCGTCTGCAAAAACCAGTCTGTGAACCATTTAAACAAAAGAGCAAGCAACGTCATCGACAGGAGAATTCCCCATGTTTTCGCCGCGGCCGAGTCAAGTCCGATCTTTGTCCCCCATTCTTGAATGGTTGTAAAGACGGTCTTTTGATTTAAAAGCGGTACATTCGAACGCCCCATGATGCGAAGATTGATGGAATACAGCGCGATCATCATTAAAATGCCCGACAAAAGCGGATTGACCTTCCCTGCTGTATGAAGAAGCCCGGTCATACACCCGGCAGCGAATCCAACGAACAGCGCCAAACATGTCGCGGCAAACGGATTGACGCCGTGGACGATCAACGTCGCCGCCACCGCGGCCCCTGTCACAAAGCTCCCGTCCACGGTTAAATCAGGGAAATCCAAAACACGAAACGACAAATAGACTCCCAACGCCATAATGGCGTAAATCAGTCCTGATTCCACTGCCCCTGTGATGGCCGTCAACAACAGCGCTCATCCTTTCATTCCATGTATTCCGCTATTTGATCCCACTCAGGCTTCAGTTTGATCCCTTGTTTTTCCGCCGCTTGTTTGTTGATCACCAGTTTCAGCTTTTTCGGATATTCCGGTTTGATCTCGGACGGCTTGGCTTCCCCTTTTAAAATGGCGGCCGCCATTTGCCCCGCTTGATAGCCGATGTCGTAGTAATCAAAGCCGTACGCCGCAAAACAGCCTCGTTTTAACGAATCAAGTTCCCCTGTAAAAACCGGCATTTTGTTCTCATTGGCAACGCTGACAACGGATTCAATGGCGGATACAACGGTGTTGTCGGTCACGATGTAAAAAACATCCGCTTTGCCCACTAACGATTCTGCGGCCTGCTTCACTTCCGCTGTTGTCGACACGGACGCTTCCACAAACTTCAAATCCGTATGCTTCGCCGCTTCCTTCACTTTTTCGATTTGCGCCAACGAGTTTTGTTCGCCGGCGTTGTAAATGAGCCCGACGGTTTTGGCATCCGTCTGCTCATCGATGAATTGAATCGTTTTGCGAATCGCATCGGGATGGCTGTCCGTTGTTCCCGTGATGTTTTCCCCCGCCTTGTCCATCGACGGAACTAAACCGGCGCCGACCGGATCGGTCACGGATGTAAACACAATCGGAATGTCTTTCGTCGCGTTGAGCGCGCTTTGGGCGCTTGGCGTCGAGTTGGCAAAAATGAGGTCGACCCCGTCCGATACAAAGTTATTCGCAATTGTTTGGCTGTTGTTCATGTCGCCTTGGGCATTTTGAATATTGTACCGAACGTTTTTCCCTTCTTGAAAACCCTCGTCTTCGAGCGCCTTTTTAAATCCATTGAAGGCGGCATCCAGCGACGGATGCTCGATAATTTGCGTGACGCCGATAGTGACCGTTTTTTTCTCCTTCCCTTCTTCTTTCCCGCCATCGGTCGCCGCCTTTTCCCCTCCACCGCAGCCGGAGAGCATGAGGGCTCCGAACAAAACTGGAATGGCGAATCGTGCCACGATATGTTTCATGATCCTTCTCCCCTCGCAACTTCTTTTATTTGAAAGATAAGATGATTGTTTATTTTCAGATAAATCGTTTCATATGAATATACTTTAATGGCGAACATCCCACTTCGGCCGCTTTTGGTGTGTAAAGAAATGATTGCGTCGTTTGCGCTTCTCGAGCCGCTCTTCGCAAAACTGATCGGCCGCCTCGACCGTCGTTATGCCTTCCGAGTCGGCCCGCGCATAAATGGCGAGCAGTGTATCGTAAATCGCTTTCGTTTTCGCCAACACCCGCTCTTTGTTCGCTCCGTAAAGTTCATCGGCGACTTGAATGAGCCCGCCGGCGTTGACGATATAATCGGGGGCGTACACAATGCCTTTTTCTTTCAACATGCGGGCGTGGCGTTTGTCCGCCAGCTGATTGTTCGCCGAACCGACGACCGCTTTCACCCGCAGCTCGGCGATCGTGTCATCGTTGATGACGCCGCCAAATGCGCACGGGACGAACACATCGGCTTCGACGCGATAAATGTCCGTTCCGCTCACCGGTTTGACGGACGCCCCGATTCGTTTGCCGTGCGCCACGACCTCCTCCACGGCCGCTTCATTCAAATCGCACACGTACAAGTCCGCTCCTTCTTCGAGCAAACGAAGCGCCACTTTTTTGCCGACTTTTCCGAGCCCTTGCACCGCATACGTTTTGCCGTGCAAGTGTTTGTCGCCGAATACGACATTGTTCGTCGCCTGAATGCCGTACACGACGCCCTCGGCCGTTGGCACGGATGAGTCCCCGCTTCCGCCGTACGCTTCCGGAACGCCGACGATGCAATTCGTCTCTTTCAGGGCGTGCACGAAGTCGTCCGGCGTCGTCCCCATATCGGTGCCCGTATAAAACCGGCCGCCTAATGACTCAACAAACTGGCCGAACGCGCGAAACAGTTCCGGCGATTTGTCTTTGCGCGGGTCGCCGATGATCACCGCTTTGCCCCCGCCAAAATCAACATCCGCGGCCAGGCATTTATACGTCATCCCTTTCGACAGCCGAAGTGCATCGGCGAGCGCCTCTTCCGCCGTGGCATACGGATGCATCCGGCAGCCGCCGAGCGCCGGTCCAAGCGCGGTGCTATGAATGGCGATGATCGCCCTTAGGCCGGTCGCTTCATCGTGACAAAACACGACCTGTTCATGTTCACGCATTTGCAAAAACAAATCCAAGCTTTGTGACATGTTTGGTGATAACATGACATTCATCGCTTCCCCTCTCCTTTGCTTTACCGCTTGAAAGCGTTTTCAAGTTAATATAACAAAAAATTAAGTTACGTATAAATAACGTTATACTATTTTTATAGTAAATATGATGCTTGCGAGTGTCAACCCTCTGCCAAACGATTTTTCATCGCCAAAAAAAGACGCCGTTTGACAGGCGTCTTTGTTCGATCAGCGGAATAAGGCGGACAATGATTGCCACTGCGTTTTCGCTTCCGTCATCATTTGTTCAAACAGCTCCGCTACTGTCGGCACGTCATCGATCAGGCCGGCGATTTGCCCAGCATTGATGAATCCCTCATCGAAATCACCGGATAGAGCCCCGCGGCGATGCCGATCCTCCGATGTATATTGTTGAAACTGCTCAGCCGGCATGCCTTGCCGTTCATACTCGAGCAGCTTCTCGGCATACGGCGTGCGCATAATGCGGCGGATGCGCCCAACCGAACGGCCGACAATGACCGTTTCATGTTCCTTCGCCTCGATAAGCCGCCGTTTATACGCTTCATGAAACGGCGCTTCTTTCGTGGCCACAAGCCTTGTGCCGAGCTGCACTCCTTGGGCGCCAAGGGCGAAAGCAGCCAGCAGACCGCGCCCATCGCCGATGCCGCCGGCAGCGATGACGGGAATGCGGACGGCGCTGGCAACTTGCGGAATGAGCGTCATCGTTGTCAACTCAAGCGGCGAGTTGATGCCCGCCGCTTCATACCCCTCCGCGACAACGAGATCCGCTCCGGCCGCCTCCGCTTTTTTCGCTTGGCTGACCGAGGCGACGACGACGATGACCTTGATGCCATGTTCCGCAAAACGCGGAATCCATGGCGCCGGATTGCCGGCTGAAAGCGAGACGACCGGCACTTGATGGCGAATGACAAGCTCGATGATCTCTGCGGCGTGCGGCGTCACCTGCAGCGGGATGTTCACGGCAAACGGACGGCTCGTGCGCCGCTTCGTTTCGACGATCAACGCCTCCACCTCATCGGGCGGCATCGTGCCGGCGCCGATCGTCCCAAGCCCCCCGGCTTCCGATACGGCGCTTGCCAGCTCGGCGTTGCTGATGTTGCCCATCCCCCCTTGAATGATCGGATAACGAAGATCGAGCAAACGGCAAACATCATTCATTATATTCACATCCCGTAAAAAATACGTTATATATGAATTATACCTCATTTTTCAGAAAACGAGAATAATTGATGATAGAAAATTTTCGAAAAAGGAATATCCTCTCTTCTTTCCAAGATAACAGGACACTTTAAGGCTGGCGATTTCATGAAACATCGACCCCAAACATGCTTTTTCAAGTTGAGAAACCCTTTAAAATCAGCTTTTCCCTTGCACCCAAAAACACTAATCGAGCGAAAAGCATTGTTTTTCGCCAGCCTTCTTTGCTGTTCATTCGCTGAAAAATCAGCAACGATAAGCGCGCGCAAACCGACGATGTCCGTTCGGGGGACAACTTCCCCCTGCCACAGTCCCGTGCCGAACGTTCCATAAACGTCAAACGGGATGCACAGCCGTCATAGCGCCGTGCATCCCGTTTCATTCCACTGAGATCTCTTCCTCTTCTTTTTTCTCAAGCTCTGCCCCTTCCTGAAACACCGCTTCAAAGAAACGGCTGGCCGGTGCGGCAAGTTGTTGGTAATAGTCGTTGAACAAGGCGGCGGCATGGTTTCCCATCCACTCGTTCGGCAACAGCTCTTCCGGCAAGCTAGGGTCGATGAACAAAAACTTCCGGTATTCATGGACGAGCTTCGTCCGCTCGACAAAACATTCCGCGTCCGACATTTCTCCGCGTTCGATTTTATGTTTGTCAATCACGTATTTCTGACTGTAAACCGCAATAAACTGCTCGTATTTTTGGTTGATCTCTTCTAAGTTCCAGCACTTTTCGACAAGCCGCTTGTTCGTATGCGGTCCATCGTATTCGGCAAGAAAGAAGTCGACGTATGGACGAATGTCATACTTGTCGATCAAGTCGTACACTTGTTGCTCCAGATTATTCGGTGAAATCCAGCAGCTGTTGGAAATCGTGCCGAACCCGCTCCAAACAAGCTCCTTTCTCAGTTCATCGCGCAAATGCCGCTTCTCCTCAGGAATCGTATAGATGAGAATGCGCCATTTCCCGTCCCAATGCTCGGGGCGCGTTTTGTAAATGCGCCGCGCGGCCTCCTCCATCCGCTTCACGCCGCGTTCCGTGAGCGAATAGTAGCTTTTGTTGCCGCGTTTTTCCGCCCGAATCCAGCCTTGTTTGCTCATGCGCGACACAGCCGCCCGCACTGCTTGGTCGTTATGGCCGAACTCGCGGAGAAGGCGGATCAAGCTGCCGATCCAAATTTCGCCGCCGTAGTGGCGGATGTAGTCGCCGTAAATCGTAAAGATCATTGAGCGTGTATTCATTGTGAATGGACTCCCTTTATCTTGTTTTCGAACTATAATCGTAACAGACTTTTATCACGCTCGCAAGACGGGAGAAAAAACAAAAGGAATAAAAAGAGCCGCCTCACTAGGAAGCAGGCGGCTCTTGACAGCCTGCCAACGGGCGGCCGCAGCTTCGTCCGGCGTCATTTCACCAGGTCGCCTGTACAAGATCAACCTGGTGAAACACCCTCACCGTTCGTCTGCGTTTTTCACAATCGTCGCGATCCCTTGGCCGACGCCGATGCACATCGTCGCCAAACCATAGGTGACGCCGCGTTTTCTCATTTCGTAAATCAACGTCGTCAAAATGCGGGCGCCGCTCGCGCCGAGCGGGTGGCCAAGGGCGATCGCTCCACCGTTGACATTGACTTTCGCCCGATCGAGCTCAAGCTGGCGAATGCATTCAAGCGCTTGGGAGGCAAACGCTTCGTTCAGCTCGACAAGCCCGATGTCGTCAAGCGACAACCCGGCGCGGCGCAACACTTTGCGCGTCGCAAAAATCGGGCCGATCCCCATCACGGCCGGTTCGACGCCGGCGACCGCCGAGGTGACGTAAGTAGCCAGCGGTTTGAGGCCGAGTTCCTTCGCCTTCTCGGCGCTCATGATCAACAGCGCCGCCGCCCCGTCGTTGACGCCGGAAGAGTTGCCGGCCGTCACCGTGCCGTTTTCAAACAATGGAGGCAGCTTCGCCAGTTTCTCAAGCGTCGTATCCGGGCGCGGATGCTCATCTTTGTCGACGATGACGCGGTTGCCTTTTCGATCGTGGTAAATGACCGGCACGAGTTCATCCGCAAACCGATTCGTTTCGATCGCTTGCTTTGCTTTCATTTGGCTTTCGTAGGCAAATTCATCTTGCGCCTCGCGCGTAATGCCGAACCGCTTGGCGACGTTTTCCGCCGTCTGAGGCATGCTGTCGGTGCCGTACATTTCGTGCATTTTCGGATTGATAAAGCGCCAGCCGATCGTCGTGTCGTACATCTCGATGTTGCCGCGCGGGAAATCGCTTTCCGGCTTCGGCATGACAAACGGCGCACGCGTCATGCTTTCCACGCCGCCAGCGATCATGATGTCCGCCTCACCAGCCAAAATCGCCCGCGCCGCATAATTGACCGCATCAAGCCCCGAACCGCACAGCCGATTGACCGTCACCCCCGCGACTTCAATCGGCAGTCCGGCCAACAGCGCCGCCATGCGGGCGACGTTGCGGTTGTCCTCGCCGGCCTGGTTGGCGTTGCCAAAGACGACATCATCAATTTGCTCGACCGGCAATCCCGGGTTTCGCTCGATGAGCGCCCGAATGACAACAGCCGCCAAATCATCGGGCCTTACTTCTTTCAGCGCTCCCTTGTAGCGGCCAATCGGCGTGCGCACCGCATCCACAATCACAACTTCTCTGCCCATGTTTTCTCCCTTCCTTTTCCAGCGAATCAGCTGTTTTCCCGATTCGTATAGTCATAGACGCCGCGGCCTGTTTTGCGGCCGAGCCGCCCCGCTTTGACGTATTGCTCCAACAGCGGCGCCGGACGGTATTTTTCTCCGAGTTTTTCGTGCAAATATTTTAAGTTGTTCAGCCTCGTATCGAGCCCGACTAAATCCGCAAGCTCAAACGGCCCCATCGGGAAGTTGAGGCCGAGCTTGATCGCTTTGTCGATCTCTTCCGGCGTCCCGACCCCTTCCTGCAGCATATAAAACGCTTCATTGCCGACAAGGGCGCTGATCCGGCTCGTGACGAATCCCGGAAATTCATTGACCACCACTGTTTCTTTCCCCATTCGCTCGGCGGCTTCTTTCGCCACTTGTGCCGTTTCATCGCTCGTTTCAAGGCCGCGGATGATTTCCACCAGCTTCATTTTATGGACCGGATTGAAAAAGTGCATGGCGATCACCCGCTCCGGCCGCTTCGTGAACGAGCCGATTTCCGTCGGGCTCATCGTGGACGTATTCGTCGCGAAATAGCACGAGGCTGGCGCATGAGCGTCAATTGTCTCAAACACTTGTTTTTTCAGTTCAAGCTTTTCCGGCACCGCCTCGATCACCAAATCGGCATCGCGCACAGCGGCTGCCAAATCAAGCGAATACGACAGACGCACCTCGGCTTCTTGCCGCTCTCCAGTTGTCAATTTTCCTCGAGTGACCGCTTGTTCAAAAATAGAAGTGATCTCCTTCCGAGCGCTGTCCAATTGTTCTTGCTTGACGTCAACTAACGTCGTCTGAAACCCGCCGACAGCGCCGACATAAGCAATGCCTCTTCCCATTACGCCGCTGCCGACGACAACAAGACGTTCGATCATCGTCTTCCCCCTCTCCTGTTTTGGCGTATGACGGCTGATGCATCGAGCCGGCGTTTCCTTTCGCCAAGCGGCGGACGCCATCAAATGAACTTGCACCCCATCGGCAGCGACGGGGTGCTCGGCAAACGGCCGGAGGCATCCCCCATCGGCCGTCCTAAGCAATCCTAAGCCTTCAAGGCGCTGCAAGCCGAACTATACTCCCAAGGACACGACAGGCCAAGCAACGCCGGCGGCCTTAGACGCCGAACGGATTGAGCGGACGCGGACCGTAATACGACAGCACGCTTTTCGTTTCTGTGTACAAATCAAGCGCCTCGACAGACAGCTCGCGCCCAAATCCGGATTGTTTGTAGCCGCCAAACGGCGTGCCTGGGAAAGCGGAGAATGGGCTGTTGACCATGACAATGCCGGAGCGCAACTGTTTGGCTACACGAACCGCCCGACCATGATCTTTCGTCCAAATGGCGGCAGCGAGCCCATAATCGCTGTCGTTCGCCAATTCAATGGCTTCGGCTTCATCGCGAAATTTCATCACGACGACAACCGGTCCGAAAATTTCTTCTCGAACCGCTTTCATTTGATGGTTCACGTTCGTCAAAATCGTCGGCTCATACCAGTAACCGTTTTCAAAGCCAGCGACAACCGCCTCTTTTCCCCCGGCGGCGACCGTCGCTCCATCGGCGACAGCCGATTGCACGTATTCGTCAATCACTTCCAGCTGACCGCGGCTGATGATCGCCCCGACATGCGTGCCGGCATCAAACGGATTGCCGAGTTTCAGCAGCTTCGTTTTGGCCACGAACGCTTCCATAAACGCGTCATAGATGCTTTCATGCACATACAAGCGGGAGCGCGCCTCGCACGACTGGCCGCTGTTGTAGAAAATGCCGAACAACGAACCAGCGACAGCGGCCTCTAAATCAGCATCCGCAAATACAAGGCTCGGCGACTTGCCGCCAAGCTCGAGCGTCACCCGTTTTAATGTTTTCGACGCCTTCTCCATAATTTCCTTCCCGACCGGCGTCGATCCGGTAAACGCCACTTTATCGACGAGCGGATGTTCAACCAAATAGTCGCCGACTTCCGCCCCGGCGCCTGTCACCACATTGACGACCCCTTCCGGCACGCCGGCCTCATGGCAAATTTCCGCCAGCACAAGGCAAGTGAGCGGCGTCAACGACGCAGGTTTGACGACGACCGAGCAGCCGGCGGCAATGGCAGGCGCGATTTTCCAAGCAGCCATCATAAGCGGGTAGTTCCACGGAATGATTTGCGCGCATACGCCGACCGGCTCTTTTTCCGTATAGTTATGAAACGCCCCCGGCATCGGATTGACCGCCCCGCGGTGCCCAATGATCGCCCCGGCGAAAAACTCAAAATCTTCGATCGCTTGCATCACTTGTCCTTGGGCCGCCGACAACGCTTTGCCGGTATTTAAAATTTCCAACTCCACTAATTCATTGAAGCGTTCGCGCATGATCGCCGCAATTTGGTACAAGATGCGCGCCCGTTTTTGCACTGGAAAATGCCGCCATTTCCCGCGGTCAAACGCTTGCCGCGCCGCTTGCACCGCCCGTTCGGCATCCTCGCGCGTCCCTTTGGCAACGCGGGCGACCGGTTCGCCAGTGGCCGGATTGGTGACGACAAACGTTTCGCTTGAGGCGCTTTCCACCCGTTCTCCATTAATAATCAAATGATAGAAATCGCGTTTCGTTGGCATCGGTTCCATTTTCTTTTGTTTGACAGTCGCCATCGTTTCGTTCCCCCTTGCTTAGTTTCCTCGAAATATTGGTTTTCGTTTTTCAAAGAACGCCTTGACGCCTTCACGGTGGTCTGCCGTCAATCCCGCAATGCGCTGGCATTCCGCCTCCCGTTCGAGGTAACGGTCAAACGTCGTTTCTTCGCTTTCGCGAAGCAGCCGTTTGATAAGTCCGATCGCCTTCGTCGGCATGGCCGCCAACCGCTCGGCAAACCGCTGCACTTCCTCTTCCCAGGCAGATAGAGGAATCACGTTTGTCGCCAATCCGAGCGAAGCTGCCTGTTCGGCTGATATTTTTTCCCCGAGCACCGCAAGTTCAAGCGCCTTCGCCCGCCCGACAAGACGCGGTAAATAGTAGAGATGGCCCGCATCCGGCACAAGGCCGACATGAATAAACGCGGGAGCGAAACTCGCTTTTTCCGAGAGAAGACGGAAATCGCACGCCAGCGCCAAGCTCATGCCCGCGCCGGCCGCCGCCCCGTTCACCGCCGCGACAACCGGTTTTTCAAGATGATGAAGCGCTTTCATCATCGGCGCGTATCGGGTGCGCAACACGTCGCCATGGTCCATTTCTTCCGTCACGCCGCTCAAATCTTCCCCGGCGCAAAACGCCCGGCCGGCGCCTGTGATCACCACGCAGCGGACGTTTGGATCCGCCCCTGCTTGTTTTAGCGCCTTTGTCACTTCAGCGTTCATTTGTTCCGTAAACGCGTTGAGCTGATCAGGGCGGTTGAGCGTCAGCCAGGCGACCGAACCTTTCACTTCATAATGGATCGTTTCGTACATCGAACGCCCCCCTTATTTTCCTTGGAAGCGCGGCTTCCGTTTTTCGAGGAATGCCGCCATTCCTTCTTTTTGGTCTTCCGAGGCGAACAATAGGTAAAAGTTTTTCCGCTCAAATTGCATGCCTTCATACAGCGGATAGTCGACCGCTTTTTGCACCGCCTCTTTGATCAGCCGAAGGGCGAGCGGCGGCTGTTCAGCGAGGCGCCGCGCCAACCGCATCGTTTCTTCCATTAAAAGCTCTGGGCTGACGACGCGGTTGACAATCCCTAGCTGCTGCGCTTCTTTCGCCGACAAACGCGCCCCGGTCCAAAGCCACTCGAGCGCCCGCTTCGGACCGATGAGCTTCGTCAGCCGCTGCGTGCCTCCCGCACCTGGCATGACGCCAAGGTTCACTTCTGGAAAGCCAAATTCGGCCGCCGCCGACGCGACAATCAAGTCGCACGAAAGCGCCAACTCAAAGCCTCCCCCTAGCGCCAACCCGTTCACAGCGGCGATCATCGGCGTTTTCACGATGGACAGGCGATCCCAATCGGCAAACTGGTTCAATAGCTCAAGACGAATGGGGTCATCTTCCGCCATCTCTTGAATATCCGCCCCCGCCGCAAACGCCCGTCCACGCCCAGTGAGCACAATGACACGCACCTTTTCATCCCGGTCAAACGCTTCCACGGCCGCCACGATTTCCGCCACCATTTGGCGGCTCAGTGCGTTCAAGACATCAGGACGGGCGAGCTCGATAATGCCAACCGCTCCTTCTTGCCGCACCGCAATGGAATTCCATTCACTCATGTTCCACTTCCTCACCGACCATAAAGGTGACGAGATCACCGGCAAATGACATGACATCTTTTGCCGATGCCTTCGCTTCTTTCGTTTTCATCGCCTCTTGAAACGCCTCTTGGCTGTCGTAATACATTTCACACAACAAATAATACTCGCTTTCCGTCCCCATCGGCGTCCCCGTAATTTTCGTCACCTTGATTTTTCGGAGGCCAGGAATTTTTTTCGTCAACGGCACATGCGTTCCGTAATAATGAGCGTCAAACTGTTCCTTGTCTTTCGGCTGTTTGTACAAGGCGATCATTTTAAACATCTCGAACGTCTCCTTTCCCTTTTCTTATCCCAAAGTCAATACGGGCTTCATCGCCTCAAACGGATTTTTGCATTGTTTGCAGTAGAAGATGCTGCGGCAGGCGGTCGGGCCGAACAAATTTTCCATGATGGTTCGCTCCGCCCCGCAATATGGGCACGCCACTTGCCATGCCCCTGACGGCATTTGCCGCGGCGGCGGCGCGATGCCAAACTGCTTCAGCCGCTCCCGCCCGGCTTCGCTGATCCGATCGGACGTCCACGGCGGATGGCGAAGAAACTCAATCGCCACCGCCGAGGCCCCCGCTCGCTTCACCGCTTCCTCAACCCGAGTGCGGATGATATCAAGCGCCGGGCAGCCGAGAAATGTCGGCAGCAGACAGACCGAGACCGCTCCATCACGAACGTCAACCTGTTCCACCATCCCAAGATCGACAATGCTAATCGAATGGATTTCCGGGTCTTTCACCGTTTCTAACGCTTTCCAAACCTCTTCTTTTGTCATGGTTCTCCCTCACATTTTCCAACTCGCCGCCGTTTTGCCCCTTGAACAAGCACTTCGCCGCCACCAAGAGGCGTCATGCCCAACGCCGCCCTTTGGCGAACGGCGGCGCGGACATTACCATACCGCATGCGGGACGGCGCGGTATACTTCTGACAACGTCGCTAGCGCTTCATCCAAATCCGGCGTATGTTCGCCATTCCGGCCGTTGCCATGTTTCATGCCAAACGGCATCGGCCACTCAAGCCCCACTTCGGCAAACGCCGGCGCCAGCGCAGCAATCGTGTTTTCCGTCAGCACCTCTTCCTCATCAATCAGCCCCCACCGCACCATGTCCTTTCCTTTCGCCCCGAGCGTCAACACGCCGGCGAAATCAGCGGCCACGTCCTGAATGGCTTTTGTCATTCGCGTCCGCGCTTCCCCAGGGGCGTTGGTCAGTTGGACAAACCACGTATGCCAATGAAGCAGATGGTAGTGCAGCTCCACTTGAATTTTCGCCGCCACTTCAGCCAGTGGGGCATAAGTGCTTTTTGTCAGCGACTCGAGGCGGACGCGCTTCGCCTGCGTATAAAAATAGTGGCGAACAACAGTAAACGCCCAATCATATCGGGGCTCGCGCAAATAATGGCCCGGGCCGTTCGGCCGTTCCAGCAAAACCGCGTTGCGCCGCGCTGAAGCCGGCCGGGCGTGCGCTAATTCGTCGGCTGATCCACAGCCAAGGTCTTCAAGCAGCTGATAATACATGGCCGCATGCCCCATCGTATCTTGGCTGATGGAAGAAAAAGCAATATCCTCCTCAATATGCGGCGCCAAACCGAGCCATTCCGAGCCGCGGTATGCCAGCAAAAAATCATCGTCCGCAAGCTGAAACAACAGCTCGACAAGCGCTTCTTGACCGTCTGGATGGAAGTGCATCGGTTTTTCGCTCATCGCCGAATCTCGCCTTTCCATGACAAAATTTCCTTCTCATCGAGCACGTCTTGTTCATATTTGCGCCATCGTTTCTTTAAGTCGGCATACCCTCGCGTCAACCGGTAATCTTTGTTGTCAAGCCGCTTAAGCGCCGCTTTTTCCTCTTCACTCATGCGACGAATATAGTCTCGCTTCACCACCCAAAGGTCAGCGACCGGCTCGCGGCGCATAAAGTTTTCCTGCGCCATCACGAGCGCGATCTCCTCATTGGGGGCAAGCAGGCTGAATTGGTGCTGCATCGGCGCGTCCGGCGTTTTCCGGCTGAACACTTCAAACACTTGATAAAATCCTTGTTCCTTTCCCACCATGGCCATCCCTCCTCATCCAGCCGTCCGTACGGCGCTGAGCGCCTCGCGCACCCACGCGTTCTGCTTGTACGCCGTCCGCCGCAGCTCAAGCCGCTCTTGCGACTTCGGCCCTTTGTTGCGGATGATCTCTTTAAACCGCTCCCAATCCGGCTGCCGGTAAATCCATCGGCCCTTCTCTTTGTCAAAATGCATTGTCTCATCAGGAATCTTCAGACCAAGCGCCCAAATGCGCGGCACATATTTCGTAAAGAAGTCTTGGCGCAGCTGTTCATTCGTTTTCGTACGGATGCGGTATTTGATCGTGATGTCTTGCTTCGAGGTTCCCGTCGTGTCGGCCGTCGGCGGGCCGAAAAACATGAGGAGCGCCTCCCACCAACGGTTGAGCGCCTCTTGCAGCATCTCTTTCTGCTCTTTCGTCCCTTCAGCGAGCGCCAAAATGATCGACTCGCCGTGCTGGGCGTGAAACACTTCCTCGGCGCAAATGCGCTTCAGCGCCCGTGCGTATGGTCCGTATGATGCATCCAGCATGTTCGTCTGCGTCATAATCGCCGCTCCATCAACAAGCCAGCCGATCAACCCGGCATCCGCCCATGTCGGCGCTGCCATATGAAAAACGTTATGAAACTTCAACCGCTCGTTCAATAAATCTTCGATAATCTCTTCCCGCGTTTTGCCAAGCGGGGCCATCAAGTCTTCCGCCACCCGAAGCAGCAACTGGCCGTGCCCCATCTCATCCTGCACTTTCGCCATGATGCCAAGTTTCCGCCGCAATGACGGCGCTTTCGGCACCCATTCTTTTTCCGGAAGCGCTCCCATAATTTCGCTGACCGCATGCATCGCAATGAGCTTGATAAGCGTCACCCGATACTCATCAGGCATCCAGTCATCGGCTTCGATCTTTTCCCCCGCTTCAATGCGCTGCATAAACCGTTCGTATTTCTCCTCATCTGACAGGCGGGTGAACGTCATCATCGCTGCCATCCCCCATCCACCTCTCATTTAAAATATATAACGTTCGTTTAACGCCATTATATTTTAACGTTATATATTTTGCAATCGTTTTTTTCTCTTTCTCTATCAAATGGATTGCTGCGCTTCAAGATGGCGGCGGTCAACGATACGCACCGCTTTTCCTTCCGAGCGCGGGAGCGTTTTCGGCGAATGGAGACGGACGTCAATCGAAATGAGACAGTGCGTTTTCAACAGCGACTGAATGCGCCGGGCGAGGGCAACGGCCTGCTCGCTTTGCAAATCTCCGCCGACCTCGCTGTAAAAACGATCGGTCACTTCCGCATGCAGCTCAAGCGTTTCTAAATGTCCGTGGCGGAGACGGTGCAGCTGATAGTGTGGAGCCAGTTCCGAGACGCGAAGCAGATGGTGCTCAATTTCCGACGGGAACACATTGACACCGCGGATGATAATCATATCATCAACCCGCCCCTTGACCCGCGACATGCGCGCCGTCGTCCGCCCGCAAGAACACCGTTCTTTCGTCACGGAAGCGATATCCCCCGTCCGATAGCGGATGACCGGAAACGCCTCTTTCGTCAAGCTTGTAAACACCAACTCCCCTTCTTCCCCTTCGGCCACTGGCTCAAGTGTTTTCGGATTGATCACCTCAACAAAGAAATGGTCCTCGGCGATATGGAGGCCGTTTTGCGCTTCATGGCACTCCATCGCCACCCCCGGGCCGATCACTTCGCTCAGGCCGTAAATGTCGCACGCTTTAATATCAAATGTTTCTTCAAGCGTCCGCCGCATCTCCTCTGACCACGGTTCTGCCCCGAAAATCCCGTATTTCAACGACGTTTGTCTCGGATCTTTGCCCAGCTCTTTCATCCGCTCGGCAATGTTCAATACATAGGACGGCGTGCCGCAAATGATGGTCGGTCGAAAATCTTCAATGATCATCACTTGCCGGTCGGTGTTGCCTCCGGATACCGGCACCGTCACCGCCCCAAGCCGCTCGCTGCCATAATGCAGCCCAAGGCCGCCGGTAAACAGCCCGTATCCATAGGCGTTGTGAATCACATCCCCCGGTTTCCCGCCAGCGATGACAATCGCCCGCGCCACAATATCGGCCCAATGGTCAATGTCCTGCTTCGTGTAAGCAACCACCGTCGGTTTGCCGCTCGTGCCGCTTGATGCGTGCAAACGAACGCACTGGGAAAGATCAACCGCCAACAAGCCAAACGGATAATGGTCCCGCAAATCGCGCTTTGTCGTAAACGGAAGTTTGCGCACATCCTCAAGCGTCCGGATGTCCTCCGGCTTCACTCCCTTTTCATCAAACCGTTGCCGGTAAAACGGCACCCGCTCATACACACGCTCTGCCGTCGCCCGCAGCCGTTCAAGCTGGAGCGTCTCGAGCTCGCCACGCGAAACCGTCTCGATGTCATGCAAAATCATCGTTCCCGCCCCCTCTTTTAAAGCGCTTTCATAAAAAATGGAAAATATAAAACTATATAACGTTATACAAACGTTATATAGTTTTATCATTATATCTAATTTTAAAATAGGCTAAATATTTGAAAATGTCAACAGATTTTCAGGCCGACAAAACTGTAAAAAAAGAGGCGATGGACGCCCCTTTCCAAAATAAATTAAAGAGGCGGAAAAACCGCCTCTTTTGATCCTGATCGTCTAGTTGCGTCCCTCGCGCTCTTGGAAGGGGACGACGTTCTTACAGAAATCCGCTAAATCTTCATAATCCCCCCCGTGCTCGCCGATGTGACGTGCTTCGAGTAGCGGGCGAGATACCCTGTTTTCACTTTCGGCTCGAAGCCTTTCCAGTTCGCTTTCCGGCGTTCGAGCTCCTCATCGGACAGCTTGACGTTGATCGTCCGTTTCACCGTGTCGATCTCGATGATGTCGCCGTCTTGGATGAACGCGATCGGTCCGCCTTCCGCCGCTTCTGGAGAAACGTGGCCGACGGACAAGCCGCGCGAGGCGCCGGAGAAGCGGCCGTCAGTGACGAGCGCCACTTTGGTGCCGAGCCCCATGCCGACGATTTGCGAGGTCGGGGCGAGCATTTCCGGCATGCCTGGGCCGCCTTTTGGCCCTTCGTAGCGAATGACGACGACGTGTCCCGGCTTGATTTTGCCGCTGGCGATGCCTTCAAGCGCCTCCTCCTGCGAATCGAACACGATCGCCGGCCCTTCGTGGCGCGTGATGCCGCCTTGCACCGCCCCTGTTTTGATGACCGCGCCGTCCGGCGCCAAGTTGCCAAACAAAATGGCGAGCCCGCCCGTTTCCGAATACGGGTTGTCGATCGGACGGATGACATCGTAGTTTTTCACTTCACAGCCGGCGATGTTTTCGCCGAGCGTTTTGCCGGTGACGGTGAGCGTGTCAAGATGCAAAGTGCCTTCTTTTTTCGAAAGCTCGTTCAATACCGCGGAAACGCCGCCCGCTTCGTGCAAGTCTTCGATGAAATGCACATCGGACGCCGGCGCGAGCTTGGCCAAATGCGGCACGCGCGAGGCGATTTCGTTGATGCGCTCAAGCGAATAGTCGATGCCGGCCTCGTTGGCGATCGCGAGCGTATGGAGCACGGTGTTCGTCGAGCCGCCAAGCGCCATATCGAGCGCGAACGCGTTGTCGATCGCTTTTTCCGTGACGATGTCGCGCGGTTTAATGTCATGCTCGATCAAATACATGAGCTGCTTCGCCGATTGGCGGACAAGCTCTTTGCGCGCCGGGTCGACCGCCAAAATCGTGCCGTTGCCTGGCAACGCCAGCCCGAGCGCTTCGGCCAGACAGTTCATGGAGTTTGCGGTAAACATGCCCGAACACGATCCGCACGTCGGACAGCCGTAGCGTTCGAGTTCTTCCAGCCCTTTTTCATCGAGCGTTCCACCTAAATACGCCCCAACCCCTTCAAATACGGACGAGAGCGAAATTTTCCGCCCGTCTTTCGTCACCCCGGCTTTCATCGGGCCGCCGCTGACGAAAATCGTCGGGATGTTGAGCCGCATCGCGGCCATCATCATCCCCGGCGTAATTTTGTCGCAGTTTGGAATACACACCATGCCGTCAAACCAGTGCGCAGAAATGACCGTTTCGATCGAATCGGCGATGATTTCCCGGCTCGGAAGCGAATAGCGCATCCCAATATGGCCCATCGCGATGCCGTCATCAACGCCGATCGTGTTCATTTCAAACGGCACGCCGCCTGCCTCGCGAATCGCTTCTTTGACGATTCTCCCAAACTCTTGCAAATGGACATGCCCCGGAATAATATCGATGTACGAATTGACAACCGCAATGAACGGTTTGTCAAAATCCTCGTCTTTCACGCCGGCCGCCCGCAGCAAACTCCGGTGCGGGGCGCGGTCAAATCCTTTTTTGATCATATCGCTGCGCCGTTTTTTCATGTTCTGGTCCCTCCATCGAGCAGATTGATAGGTTGCTAGTATTGTACCACTTTTTTTAATAAAGTGACAATTAACTTTATTCTGAAAGCGATTTCATTTTTCCCTCCCGCCAAGGCTTCGCCAAAATCACCTGTTCCTCTTGACAACGGAGGGATTTGGCGGCATAATTTCTTACAAACTATGAATCACTTCAGCGTCCTTGACAATGAAACACGAAAACGGCACGGGACTAGTAAACCGAGGGAACGCGCCAGAGAGTGGAACCCACAGGCTGGAAGGTTCCTCGCGGGAAGCCGGTTGAACCTGCCCTAGACGGCCGCTTATGCAAACATAAGCCGCACGCCTGCGTTACAGGCTAGAGGGGGCGCTTTGTGCGCCAAAAAAGGTGGTACCGCGGAACGCTTTTCCGTCCTTTTGCAAAAAAGGAGGAAAAGCGTTTTTTATTGGCCGGCCGCTTCGGCAGGCGGCTAGGCGATCCGCCTTTTCAGCCATACATGCAGTCCGACACGCAAAGGAGGGAATGCGATGAAACGGCAACGCGTGGTGGTCAAGATCGGCAGCAGCTCGCTCACCGATCCGAAAGGCGGCCTTTGCCATGACAAACTGTTTGATCACGTCGAAGCCATTGCTTATCTCAAACAGCTCGGCCATGACGTCATTCTCATCACGTCCGGCGCTGTCGCCGCCGGGTTCGGACCGTTAGGCTACCCGGCGCGGCCGACGACGATCGCCGGCAAACAGGCGGCCGCCGCCGTCGGGCAAAGCTTGCTCATGCAGGCGTACAGCTCGGCGTTCGCCCAATTCGGCTTCACGGCCGCCCAGCTGTTGTTGACGCGCGGCGATTTTTACAGCCGCGAACGGTTCCGCAACTTGTTCGCCACGATCACAACGCTGCTGGAGAACGGTGCCGTGCCGATCATTAACGAAAACGACTCCGTTTCCATTGAGGAATTGACATTCGGCGACAATGATATGCTTTCGGCGCTCGTGGCCGGTTTTTTGCACGCCGATGCGCTTATTTTGCTCACTGACATTAACGGGCTGTATGACGCCAACCCGAAAACGGACCCGCAGGCGAAAAAATACGCCTTTTTGCCGCACATTACAGACGAGATGATTGAAGCGGCCGGCGGAAGCAGCTCGGCGGTCGGCACCGGCGGGATGCGGTCAAAGCTTCTCGCCGCCCGAAAAGCGCTCTCGTTTGGCGTCAGCGTGTTTATCGGCACGGGGAGGGGCAAAGAAAAATTGGCCGACATTTTAGAAGGAAAAGGCGACGGCACGTACATCGGCGCTCCGTTCCCAAAACAAATGCAAATGCACAAGCAATGGATCGCCTATCACGCTCCTGTCGCCGGCACGATTACGATCGACAGCGGCGCCGAAGAAGCGTTGCTTGTGCGCGGGAAAAGCCTGCTTCCCGCTGGGGTCACGGCTGTTTCCGGCAATTTTCACGCCATGGACGTTGTTGACGTCGTCAATGAAAAAGGGATGACGATCGGCCGCGGCCAAGTATATTACGCCGCCGACGATTTAGAGAAAGTGAAAGGCCGGCCGAGCGAAGAAGCCCGGCAATATTCGTACCTGCATCGCCCGGAAGTCATTCACCGCGACAATTGGGTCACGTTGCGAAAGGAGAGTGTATCGAAATGAGCGAACTGCTCGAAAAAGCCGAACGGTTGAAAACCGCCTCACAAACACTGGCCATGCTGTCAACAGAGGAAAAAAACGCGGCGTTGGAACAAATCGCCCAAACCATTGACCGTGAACGCGCCTTCATTTTACAAGAAAACGAGAAAGATATGGCCCAAGGCCGCGAACAAGGACTGTCCCCCGCTTTGCTTGACCGGCTCCAGCTCACGAATGAGCGGCTTGACCAAATCATCGACGGCGTCCGCCAAGTCGCCTCGCTGCCTGACCCGGTCGGAGAAATCGTCGCAGAGTGGACGCGGCCGAACGGACTTCGCATCCAAACGGTGCGCGTGCCGCTTGGGGTGATCGGCATGGTGTATGAAGCGCGGCCGAACGTCACGGTCGATGCGGCCAGCCTTTGCCTCAAAACCGGCAACGCGGTTTTGCTTCGGGGGAGCACATCGGCGCTTCATTCGAACAAAGCGCTTGTCGCCGTCATGAAAGAAGCGCTTCGCACGACGGCCGTTCCCGATACGGCCATTGAGTTGCTTGAGGACACGAGCCGGGAAACGGCCCAGCGCATGTTTCGCCTAAACGAGTATCTTGACGTTCTTATCCCGCGCGGCGGCGCCGGGCTCATCCGTTCAGTCGTTGAAAACGCCACCGTGCCGGTGCTTGAGACCGGCGTCGGCAACTGCCATATTTTCATCGATGAATCAGCTGAGCGGCAAATGGCCATCGACATCGTCCTCAACGCCAAACTGCAGCGCCCGTCCGTCTGCAACGCGGTCGAAACGGTGCTCATCCACGAACGGTGGCCGCATGCTGGCGGCTTGCTTGAGGCTTTGCACGCCCGCAACGTCGAACTGCGCGGCGACCACCGTCTTGCCTCGTCGTACCCGTTCATCAAGCAAGCGACGGAAGACGACTGGCATACGGAATATTTGGCTCCAATTTTGGCGGTCAAACTCGTCGCCGATGTCGATGAAGCGATTGCCCACATCCGCCGCTACGGGACGAAACATTCCGAAGCGATCATCACCGAAAACGAGGCGAACGTCCGCCGCTTTTTCCAAGCGGTCGATGCCGCTGTCTTGTACCATAACGCGTCCACCCGCTTCACCGACGGCGAACAGTTCGGCTACGGAGCGGAAATCGGCATCAGCACGCAAAAGCTGCACGCCCGCGGCCCGATGGGGCTTGTGGCCATCACGACGACGAAATCGCTCGTGTACGGGACGGGGCAAATTCGCAAGTAGAAATGATCGATCATAGACGGTGACAGACGCTGGCGACCACGCAAAATGCGTAGGATGTTGAAAAAAAGAAGAGGGTGTCCCAAAAGGATCGGGACACCCTCTCTTATTACCATATAATAGATAATAGGTATAAAACAATCACTAAGAAACAATAG
>NZ_BCQG01000011.1 GCF_001544315.1 Geobacillus jurassicus NBRC 107829
GCGTTTTGTTTAGTTTTCAAGGAACTTTTTCGCTGTCGTTTAATGATGACAGCTATTAAATAGTAACGCGTGGATAACGAAAAGTCAACAACTTTTTTGTTTCGTTGTCGTCACAAGCAATGCTCATTGTATCACATCGATGTTGTTTAGGCAATAGATCAATCTTGCACCATTTCCTCGATATAGATGTCCCTCTGAGCGCTTAGTGAAAGCAACTGTCCGGTTTCGATGATCTTGACGATTGGCCGGGCTGGCTCGTCCGAAGGAATAAACATCACTTCAGCCATTTCACCGTTGGAAAGTTTGACGATGGCTCCTGATTGCAAACCAATGAGACCATTTACTAACGCAGCGACAGCTTCAGCATTCAGTTTACCAAACTGCTCCCGCTGCATCGTTTCAATGGCCCGAAATGGCGATTGTTTGCGGCGATATAACCGTTCAGAAGTCATGGCATGGTAAACATCGGCGACGGCGATCAGCTGACTGTAAGGGTGAATTTTTTCCGCTTTTACTCCGAGTGGGTAGCCGCTGCCGTCATTTCGCTCATGATGCTGCAATACGGCGAGCTTTGCCCCATGGTTTAGCGCGGCGATTTTCTGCACCATGCGATAGCTGAAGACCGGATGTTGCTTTACTTCATTGAACTCGGCTTCAGTAAGCGCCGACGGTTTCGCTGAAATTTGTCGGCTTATTTTCGCCATGCCGCAGTCCGCTAACACACCAGCAAGGACGATTTGATAGCATTCTCCTGCACTGTACCCAAGCTGCATAGCTAAAAAACCAGCGAGCAGCCCGACGCTGACAGCATGGTGGTGCAAATAGTCACCCTTAGTTGCGTAATGATGCAGCATAAGCAGCTCCTGTTTTTGGCCCGCCATTTGTTCAAAAAGCGGGATCATGATCCCTCTGATTTCGCCGATATCAACCGGCAAACCGGCTTGCCATGATTGGAACCATGTTTTGTATTGTTCGACTGCTTCTAAGTAGGAGGCCATCGGCTGTTTGGCGGCCGCCGTTGATGCGGAATCAGCGACAGGAAACGGTTCGCCGTTAGCGAGCAACGGTTCAACGTCCACTTCTTCAACGAGAAATTTTTCCATAACGAGAAGCAACGTTTTCGTGATTACTGTGTTTTTCGGTATAATCGGGCGTTTCGTCTTGCCGAGCACATCTTCAGCGAGCACGCATCCTTCGCGAAGCTGGGAGCGTTTCACGCGGACCATCGGTTGATCCCCCTTGTCTTTTTCGTCATATTTTTATCATACATGATTTTTTCTACGATGGCAGTGCTTTCGAAACAGAAAAACGACGCCCCGCGCATGTGCACACGTAAGCGAAGCGTCGTTTCCGCCTAAGCTGAATGATCTCCTTCTTGTTCTTCTTTCTCCTCTTCAGGCACTTTCGCCACCGTAGCGACGCACTCGTGCCCATCCTCGCTCGAAAGGCGGATGAGTTTTACGCCTTGGGCGATTCTTCCTGTTCGGGAAATATCGCTGATGGCAATGCGGATGAGCACGCCGCCGGTTGTGATCACCATGAGGTCTTCATTGCCGACGACGGTTGTCACTGCGACGACAGAACCGTTTCGATCCGTGACGTTGCATGTTTTCAATCCTTTGCCGCCGCGGCTTTGCACGCGGTACTCCGAAGCCGGGGTGCGCTTGCCGAAGCCTTTTTTCGTAACGACAAGCACATCGTGATCGTCTTCTAAAATTTCCATGCCGACCACTTCATCCCCGTCACCAAGCGTGATCGCTTTGACTCCCGTCGCGCTCCGTCCCATCGCCCGGACGTCGGTTTCCGGGAATCGAATGAGCATGCCGTTTTTCGTGCCGATGATCAAATGCTTTTTGCCATCCGTCAGCCGGACGGAAATCAGTTCATCCCCCTCGCGCAAATGAATGGCGATGAGCCCGTTGTTGCGAATATGGGCGAACGCCGAAAGCGGAGAGCGTTTGGCAATTCCTTGTTTTGTCGCAAACACGAGGTAGCGTTCATCGCTAAACTCGCTTTCAATCGGGATGATGGCGTTGATCCATTCATCTTTATCGAGCTCGAGCAAATTGATGATCGGCAACCCTTTGGCTGTGCGGCCGAATTCCGGGATCTCATAGCCTTTTGCCTGATATACTTTTCCTTTGTTCGTGAAAAACAGCACCGTGTCATGCGTCGACGTAACAAGCAAATGTTCGACGAAATCGTCTTCTGACGTATGCATGCCTTGCACGCCCCGGCCGCCGCGCTTCTGACTTCGGTACGTTGATAAAGGCAGACGCTTGATGTAGCCTTTATGGGTGAGCGTGATGACGACATGCTCGTGCGGAATTAAATCCTCGTCATCGAACTGCTCGACGGCTCCAGAAACGATTTCTGTGCGCCGTTCATCGTTGAATCGCTCCTTAATTTCGCTCAGTTCGTCGCGGATGATTTGCAATACTTTCTCTTCGTCAGCCAATACACCTTTCAGTTCTGCGATCAAACGGACAAGGTCTTGATATTCTTGTTCGATTTTTTCCCGCTCAAGGCCGGTCAACCGTTGCAGGCGCATGTCCAAAATCGCCTGCGCTTGCCGTTCGCTGAGCGAAAATCGCGCCATCAGCCCTTCGCGCGCCGCCTCCGTCGTTTGTGAGCGGCGGATGAGGTCGATCACTTCATCCAAATGGTCCAGGGCAATGCGCAACCCTTCCAAGATGTGGGCGCGCGCCTCGGCTTTTTTCAGCTCAAACGCCGTCCGGCGGCGGATGACCGTCTTTTGATGGTTCAAATAATGCTCCAAACATTCTTTTAAGTTCAGCACTTTCGGCTCGCCGTTCACCAAAGCGAGCATGTTGATGCCAAAACTCGTTTGCAACGCCGTATGTTTGTACAAATTGTTCAACACAACTTTCGCGTTGGCATCGCGCCGCACTTCAATGACGATGCGCATGCCGTTCCGGTCCGACTCGTCGCGCAAATCAGTGATGCCGTCAATTTTTTTCTCGCGCACGAGTTCGGCGATCCGCTCGATCAGTTTCGCTTTATTCACTTGGTAAGGAAGCTCGCTCACAATGATCGTTTCTTTGCCGTTCGGTTGCCGTTCAATTTCCGCTTTGGCGCGCAATGTAATCGAGCCGCGGCCCGTTTCGTACGCCTTGCGGATGCCGCTGCGGCCAATAATTTGTCCGGCGGTTGGAAAGTCAGGGCCTGGGATGTATTCCATCAAATCAGCGACCGTCATCTCTGGATTTTGGCTGAGCGCGAGCAAGGCGTCAATCACTTCGCCAAGCTGATGCGGCGGAATGTTCGTCGCCATCCCGACAGCGATGCCGGATGAACCGTTGACAAGCAAGTTTGGAAACCGGGACGGCAACACGACCGGTTCTTTTTCCGATCCGTCATAGTTGTCTTGGTAATCAATCGTGTCTTTGTTAATGTCGCGCAAAAGCTCCATAGCCATTTTCGACATGCGCGCTTCCGTGTAACGCATGGCCGCCGCCGCGTCGCCGTCGATCGAGCCGAAGTTGCCATGTCCGTCAACGAGCATATAGCGGTAGTTGAAATCTTGGGCCATGCGCACCATGGTGTCATATACAGCAGCATCCCCATGCGGATGGTATTTCCCGATCACTTCACCGACGATGCGGGCCGACTTTTTATATGGTTTATCGGCGGTCATGCCGAGGTCGTGCATAGCGTATAAAATGCGACGGTGCACCGGTTTCAACCCGTCGCGCACGTCCGGCAGGGCGCGCGAAACGATGACGCTCATCGCATAGTCAAGAAACGAAGAACGCATTTCTTGGCTGATGTTGACTTCTCGGATGCGCGGTTGTTCTTGTTCTGCCATTCGTTCAAACCTCCCTTTGAAACCTCCTCCAGTCCGGCCCGGCCAGGCGGACGCAGATGGATGGCGGGCGCCGCTTCGCTCGCGCGCCGGGTAGCCCCGTCGGCAAAGTGAAGCGGGGAGGGCGTGCTTCCCTCTCTTTTCAGCCTAAATATCCAAGTTTTTCACGTAACGGGCGTTTTCCTCGATGAATTGGCGGCGCGGCTCGACTTTATCACCCATTAAAATTTCAAACGTTTCATCCGCTTCAATGGCATCTTGCAAACTGACTTGGAGCAACGTTCTCTTTTCCGGATTCATCGTCGTTTCCCAAAGCTGCTCTGGGTTCATTTCTCCCAACCCTTTGTAGCGCTGAATGGTCGGCTTCGGCTGATCTGGAAGCTCAGCGAGAATTTTTTCGAGCTGGCGATCGTTGTATGCATAGCGCACTTGTTTCCCCTGCTCAATTTTATATAGCGGCGGCTGGGCAATGTACACGTAGCCATGCTCGATGAATTCGCGCATGTAGCGGTAAAAGAACGTCAAAAGAAGCGTGCGGATGTGAGCGCCGTCGACGTCCGCATCCGTCATGATGATGATTTTATGGTAACGTGCTTTGGAAATATCGAAATCTTCGCCAATGCCGGTGCCAAGAGCGGTAATGATCGCCCGCACTTCGTTGTTGGACAAAATTTTGTCCAGTCTTGCTTTTTCTACATTGAGAATTTTCCCGCGCAATGGCAAAATCGCTTGAAAATGGCGGTCACGCCCTTGTTTTGCCGAACCGCCGGCCGAATCGCCCTCAACGATGTACAGTTCGCTGATGGACGGGTCTCTCGATGAGCAGTCGGCTAGTTTTCCCGGCAAATTGGAAATTTCAAGCGCACTTTTGCGCCGCGTCAGTTCGCGCGCTTTTTTCGCTGCCAATCGCGCTCGAGCCGCCATCATTCCTTTTTCGACAATTTTCCGGGCAATGGTTGGATGTTCAAGCAAAAACGTTTCGAACTGTTCGGAAAAGACGGCATCGGTCACCGTGCGCGCATCGCTGTTGCCAAGCTTTGTTTTTGTCTGTCCCTCAAACTGCGGCGATGGATGCTTGATCGATACGATGGCCGTCAGCCCTTCGCGCACATCTTCGCCGGTCAAGTTGGCATCGTTGTCTTTGAAAATTTGCTGTTTGCGGGCATAGTCGTTGATGATGCGTGTCAGCGCCATTTTAAAACCGGATTCGTGCGTGCCGCCTTCGTGCGTATGGATGTTATTGACGAACGAATAAATGTTGCTCGTATAGCCGTCGTTGTACTGCAAGGCAATTTCTACAGCAATGCCGTCGCGCTCGCCAGCGATATAAATCGGCTCCTCGTGCAGCACTTCCCTCGTCCGGTTCAAATGACGGACGTACGAACGAATGCCGCCTTCATAAACATATTCGTTTTTTCGGTTATCAACCCGTTCGTCCGTCAGCGTAATTTTCAGCCCGCGGTTTAAAAAGGCGAGCTCACGCAGCCGAGTGGCCAGCGTTTCATAGTCGAATTCGGTCGTCTCGGTGAAAATTTCCGGATCCGGCTTAAAGCGAGTCGTCGTCCCGGTCCGATCTGTCTCGCCAATGACTTGCAAATCGGTGCACGGCTCCCCGCGCTCGTATCGCTGGTAATGAATTTTTCCATCTCGATAGACGTACACTTCGAGCCATTCCGATAAGGCGTTGACGACCGAAGCGCCAACGCCATGCAATCCACCGGACACTTTATAGCCCCCTCCGCCGAATTTCCCGCCGGCATGCAGGACAGTCATAATGACTTCGACGGCGGGGCGCCCGGTCGCTTCATGAATGTCAACCGGGATGCCGCGTCCATTGTCGGCGACGGTGATGCTGTTGTCTTTGCCGATTGTTACATCAATGTTTGTGCAATAGCCCGCCAACGCCTCGTCAATGCTGTTGTCGACGATTTCCCAAACGAGATGGTGCAACCCTTTCGGCCCCGTTGAACCGATATACATCCCCGGGCGCTTGCGGACCGCTTCAAGGCCTTCAAGCACTTGAATTTGGCTTGCATCGTACGTCTGCTCAACCCGTTGTTCCATTGTCATGTCTGATCACCTACGCTTTCTTTGCAAACGTTCAATATTGCGCGGTCAAGAAGGGGCGGTTACCGAACCGGAACGGACTCGATAAATGGCCGCTTCTTGAATGATGTCGTGTTTAATGCCGTCGATGCTTGTTGTTGTGACAAACGTTTGTACTTTCTTTCGGATGGCATCAAGGAGGTGGGTTTGCCGAAAGTCATCAAGTTCCGACAACACATCATCAAGCAATAAAACGGGGTAATCGCCTAACTCGGAAAAGATGAGCTCAAGCTCCGCCAGTTTGACCGCCAGCGCCGTCGTGCGCTGCTGTCCTTGGGAACCGAACGTTTGTACGTTTTTTCCGTTTACGAAAAATGCGATATCATCGCGATGAGGACCGATCAGCGTCGTCCCTCGCTGAATTTCCCGCTCCCTCATATCGGCGAACGTTTCGTTGTATGCTTCTACTATTCTCGACAATTCTGCCCTTTCTGATACGTCGACCGACGGTTCGTATCGGATGTGAAGCTGTTCGGCGCCGCGGCTGATTTCATAGTGGATCGGCGCCGCCCATTGCTCAAGCAGCGACAAAAACTGGCGGCGCCGCAGTGTAATTTTGGCCGCCAGCAACACGAGCTGTTCCGTTAACACGTCAAGCACTGCTTCGTCGCTCCGCTCACGCGCCTGCATCATTTTTAAGTAATGGTTGCGCTGTTGCAGCAACTTTTGGTATTGGCTTAAATCATGTATATACACAGGCGATACTTGCCCGATTTCCATGTCGACAAACCGGCGTCGCACTTGCGGGCTTCCCTTGACTAAGTTCAAATCTTCGGGAGCGAACATGACAACGTTTAAATGACCGACGTATTGGCTGAGCCGCTGTTGTTCGATGTGGTTGCACTTTGCTTTTTTTCCTTTTTTCGAGATCAACAGCTCAAGCGCTAATGATCCGCTCCGCTTTTCCGCTCTTCCCTCTATTTTAGCATACTCTTCGTTCCAACGGATAAGGTCTTTATCATTGGACGTGCGGTGCGACTTTGCCATGGCCAAAACGTAGATGGCCTCCATCATGTTCGTTTTTCCTTGGGCGTTTTCCCCTAAAATGACGTTTACGCCTTCGTCAAAATGTAACGTTTCATGCTCGTAATTGCGATAATTCGTCAACGTTAAGCTGGTTAAAAACACCTAACTTTCACCTACTCCGCCTTCACGACGACAAACGTGCCGAACGATTCAATGTCGACCCGGTCGCCGTCTCTCAGCTTTCGCCCACGCCGATTTTCCCGCTCTCCATTGACCAGCACGTGATGTTCTTGCAAAAACCATTTGGCCGCACCGCCGGTATCGATCAAGCGCACGAGTTTCAAAAGCTGCCCCAGTGTAATGGTTTCTGTTGTGATCGTCACTTGTTGCACCATCCGTTCATCGCTCACTTTCCTTACAAACTGCCTATTTCTTTATTTTACCGAAAAATCGGCTCATTCGCAAAGAAAGCCGATGGGAGGGATAGGCAGAGACGTTGCCCACCTTCTCATCGGACATAGAAAAAAGCAGCGGAACGGCTTTCCTTCTTCAGATCAGCTCTTTTTTGGCCAACAGGGAGGGTGGTAGATCAATACGTTCTCACCGGCAAAATAAGCTGGAGCATTGAGTCGGTATGAAGCGGACGCAGCAAGAACGGCCGCATCGCTCCAGTAAAGCTGATTTGAATGTCTGTGCCGTCGAGCGCCCGCAGCGCGTCCATCATGTATTTGGCGCTGAAGGAAATGTTTAATTCCTCGCCTTCGAGTGATTCCGTTTGCAGTTGCTCCGTCACTTTCCCAATCTCCGGAGAAATCGAGGAAATTTCAAGCATCCCTCCAGGAAGCGTCGTCAGTTTCACGACATTGTTTCTTCCTTCCCGCGCGAGCAAGGACGCTCGGTCAATCGCCTGCAAAAACTCTTTTGCATTGACGATCATAGTTGTTTTGCTGTCGGTTGGAATTAAGCGGGCCGTTTCCGGATAGTTTCCGTCAAGCAGCCGCGAGAAAAAGAGGAGATGCTCAGCCTTAAACAACACTTGATTGGCCGTCATAACGATCTCAACCGGGCGGTTGTCGTCATCCAAAATTTTGCTCAGTTCATTCAGGCTTTTTCCTGGGATGACGACGTTGTATGACACGTCGCGTTCCGACTCGATTTTTACTTTGCGCATCGCCAAGCGATGGCTGTCGGTCGCTGTGCAGACAAGTTCGCCATGTTCAACTTTCCAGTTGACACCTGTCAAGATCGGGCGCGTTTCCGATGTAGAAACGGCGAACACCGTTTGCCGAATTACGGCTTTCAACAAGTCTGCAGGAATTTGAAACATATTTTCTTCCTCAATTTGCGGCAGACGCGGATATTCGTCAGCGTTTAGCCCATTAAGGCGAAATTCTGAATGACCCGAGCGGATGATTGTCAGAAAGTTGTCTTCCGTTTCGATTTCCACCGTCTGCTGCGGCAGTTTTTTCACGATTTCAGCGAAAAAGCGCGCCTGCAGCACAATGCTTCCTGGTTTTTTCACATCGACGAGCAGTTTCCCTTCTTTTTCAAGCGGAATGAACGATTCGATCGAGATGTCAGAATCGCTTCCTGTCAGTGTCACTCCTAAAGCGGTCGCGGTCAATTTGATTCCTGTCAAAATCGGGATCGTTGTTCTTGTTGATACAGCTTTCATTACATCTTGAACGCTTTTCGCCAGCGCTTCGCGGTCAATGGAAATATTCACGTTCCTGTTCCTCCCCGTTTCTTTGATCCTTTAGGAAATAAATTATAAAAATATAAAAACAAAAACCGTAGTACTAGTCGTATGGCTTGTTAGTATGTGGATAAACAAAAAAAGCGAAGCAAGCACAGCCTGTCCACATGTGGATAAGCTGTGCATAAAGCCGCCGCCGTTGTTCACAGTTGCTTCAGCTTTTCTTGAATCTCCTGGATATGTCTTTGCAGCTGCGTGTCAGTTTGCAAAAGTTTCGATATTTTTTCATGGGCGTGGATGACGGTCGTATGATCGCGTCCGCCAAATTCATCACCGATTTTTGGCAACGAACAGTCAGTCAGTTCACGAGAGAGATACATGGCAATTTGCCGCGGAAACGCGACCGATTTTGTTCGTTTTTTCGCTTTGAAATCTTCCATTTTGATGTTGAAATACTGCCCAACGACGCGTTGAATGTCTTGAATCGTGATTACTTTCGGCTTTGCGCTCGGGATGATGTCTTTCAACGCCTCCGCTGCCAAGTCAGCGGTGATCTCTTTGTTGATGAGCGATGAATAGGCGACGACGCGGATGAGGGCGCCTTCAAGCTCACGGATGTTCGAGTCGATTTGATTGGCGATGTAAAGCATCACTTCGTTCGGGATGTCGAATCCTTCCGCCTTCGCCTTCTTGCGCAAGATGGCGATCCGCGTTTCCAAATCAGGCGGCGTAATATCGGTGATGAGCCCCCACTCAAAGCGTGAGCGCAAGCGGTCTTCAAGCGTTGGAATTTCCTTCGGCGGCCGGTCGCTTGAGATGACGATTTGTTTGCTTTCTTCGTGCAACGTATTGAACGTATGGAAAAACTCCTCTTGCGTTTGTTCTTTTCCGGCCAAAAACTGAATATCATCGATCAGTAGAACGTCGACGTTCCGGTACTTGTTGCGAAAGTCGTCAGGGCGGTTGTCGCGGATGGCGTTAATAAACTCATTCGTAAATTTTTCGGAAGATAAATAGACCACTTTCGCCGATGGGTTATGTTCAATCACGTAATGGCCGATTGCGTGCATTAAGTGCGTTTTTCCCAGTCCGACGCCGCCGTAGATAAACAAGGGGTTGTACGCTTTGGCCGGGGCCTCAGCGACCGCTAATGAAGCAGCGTGGGCGAACCGGTTGCCAGAGCCAATGACAAATGTATCGAACGTGTATTTCGGATTTAACATGCTTTGAGGGAAATCGTTCGCCTCTTCATACGGTTTCCGTTGCTTTTTCTTGGATGACTGGAACTCCAGTTCTTCATCATCCTGATTTGGCGGAATGATAAACTTGACAGCCAATTCTTCGCCGGTGATGGCGTAGATCGTTTCCGCAATCAAATGGGAGTAGCGGGTATCAAGCCAATCTCTAGCAAACTCGTTCGGGGCTACGATGACGAGCGTGTCACCTCGTAAAGAGTGGGCTTTCGTTGACTTGAGCCAAGTTTCAAAGCTCGGCTTGCTGATTTTTCGTTCGATCTCCGCGAGCACGCGACCCCATAAGTCATGGATATTTTCCACCCGTTGCCCCTCCCTTAAGTCAGAGGATGATCGTTTGTTTTAAAAAATGAAGTTTGTGGAAAAATATATTTAAGGAAAAAAAGCGGCTTTTCGACAAAATCCACCATCTGTGGACAATGTTATAAACATGCTGTGAAAAAATATATCCACAACCTATCCACAGAATGTGGGTATCTTTTTTTATCCACACATTTATCCATAGTGAAAACACAATAATAATAGCAAATAAAACGTCTTGTTGCAACGGGATTTTTTGATTATCCACATAACGGACAGGTTGTGCAAAAAATCGTTATCCACACCGTTGGATATGTGAAAAAGTTGTCGATAAATGTTGTGGATTGTTGATGGGGGAAGGAGAGATTATCCACGTCATCGATCAAAGCTGGAAAAACGAAGAGGCGGTTGACAGTAGCTAAGATTGTTCAATATAATGAGAAAGACTGCCCGTAACTGTTATTCCCTAGGGAGGTGTCATAGATGAAACGGACGTATCAACCGAATAGACGGAAACGGAGCAAAGTGCACGGATTCCGTGCGCGCATGAGCACGAGAAACGGAAGAAAAGTGTTGGCGCGCCGCCGTCGCAAAGGAAGAAAAGTATTGTCTGCATAATAGGCCACTGAAGTTTCAGTGGTCTTTTTTCTCAATATTTTGCCGCCGGGAAACTAGGCGAATGGAGTGTTTCAGGAGAATGAAAAAAAAGTATCGGATCAAGAAAAATGAGGAGTTTCAGGAAGTGTTCCAGCGGGGCGCTTCAACGGCCAACCGCCAATTTGTCGTCTATACGCTCGACCGCCCGGAGCAGCCTTATTTCCGCATCGGGCTGTCCGTCAGCAAAAAGCTCGGCAAGGCGGTCGTTCGAAACCGAATCAAGCGATATATCCGCCAATGCTTTCTCGAATTGAAAGAGGACATCACCCCAGGAAAAGATTATGTTGTGATTGCTAGGCAACCGGCAGCGGAGATGAACTATGCGGAAGTGAAAAAAAGTTTAATCCATGTACTCCGGAAAGCCGGGGGGCTGAAAAAAGGGGGGCAGCCGCCGCATTCGGCTTGAAAAAATGCTCCACGCGGCGAAAAAAGATGGTAAAATACATACGTGAACTTGTATATGCGGGAGGAAAAAAGAAGGTGAAAAGGCAAATCGGATTGATCGTTTTGCTTGGCGCGCTGGCGGCCGTGCTGGCCGGATGCACGGAAATTCATAAACCAATCACTCCGGAAAGCAAGGGGTTTTGGAACGAGTACATCGTTTATCCGCTTTCTTGGCTGATCAAATATGTCGCCGGGCTGCTTGGCGGAAGCTTTGGGCTGTCGATCATTGTCGTCACCATTTTCATCCGCCTGTTGATTTTGCCGCTGATGATCCAACAGACGCGCAACGCAAAGGCCATGCAAGCGCTTCAGCCGGAAATCGAAGCGCTGCGCAAAAAATACAGCTCAAAAGATGCCCAAACCCAGCAAAAGCTCCAGCAAGAGATGATGCTCTTGTTCCAAAAACACGGCGTCAACCCAATGGCCGGCTGCTTCCCGATTTTGATCCAAATGCCAATTTTAATTGGCTTTTACCATGCCATTATGCGCACGAGGGAAATTGCCCAACATAACTTTTTATGGTTTGACCTTGGCGAAAAAGACCCATACTACATTTTGCCGGTCATTGCCGGCATAACGACATTCATTCAGCAGAAAATCATGATGGCCGGCTCTGCTCAGCAAAATCCACAAATGGCGATGATGCTTTGGATGATGCCGATTATGATCGTCATTTTCGCCATCAACTTCCCGGCTGCTTTGTCGCTTTATTGGGTCGTCGGAAATATTTTCTCCATTGTGCAAACGTATCTCATTAAAGGGCCGGAGATTGCCGCCCATTCAGGGGGAGCGAAAAAGTGAAAGAAGTGATTGCGGCTGCCCAAACAGTCGAAGAGGCGGTGCAGTTGGCGCTCGCGCAGCTTGGCGCGCCCCGGGAACGTGCGGACATCGTTGTGCTTGACGAAGGGAAAAGAGGCTGGTTTGGCTTGTTTGGCAACCGGCCGGCGGTCGTGAAAGCGGTGTTGAAAATCGACCCGGTTGAGGAGACGGTTCGCTTTTTGCAACAAGTCATCGCGCAAATGGGGGCGGAAGGGGCAAGCATCGAAGCCGTCCGCCGCGGCAAGCAGGTGACGCTTCAGGTGCACGGGGGGCTGGTCGGTCTACTGATCGGCAAGCACGGGCAAACGTTGAACGCTCTTCAGTTTTTGGCGCAGCTCGTCGCCAACCGCCATGCGGACGAATACGTGTCGATTGTCGTCGATGTCGAAAACTATCGCGAACGGAGAGAAAAAGTGCTGATCGAACTGGCGCACAAGCTGGCCGCCCGGGCGGTGAAGACGGGAAAAGAAGTGAGGTTGGAGCCGCTGCCGGCGCATGAGCGGAAGATCATTCATGCGGCGCTGGCTGGCAATAAACATGTCTTGACGTATTCCGTCGGCGTTGATCCGCACCGTTCGATCATCGTCGCTCCGAAAACAGGCCAAATATCGTCGAAAAGAGAGGCGCCTCGCTAAATTGGGCAGAGGCGGTTTTTTTATGCTTTCCCGCGGCTTGGAAGATTGGCGGTTGAATGGAGAGAACGCTCCAGCGAGAGCTTTTTCAAATGGGGAAAGAACGCAGCAGCCTTTTTTGCGTATACGGCCGGGCGATGGTGAAGAAATCACTGATTGCTGCTAACTTTTTACGGCTCGGCAGATGTTGCTTGCATTTTTCAACAACCGTGCTGAGTGCACCATATTGTTATTCACATGTGGATAAGTTAAAATTGAACTAAGTGAACATGCACAAGGGAATAAGCAGCTGAAGCGGGCTGTGGATATAGACAAAACAGTGAAAAGAGAGGTGAACGGCTTTGACGGAATTTGATACGATCGCCGCCATTTCCACGCCAATGGGGGAAGGGGCGATCGCCATTGTTCGGCTGAGCGGCGATGAGGCGGTTGAGATTGCCGATCGGATTTTTCGCAGTCCGAGCGGAAAGCGGCTCAGAGACGTCCCATCGCATACAATTCATTACGGGCATATCATTGATCCAAAAAGCGGGCGGATCGTCGAAGAAGTGATGGTGTCGGTCATGCGCGCACCGAAAACGTTCACGCGTGAAGATGTGGTCGAGATCAACTGCCACGGCGGGTTTGTTTCTGTCAATCGGGTGCTGCAGCTCGTGCTGGCGAACGGAGCTCGGCTCGCCGAGCCCGGAGAATTTACGAAGCGGGCGTTTTTAAACGGGCGCATCGATCTGTCTCAAGCGGAGGCGGTCATCGATTTGATCCGCGCCAAAACGGATCGGGCAATGAACGTCGCCCTTCAGCAAATGGAAGGGCGCCTGTCGAAATTGATTCGCGAATTGCGGCAGACGATTTTGGAGACGCTCGCGCACGTGGAGGTCAACATCGATTATCCAGAATACGACGACGTGGAAGAAATGACGCCGCGCCTGTTGCGGGAAAAGGCGGAATACGTGCGCGGACAAATTGAAAAGCTGCTGTTGACCGCCGCGCAAGGAAAAATATTGCGCGAAGGCTTGGCGACGGTCATCATCGGGCGGCCGAACGTCGGCAAATCGTCGCTTTTGAATGCGCTCGCCCATGAAAACCGGGCGATCGTCACCGACATTCCAGGGACGACACGCGACGTGATCGAGGAATATGTCAACGTCCGCGGCGTGCCGCTCCGCTTGATCGACACGGCTGGCATCCGTGAAACGGAGGACGTCGTTGAACGGATCGGCGTTGAGCGCTCGCGGCAAATGTTGAAGCGGGCCGATTTCATTTTGCTCGTCTTGAACTATCACGAGCCGCTGACCGAGGAGGATGAGCGGCTGTTTGCCATGATCGAAGGAATGGACGCCATCGTCATTGTCAATAAAACCGACTTGCCGCAACGGATCGATATGGGCCGGGTGAAAGAGCTGGCGGGCGGCCGTCCGATTGTGGCGACGTCACTGTTGCATGAGCAAGGAATTGATGAACTGGAAAAAGCGATTGCTGACCTGTTTTTTGGCGGTGAGCTGGAAGCTGGCGATTTGACGTATGTTTCCAACTCTCGCCATATCGCCTTGCTTGAGCAGGCGAAACAAGCGATCGAAGATGCCTTGGCCGGCATTGACGCCGGCGTGCCGATCGATCTCGTCCAAATCGATTTGCGCCGTGCGTGGGAGCTGCTTGGCGAGATCATTGGCGATACCGTCCACGAGAGCTTGATTGACCAACTGTTTGCTCAGTTTTGTTTAGGAAAATAAACGAGGAGGAAATGCCGTATGGATTACCATGGAGGAACGTATGACGTCATCGTCGTCGGCGCCGGTCATGCCGGCTGTGAAGCAGCGCTCGCTTCTGCCCGCATCGGTGCAAAAACGCTTGTCATTACGCTCAACCTCGATATGATCGCATTCATGCCGTGCAACCCGTCGATCGGCGGCCCGGCGAAAGGAATCGTCGTGCGTGAAATCGACGCCCTCGGCGGGGAAATGGCGAAAAACATTGACAAAACATACATCCAAATGCGAATGTTAAACACCGGCAAAGGGCCGGCCGTCCGCGCGCTCCGGGCGCAAGCCGATAAAGTGCTGTATCAGCGGGAAATGAAAAAAACGCTTGAAAGACAGGAAAACTTGACGCTTTTACAAGGGAAAGTCGAGCGGCTCATTGTTGAAGACGGCGTCTGCAAAGGCGTCATCACCCATACAGGGGCGCATTATTACGCCAAAGCGGTCGTCATTACGACCGGGACATTTTTGCGCGGGGAAATCATCATCGGCGACATTAAATATTCGAGCGGCCCGAACAACCAGCAGCCGTCGATTAAGCTGTCCGAGCATTTAGAAGAGCTCGGGTTTGAGCTTGTTCGCTTCAAAACGGGCACGCCGCCGCGCGTCAACAGTCGGACGATCGACTACAGCAAAACCGAGATCCAGCCGGGTGACGAGGAGCCGCGGGCGTTTTCGTACGAGACGACGACATACATCACCGACCAGCTGCCGTGCTGGTTGACGTACACGACGGAGGAAACGCACCGCATCATCGACGAAAACTTGCACTTGTCGCCGATGTACTCCGGCATGATCAAAGGAACCGGGCCGCGCTATTGCCCGTCCATTGAGGATAAAGTCGTCCGGTTTCACGACAAGCCGCGCCATCAAATTTTCCTCGAGCCGGAGGGGCGGGAAACAGAGGAAGTGTACGTACAAGGGCTGTCAACAAGCTTGCCGGAACATATCCAACGCAAGCTGCTTGAGACGATTCCAGGGCTTGAGAAAGCGCAGCTCATGCGGGCCGGCTACGCGATCGAGTACGATGCGATCGTGCCGACGCAGCTATGGCCGACGTTGGAAACGAAGCTCGTGAAAAACTTGTATACGGCGGGGCAAATCAACGGCACATCCGGCTATGAGGAAGCGGCGGGCCAAGGCATCATGGCCGGCATTAACGCCGCCCACCGGGCGCTCGGCCGCGAAGAAATCATTTTAAGCCGTTCAGATGCTTACATCGGCGTTTTGATCGACGACTTGGTGACAAAAGGGACGAATGAGCCGTATCGTCTGTTGACATCGCGCGCTGAGTACCGGCTTTTGCTTCGCCATGACAACGCCGATTTGCGCCTGACCGAGCTCGGCTACCGGATCGGCTTGATTTCCGAGGAGCGGTATCAAAAGTTTTTGGCGAAAAAAGAAGCGATCGAACGGGAGAAAAAGCGGCTGCAAACGGTGATCATCAAACCGACGCCCCAGGTGCAGGAAGTCATCCGCGAAGCAGGCGGAAGCGAATTGAAAGACGGCATCCGTGCGGCCGATTTGCTCCGGCGCCCGGAGATGACGTACGAGCACATCCGAAAACTGGTGCCGGCTGACGAAGAGATTGCTCCGGAAGTGGCTGAACAAATCGAAATTCAAATCAAATACGAGGGCTACATCCAAAAATCGCTCCAAGAAGTTGAACGGCTCAAAAAAATGGAAAACAAAAAAATTCCGGAAGACATCGATTACGACGCCATTCAAGGGTTGGCGACCGAGGCTCGGCAAAAGCTGAAACAAGTGCGCCCGCTCTCGATCGCCCAAGCGTCGCGCATTTCCGGCGTCAATCCGGCCGATATTTCAATATTATTAGTGTATTTGGAACAAGGAAGAATTGCGCGTGTGTCGAATGAATAAACAATGAGGGAAAGGATTGGCTTATGGAGGCGACACAATTTCAAGCCATGCTCGAAGAGAGGGGGATCCCCCTCTCTTCCCGGGCGCTTTCGCAGTTTGAGCGCTATTACGAACTGCTCGTTGAGTGGAACGAGAAGATGAATTTGACCGCCATTACGGACAAGCCCGGCGTTTATGTGAAGCACTTTTTCGACTCGGTCTCCCCGGCGTTTTACTACGATTTTTCCGCGCCGCTTGCGCTTTGCGATGTGGGCGCCGGGGCGGGATTTCCGAGCATTCCGCTGAAAATATGTTTTCCGCATTTGCGCGTTTCGATCGTCGATTCCCTGCAAAAACGCATTCGTTTTTTAGAGCATCTCACTGCCGAGCTCGGGCTTGCGGACGTGGCGCTTTACCATGACCGCGCCGAGACGTTCGCCCGTCAAAAGGGGATGCGCGAATCGTTTGACGTCGTCATGGCCAGGGCGGTGGCGCGCATGCCGGTGCTTGCCGAACTTTGCCTTCCGATGGTGAAAGTGGGCGGCACATTCATTGCGATGAAAGCTGCTTCGGCGCCCGAAGAGCTGAAAGAGGGGCGAAAAGCAATCAGCGTGCTCGGCGGCGAAGTGGCGGCAGCGGAAACGTTCACGCTGCCGTTTGATGAAGGCGGACGGACGATCATTTTCATCCGCAAGACGAAAAAAACACCGAACCAATACCCGCGCAAACCGGGAACGCCGAACAAGCAACCGATTCAATAGCGCCTTTGCGGACGGCGGGATGGATTTGCCGGCGGAAAGAGAGACAAGCTGCGCCGCCTCCTGCTTTTGTTCCGCGCCAAAAACCGGCTGTAAAGGCGCCTGCCGGGCGAGACAGAGATATTTTGGCCAAGTATGTCCAAAGGTGGTGTAGGGGGATGAAGCATCCATTTTCGCGCTTGTTCAGCTTTGGAGAAAAAGAGCAAGAAGAAACAGGGGAAAAACAAGAGCGGGAGGAAGTTCGCCACATTCCGGTTGCCAGCATCATTCCGAACCGCTTCCAGCCGCGCACGATGTTTGATGAAGAGAAGATCGACGAGCTGGCGCTGACGATCCGCACGCACGGCATCATCCAGCCGATCGTCGTCCGCGAATGCGGAAACGGGCGGTTTGAAATCATCGCCGGCGAGCGGAGATGGAGAGCGGTGCAAAAGCTTGGCTGGACGGAAATCCCCGCGATTATCAAAAACTTAAATGACAAAGAAACCGCCTCCGTCGCCCTCATTGAAAACTTGCAGCGCGAGGAGCTGACGCCGATCGAAGAGGCGATGGCGTACGCCAAATTGATCGAGCTTCACGATTTGACGCAAGAGGCGCTCGCCCAGCGGCTCGGCAAAGGGCAATCGACGATCGCCAACAAACTGCGCCTGCTGAAGCTTCCGCAAGAGGTGCAAGAGGCGCTCCTGCAGCGGGCGATTACCGAGCGCCATGCGCGCGCGTTGATTGCGTTGAAAGATAAAGAGAAACAGCTGAAGCTGCTGCAAGAGATCATCGACAAACAGTTGAACGTCAAACAGACCGAAGACCGGGTGTTAAAGCTGCTCGAGGCGAAGGAACGGAAGCCAAAGCCGAAGCGGAAGGCGTTCAGCCGCGATATGCGCATCGCCGTCAATACGATCCGCCAGTCGCTTTCTATGGTGGAAAACAGCGGGGTGTCCGTCCAATCGGAAGAAGAAGAATTTGATGACTACTACCAAATTACGATTCGAATCGCAAAAAAATAACGAACGTCATCTTTGGCCTCATCAAGCGCAGCTGATGGGGTTTTTTCTTTCAGAAAACAAAGTCATTTTCCGGTTTTCGTGCTAAAATAAAATGGATTGAGGAAGAGATACGAGGTAGGTGGCATCGTGGGAAAAGTCATTGCTATTGCAAACCAAAAGGGCGGAGTTGGAAAAACGACGACAGCCGTCAATTTATCGGCCTGTTTGGCGCATCTTGGGAAAAAAGTGCTGCTTGTTGACGCCGACCCGCAAGGAAATGCGACGAGCGGCATCGGCATTGAACGCGGTGATGTCGATGAATGCATTTACAACGTCATCATCGGGGATATGAAGGCGAAAGATGTCATTCGGCCGACGGACGTCGAAAACTTATACGTCATTCCGGCGACGATCCAGCTTGCCGGCGCGGAAATTGAGCTCGTCTCAGTCATCTCCCGTGAAATTCGGTTGAGAAACGCGCTCGAGCCGCTAAAAGACAAATACGACTTTATTATTATCGACTGCCCTCCTTCGCTCGGCTTGTTGACGCTCAACGCATTGACAGCGGCCAATTCCGTGCTCATCCCTGTTCAATGCGAATATTATGCGTTAGAGGGATTGAGCCAGCTGCTGAACACGATCCGGCTTGTGCAACGGCACTTAAACTATGATTTGCGTCTTGAAGGAGTTCTATTGACGATGCTTGATGCAAGGACGAATCTAGGCCTGCAGGTCATTCAAGAAGTCAAAAAGTATTTTCGCGAAAAGGTGTATCAGACGATCATCCCGCGAAACGTGCGGCTGAGCGAGGCGCCAAGCCATGGCAAACCGATCATTTTGTACGATGTGAAATCGCGGGGGGCGGAAGTGTATTTGGAACTGGCGAAGGAGGTGCTTGAACGTGGCTAAAGGTCTCGGCAAAGGCATCAGTGCGCTGTTTGACAATCTCTCGCTTAATGAACTTACTGGGAGAGAGGAAACAGTGCGGGAAGTCAGCATTCACGACCTTCATCCGAATCCGTATCAACCGCGAAAAACGTTTCAGCCTGAGGCCATTGAGGAGCTGAAACAATCGATTTTGCAGCACGGCATTTTGCAACCGCTCATCGTCCGCCGTGTGCCGGGCGGATTTGAAATCGTCGTCGGAGAGCGGCGCTATCGGGCGGCGAAAGAGGCGAATTTGCCGTCGGTGCCGGTCGTCGTGCGCGAGTTGACTGATGAGCAAATGATGGAATTCGCCCTTCTTGAAAACTTGCAGCGCGAGGATTTGAACCCGATCGAGGAAGCGATGGCGTACAAAATGTTGATGGACAAGCTGCACTTGACTCAGGAGGAAGTCGCGAGCCGGGTCGGGAAGAGCCGTCCGCACATCGCCAATCATTTGCGTTTGTTGTCCCTCCCTTCAGATGTGCAAAAGCTGCTTATGGACGGCACACTTTCGATGGGACATGGCCGCGCGTTGTTGGGGCTGAAGCAAAAAAGCAAAATGAAACCGATCGTGGAACGGACGATTCGCGAAGGATTGAACGTCCGCCAGCTTGAAAAGCTGATCCAACAGGCGAACGAAAATGTTTCACGTGAAACATCGAAGCGGAAACCGCCGGAAAAAAGCGTGTTTATTCGGGAAAGCGAATCGCTGCTGCGCGAAAAATTCGGGACGAATGTCACGATTAAACAAATGAGGAAAAGAGGAAAAATTGAAATTGAGTTTTTTTCTCCGGAAGATTTAGAGAGAATATTAGAACTGCTCGATGTGCGGTTCGACGAGTAGGTCGGCCCTTTGATCAAGGCCGGTTTATTTTTTTTGCAAGAGAGGGTTGGACATCATGGTGTTGTTAGGAACGATTGTCAACGGAGTGAGCATTATCGCCGGGGCGTTGATTGGAAAATGGCTTCATCGCATCCCCGAGCGGGTAAAGGAAACGGTGATGGGGGGGATTGGGCTTGCGGTGGCGCTGCTTGGCATACAAATGGGAATGAAAAGCGAACAGTTTCTCGTTGTTATTTTCAGCCTTGTTTTCGGCGGCATTCTCGGGGAGTGGTGGAACTGGGAGGAAAAGCTGAACCGGCTCGGTCAATGGCTCGAGGCGAAAGTGGGCGGAAACGGGCAAGGAAGCATCGCTAAAGGGTTTGTCAGCGCGACGTTGTTGTTTGTCATCGGGGCGATGGCCATCGTCGGAGCGCTTGACAGCGGGCTGCGCGGCGACCATAGCGTCTTGTATACGAAATCGATTTTAGACGGCTTTGCCAGTGTCATTTTGACGACGACGCTCGGCATCGGCGTCATCTTCTCCGCCTTGCCGGTCGTTGTTTATGAGGGGGGCATCGCGCTGTTGGCGACGCAAATCGAACGGTTTGTGCCGAAGGAAGTGCTTGATTCGTTCATTGCTGAATCAACAGCGACTGGCGGCATTTTAATTATGGCCATTGGACTCAACATGCTCGGTTTGACGAACATTCGCGTAGCGAACTTGCTGCCGAGCATTTTCGTTACAGCAGCGGCCGTTTTCGTTTTTTCCTTCGTCTGATAGCCGGCCTCGTGCCCCTCGAAAGCAAACAAAACACATTCATGAGTGTGTTTCGCTTTCCACCCCCGGTATGAAAATGGCGATTCAAGGCGCGCAAAAGAAATCCCCTCCTTGGACAGCTGAACAAGAGGGGGATTTGCCGCCTACCATAATGAATGCCGTTCTGTTGAGAGCAAAGGGGCACCGAGCCGCTCTTTTCGGAGGATGAACCGCTCCGCTTCATAAATGCCGTTGGCGATCGTTTTCGCCATATTCATGACAAGATGAAGGCGCGTATTTTGCAGGACGAAAAACTCCATAAACCCGCTGACATTGACAACTCCTGTAATATGGGCGTCGCCGACGGGAAGAAGCTGTTTATTGACCCCGGCGCCAGGACGGACAGGCCCTTTGGCGATCGTAATGGCGCCGACGCTTTTCAACCGCCCAAGGCAGGCATCGACCGCGATCATGAACGGATCGTCATGAATGAGCCGAATGGATTCTACTTTTTCTTCCAAATTGACGGCATGAATCGGTTCTTCGAGCGTTCCGTACACGTGGAAGCGAGCCAGCGGCTTTTCCTTGAGCATCGTGCCGACGAGCGGCCCGAGTGAATCGCCGGTCGAGCGGTCCGTGCCGATGCAAACGATGGCGACTGGCTGAACGAGCGGGTCGGGAAGCAGCGAAGCGATCCGCCAGGCGATCGACGACACCGCCCCTTGCTCGTCATAAAAGACGCGGTCTCTTTCCTCCTTGGACGAGAAAAATATCGATGGGATGCTCATTCGCTTCACTCCTACTTTCGTTTCAAAAGTATTAACAGTATACGGAAAATAAAAGAATGATATACATTTCTCCGTTTGTTTTCTTGCTTTTTCTCCGCTTTAGCAGCTCTCTATTGAGAGATCGGGCTACAAATCGGCGAGCGGTCTTGTTAAAATAAAAGCGCAGAAAAAGAAAAAGGTTGAGGTGTCTCTAACGTTGAACACGATGGAAAAAACGGTTAGCCGATTGTTCGCATTTTTGATGGATGAACAATTGTGGCTTCAGATCGGAAAAGGAACGCTGAAAATCGTCCTTATTCTACTCATATGCGCCGTAGCGGTGAAAGTGTTGAAAATCGCTGTCCATAACATGTTCAAAGTGCGGCAGAAGGCGCCGATCCGCATTTCTGAACGTCGGGAGGCGACGCTCGTACGGCTGCTCGACAACGTTATTACGTATGTATTATATTTTATTGCACTGTTGATGATTTTAGATGCGTTTGGCGTTCCGGTCAAAGCGCTGCTCGCTGGAGCCGGGGTCGTCGGACTGGCTGTCGGTTTTGGCGCGCAAAGTTTAGTGAAAGACATCATCACCGGGTTTTTCATCATTTTTGAAGACCAGTTTGCGGTCGGCGATTATGTGCGCATCGGCAATTTTGAAGGATATGTCGAAACGATTGGGCTTCGGGTGACGAAAATTAAAAGCTGGACGGGAGAAGTGCACATTTTGCCAAACGGCAGCATCACTCAAGTGACGAACTATTCACTGCACAACAGCCTCGCTGTCGTTGACGTCAGCATCGCCTATGAAGAAGACATTGAAGAGGCGGAGGAAGCCATCCGCGAGCTTCTGCCGCAGCTGCCGGCGAAGTATGAAGACATGGTTGCCCCGCCGGAATTGCTTGGTGTGCAAAATTTATCAAGCTCGGAAGTCATATTGCGCATCACGTGCGAAACGAAACCGATGCGTCATTTAGCGGTCGCTCGGGCGATCCGCAAGGAAGTGAAGATGCTGTTGGACGAACGGGGAATCGAAATCCCGTACCCGCGGCTTGTGCTGCATCGCCGCGACGGACAAGAGCAGCCGGGGGCAAAGCCGCAACGGGAGCAATCGCTGTCATGAGGAGGTGGACGGATGGAAGAGAAACAGTTTGGACTATACGATATCGTTGAAATGAAGAAGCCGCACCCGTGCGGAACGAACCGCTGGAAAGTGATCCGCTTAGGCGCCGACATCCGCATTAAATGTGAAGGGTGCGCCCATAGCGTGTTATTGCCGCGCAAAGAATTTATCCGCAAAATGAAAAAAGTGCTCGTGAAGCATGAGGAATAGGCAAACGAAGCATGGGGGCGGACCCATGCTCTTTTGTTGCAAAGAGAGGGGGGAAGATGGTGAAAGCGACGCATGTGACATCATGTCCGCTCAACTGTTGGGATGTGTGCGGGCTGAAGGTGACGGTGAGCGAAGGAAAAGTCGTGCGCATCGATGGCGACGAACACCATCCCATCACGAAAGGGAACATTTGCGGGCGCGGGCGGATGTTGAAAGAGCGGGTAAACGCCAAAGAACGCCTTCTCTATCCGTTGAAAAAAGTAAACGGGCAGTTCGTTCGCATTTCTTGGGAAGAGGCGCTTGATGACATCGCCAGAAAGATGCGAGAATTGAAAGAACGGTTTGGGCCGACTGCTGTACTCCACAGTCATGATTACGCCAACAACGGGTTGCTGAAAAACCTGGACCGCCGTTTTTTTAATTGCTATGGTGGGGCAACAGAGCTTATCGGCAGCCTTTGCTGGGGCGCGGGCATTGAGGCGCAGACATGGGATTTTGGCAACGCCTATAGCCATGCGCCAGAAGATATCGACAACAGCCGCCATATCGTCATTTGGGGGCGAAACGTTGCCCGCACGAACATGCATTTATTCGAGCGGTTGCTTGCCGCGAAAAAACGCGGGGCGACAATTGTGGTCATCGATCCGCTGTTTGGCCCGACGGCGCGCATCGCTGATCGGTACGTATGCATTAAGCCGGGAATGGATGCGTTTTTGGCGATGGGCGTCATGAAAGAATTGCTTCGCCTCGGACTTGAGGACCGTGCCTTTATCGAGCAGCATACGCTTGGGTTTGATGACGTCAAACAAGTATTAGATATGATTTCGCTTTCTGAGATCGAGCGGCATACCGGCGTCAGTCGGGATCAAATGACGGAGCTGGCCCGGCTTTACGGGGACCGGCCAACGGCGACGTATCTCGGCCTTGGCATGCAGCGTTATGCGAACGGCGGCAATACAATCCGATGGATCGACGCCCTTGTCGCCGCAAGCGGAAACGTCGGCATTCCCGGCGGAGGGGCGAACTTCGGCAACTTGCAAGTGAGCGAATGCTTCGATAAAGCGGCGTTGACGCTTCCGGAGCGGAAAACGGCCTCGCGCACATGGACGATGATGAAGCAGGCGGAAGAAATATTGCGGGCGAATGATCCACCGATCGGCATGGTGATCGTCACGTGCGGCAACCCGCTCGTTCAAGTGCCGAACACGAACTTAATGAAAAAAGCGTTCGCTTCCGTTGAGACGGTCGTTGTATTCGAGCAGTTTATGACCGACACGGCCGCCGCCGCCGATTACGTTCTTCCAGTGGCCGCATCGTTTGAAGAAGAGGATGTGTATTGTTCCTCCATGTACCATGCATATGTAAACTACGGGCCAAAGCTTGTTGATCCGCCGGGCGAGGCGAAACCGGATTTGTGGATTTGGACGGAGCTGGCGAAACGGCTCGGGTTTGGGGACGATTTTGCCTATACGCGCGAGCAATTCCTTGCGATGGCGCTTCGGCCGTTGGAACAGCACGGCATTACGCTTGCGCGGCTGAAAACGGAGCACCGCGTCCTTTTGCCTGTCGAACCTGTGCCGTGGCGTGGCCGCCGATTTCAAACGCCAAGCGGCAAATATGAATTTACATCGACCATCGCCAAACAAAAAGGGATGGACGGCCGGCTGCAAATCATGTATCCAGCCGAATCGGAGGAAGCCAATCCGGCATTAGCCGCCAAATATCCGTATCGGCTGTTGACGATCCATCCGCTCCGCTCGAACCATTCGCAGCATTACCCGCTCATCCCGGCGCTGCAGGTGGTGCGCATTGAGGTGGCGGCCGACGTCGCCGTGAAAAAAGGGCTCGCCGATGGCGACCGGGCGCGTGTTTACAACGACCGCGGATCGCTCGTGGGAACGGTCAAGGTGCTTGATGGCGCCTACCCAGGCACGATCAACATTGACGAAGGACAATGGGGAGTGTTCGGCGGGCCGGTCAACGTCCTCACGTCCGATTTGGAGTCGGATAACGGCTGCGGCAGCACGCTTTATGACTGTTTGGTTGATATCGAAAAAGTCGCGCCGGAAGCGAAGTAAACAGTCAAAAGTGTTTTGGCAGTAGAAAAATGACGTTGTTGACGGCAACAAGCGGTTTAAGGCGGCTGATTCGAAAATGAAAATACAGAGTCGGCTTTGGGCGGCCGAGTGTTGGAAAAAGGGCGCCAACTCTTGCCTTTTTCGAAGCGGGCGGGAGAGGAAACATTCCCCGCCCGCGGAGCGCTTGTCATTTTCTGCGCCAGCCCATATAATGAGGGAAGATGTGAACGGGAAAGAGGAGTGGAACGAATGGGATTGACAGCAGGAATCGTCGGATTGCCGAACGTCGGCAAATCGACGTTGTTTAACGCCATTACGAAAGCAGGTGCTGAGTCAGCCAACTATCCGTTTTGCACGATTGAGCCGAACGTCGGTGTCGTCGAAGTGCCTGACGAGCGGCTCGATGTATTGACGGAAATGTTTCGCCCGAAGCGGACAGTGCCGACTGTTTTTGAATTTACCGATATCGCCGGCATTGTCAAAGGAGCAAGCAAAGGAGAGGGGCTTGGCAACAAGTTTTTGTCGCATATCCGCCAAGTCGATGCGATTTGCCAAGTCGTCCGCTGCTTCAGCGATGAAAACATCACCCACGTCGCCGGCAAAGTCGACCCGCTTGCCGATATCGAAACGATCAATTTGGAGCTCGTATTGGCCGATTTAGAGACGGTTGACAAACGAATCGAGCGGGTCGGCAAAATCGCCAAGCAAAAAGATAAAGAGGCGGCGTTTGAATACGACATTTTGCGGCGGTTGAAGGAGACGCTCGAGGCCGGCAAGCCGGCGCGCACGCTCAAGTTCACTGATGAAGAGATGAAAGTCGTCAAGCAGCTGCATTTGTTGACGACAAAGCCAATGCTTTACGTCGCCAATGTCGGCGAGGAAGACGTCGCTGACCCAAGCAGCAATCCGTTCGTCAATGACGTGCGCGAGTTTGCGAAGCGCGACAACGCGGAAGTCATTGTGGTCTGCGCCAAAATCGAAGAGGAAATCGCTGAGTTCAGCGATGAGGAAAAACGGCAGTTTTTGCAGGAACTCGGCATCGAGCAGTCCGGCCTTGATCAGCTGATCCGCGCCGCTTACAGCCTGCTCGGGCTGGCGACGTTTTTCACCGCCGGCGAGCAGGAAGTGCGGGCGTGGACGTTCCGCAAAGGGATGAAAGCGCCGCAATGCGCCGGCATCATCCATTCCGACTTTGAGCGCGGATTTATTCGCGCAGAAACGGTGTCGTACGATGACCTCGTCGCGGCTGGATCGATGGCGGCGGCGCGTGAAGCCGGCAAAGTGCGCCTTGAAGGGAAAGACTACGAAGTACAAGACGGCGATATTATGCACTTCCGGTTCAACGTATAACATCTAGGCAAGTTCGGGGGTTATACAGCAGGTGTGGAGGCAAAAAGCTGGCCGTTTGCGCTGACGGAATGCGGCAAACTGCCTTGCTTATCGTTGTCGATCATGGTATAATAAGCAAATGTGAGTAATGGTGATTGCTCCTTGCCCTTCCGAACGGAAGGGCCGCTTAGACCAAAAGGAGGTGACGAGCGTGAGAAAGTACGAAATCATGTACATCATCCGCCCGAACATGGACGATGAAGCGAGACAAGCTCTCGTCGAACGGTTCAACAACGTGTTGAAAGAAAACGGCGCGGAGATTACGAACGTGACGGATTGGGGCAAGCGCCGCTTAGCCTATGAAATTCAAAAATACCGCGACGGCTATTACATGATTGTCAACGTCGTATCGGAGCCGCGTGCGGTGCAAGAATTCGACCGCTTGGCGCGCATCAGCGAAGACATCATCCGTCACATCGTTGTCAAAGAGGAAGAATAATCTTTTCGATTAGGATGAAGAGGTGGTTCTGATGATTAACCGCGTCATTTTAGTCGGCAGGTTAACGAGAGATCCGGAGTTGCGCTACACTCCAAGCGGAGTGGCTGTTGCCACGTTTACGCTCGCGGTCAACCGTCCGTTTACAAATCAGCAGGGCGAGCGAGAAACGGATTTTATCCAGTGTGTCGTTTGGCGCCGCCAGGCGGAAAACGTCGCCAACTTTTTGAAAAAGGGAAGCTTGGCTGGCGTCGATGGCCGGCTGCAAACCCGCAGCTATGAAAATCAAGAAGGTCGGCGCGTGTATGTGACGGAAGTGGTGGCTGATAACGTCCAATTTCTTGAGCCGAAAGGAACGAGCGAGCAGCGAGGGGCAACAGCGGGCGGCTACTATGGGGATCCATTCCCGTTCGGACAAGATCAGAACCACCGATACCCGAACGAAAAAGGGGTTGGCCGCATCGATGACGATCCGTTCGCCAATGACGGCCAGCCGATCGATATTTCTGATGATGATTTGCCGTTTTAATAAACAAGTGGCTTCAAGCCCATGCCTCTAAACAACGCGCAGGCAGCGGGCCATTCCAGCAATGAGGAAACGACGGCAGCGGAAAGGAGGAAACAAGCATGGCAGGACGGAAAGGCGGACGTGGCAAACGCCGCAAAGTATGTTACTTCACAGCGAACAACATTACGCATATCGACTACAAAGACGTCGATTTGCTGAAGAAGTTCATTTCCGAACGCGGCAAAATTTTGCCGCGCCGTGTCACAGGAACGAGCGCGAAATATCAGCGCAAATTGACGGTCGCGATCAAACGCGCGCGCCAAATGGCGCTTCTGCCGTACGTTGCGGACGAGTGAGCCGAAAGCAAGCAGTAAGGGGGATCCTTACTGCTTTTTTTATCTCCTTTGACCGAGAGGACTCCTACTCCCAAGCAGAGCGAAGGTGGGGAAGGAGGTCAAATCACCAAAAAACAAAGAAAGGGGAACGTCCATTGCGAAAAACGCACGCCCTCGCCGAAGCGGCGATTGAGCTTGCGCTGTTTGCCGTTTTGTTTTTGCTTGCCTTATATGCGCCGGTCATCGGGGTTGTCGCCGCTTTGTTTTTAGCGCTCCCGTTTATGGTATTTACGATGCGCCATGGATGGATTCCAGCTGTTTTGTTGCTGGCTGCGGCTCTTGTCATCTCCGGCTTGATCGGCTCGCTTTTGTCGCTGCCGATGGCGCTTATGTTTGGTACTTTCGGCATGGCCGTCGGCGCGATGTTGGCGAAACAGAAAAACCGTTACGTCGTTCTTCTTGTCGGCGCGCTTGTATTTTTGGCGAATATCGTGCTCGATTACATCATCTCGATTCAGTTTTTGCACGTTGATATGATCAAAGATACGCTCGCGCTCGTACGCGAATCGTTTGACACAGCGATGCGCCTAATGGAAGGAATGGGGCAAGCGCCGCCTGTGGAGATGCAAAGGCAGTTCGAGCAAGGGCTGAAGCTGATCGGCTATATGGTTCCGACGTTGTTTGTCGTTGCCTCGTTTGCGCTGGCGTACGCGACGATCATCGTCTCGCTGCCGGTGATGAAGAGGCTGAAGCTGCCGGTCGGTTCATGGCCGCCGTTTCGCGAGTTGACGTGGCCGAAAACCGTATTGTGGGTGTATGTCTTCGTGCTCCTTCTCTCCTTGTTCCCGTTCGAAGAAGGATCGTTTGCCTATATCGCTGTGTTGAATTTATCGTATGTATTGCAGTTGGCGATGATCGTGCAAGGATTTTCGTTTCTTTACTACGCCGCTTACAAAAAAGGGATTGGCAAAGGAGTGGTGGCGGCAGGGACGGTCGTTTGCTTATTCCTGCCTTTTCTACTTTATCTCGTGGCGATATTCGGTATAATTGATTTAGGATTTGATTTGCGCCGCCGCATATGATAATTGGATAAGGTGAGTCATTTCTTCAGTGTAGGAGCTGACTTGAATGTCCCATTTTTATGAAAGGAAAGCGTATCGCTACCCGTTATATGCGTTCGCCGCTCTGGCGGTGCTGATGGCGATCGGCTTGTTTTACTTCCAATGGCTGCTCGGCCTTGTCGCCCTTCTTGGCATAGGGTTTGTGCTTTATTATGTCATTGAGTCGCAACGCTCCTTGCATAAAGAGTTGGAGCACTATATTGCCAATTTATCGCACCGAGTGAAAAAGGTGGGCGAGGAAGCGTTAATGCAAATGCCAATCGGCATTATGCTCATCGATGAAGAGGGGGAAATCGAGTGGTCGAACCGTTTTTTAGCCGCCTGCTTTAAGGAACAGACGCTCGTCGGCCGCTCGCTCGCCGAGCTTTCCGAACCGTTGGCCGCTTTTGTGAAAAGGGGAAAAACGGATGAAGAGATTTTCGAGCTGAACGGAAGGCAGCTGAAAGTGATCATTCGCCGCCCTGAACGGCTTCTTTACTTTTTCGACGTCACCGAACATATGGAATTGAAGCGGCAGTACGAAGCGGAACGGCTGGTGCTCGCCATCATTTTTCTTGACAATTATGATGAAATTACGCAAGGGATGGACGATCAGGCAAAAAGCCAACTAAACAGCCTCGTCACTTCTGTGTTGAACCGTTGGGCGAACGACTATGGAATTTTTTTGAAGCGAACGTCATCCGACCGATTTATTGCCGTATTGAACGAACAGATTCTTGGGCGGCTCGAGAAAAGCAAATTTTCCATTCTCGACGAAGTGCGTGAGCAGACGGCAAAGCATCATGCCCAGCTGACGCTGAGCATCGGCATCGGCGCCGGCGTGTCCCCGCTCCCCGAGCTGGGGGCGCTCGCCCAATCAAGCTTGGATTTAGCGTTGGGCCGCGGCGGCGACCAAGTCGCGATTAAGCAAGGAAATGGAAAAGTGAAGTTTTACGGCGGCAAAACGAACCCGATGGAAAAGCGGACGCGCGTCCGCGCCCGCGTCATTTCCCATGCGCTTCGCGAACTGATCGCGGAAAGCGACAAAGTGCTCATCATGGGGCATAAATATCCCGATATGGACGCCATGGGAGCGGCTATCGGCGTTTTAAAAGTCGTCCAGTCGAACCAAAAGGAAGGGTTTATCGTCATCGATCCGGCGAAAACCGATGCCGGGGCGCAACGGTTGCTTGAGGAAATGAAAAAACATGCTGAATTATGGTCAAGATGCCTAAAGCCGGAGCAGGCGCTCGAGCTCGTCACCGAGGATACGCTTTTGATTGTCGTCGATACGCATCGCCCGTCGCTCGTTATTGAAGAGCGGCTATTGTATCGCACCGACCATATCGTCGTCATCGATCACCATCGCCGCGGCGAAGAGTTCATTGAGGCGCCGATTCTCGTCTATATGGAGCCGTATGCTTCCTCGACATCCGAACTTGTCACCGAGCTGTTAGAGTACCAACCGAAACGGATGAAGCTGGCGATGCTCGAAGCGACCGCCTTGCTTGCCGGGATCGTCGTCGACACGAAAAGTTTTACGCTTCGCACCGGTTCGCGGACATTCGACGCCGCGTCATACTTGCGCGCCCAAGGGGCGGATACGGTGCTCGTGCAAAAATTGCTGCGGGAAAGCGTCACCAACTACGTCAAACGGGCGAAATTGATCGAACGGGCGGCGATCGATGAGCGCGGCATCGCCATCGCCAAAGGGGGCGAGAACGAAGTGCACGACCAAGTGTTGATTGCGCAAACGGCCGATACGCTTCTCACCTTGAGCGGCGTCATCGCTTCGTTTGTCATTTCCAAACGGGCCGACGGGACGGTTGGCATCAGCGCCCGCTCGCTCGGTGATGTCAACGTGCAAGTCATTATGGAACGGCTTGGCGGAGGCGGACATTTGACGAACGCTGCCGCCCAGCTGTCTCAAGTAACGGTCGAAGAGGCGGAGCGGCAGCTGCGCGAAGCCATTCACGATTATTTCGAGGGGGGGAAGCCATCATGAAAGTGATTTTTTTAAAAGATGTGAAAGGAAAAGGAAAAAAAGGGGAAATCAAAGACGTCGCCGACGGCTACGCGAACAACTTTTTGTTCAAACAAGGGCTTGCCATTGAAGCGACGCCGGCGAACATCAAGGCGCTCGAGGCGCAAAAGCAAAAAGAGCAGCGCCAAGCGGCGGAAGAGCTAGCCAATGCAAAAAAATTGAAAGAAGAGCTCGAAAAGCTGACGGTGGAAATTCCGGCGAAAGCGGGCGAGGGCGGCCGTTTGTTTGGCTCGATCACGAGCAAGCAAATCGCTGAGGCGCTTCACGCCCAGCACGGCCTGAAGCTGGACAAGCGGAAAATCGAGCTTGCTGATGCCATTCGCTCCCTCGGATATACGAACGTGCCGGTGAAGCTCCATCCGGAAGTGACGGCGACATTAAAAGTGCACGTCAAGGAACAAAAATAACGGTGAGCCATGATGCCCCCGCCCACTGCGGCGGGGGCATTATCGACGGAAACGAAACGGGGGAAAAGGCGGTGAGACGATGAGCGAACTTTTTTCAGAACGAATTCCTCCGCAAAGCATTGAAGCCGAGCAGGCCGTGCTTGGCGCCGTGTTTTTGGATCCCACTGCGCTGACGCTAGCCTCGGAACGATTAATTCCCGAAGACTTTTACCGCGCGGCCCATCAAAAAATTTTCCACGCCATGCTTCGTGTCGCCGATAAGGGCGAGCCGGTCGATTTAGTGACGGTGACGGCGGAACTGGCCGCTTTGGAGCAGCTTGAGGAAGTCGGCGGCGTCTCCTACTTAAGCGAGCTCGCCGATTCTGTGCCGACAGCGGCCAACGTCGAATACTACGCCCGCATTGTTGAAGAAAAATCAGTGCTTCGCCGCCTCATTCGCACGGCGACATCGATCGCTCAAGACGGGTACACGCGGGAAGATGAAATTGACGTTTTGCTCGATGAAGCGGAACGGAAAATTATGGAGGTTTCCCAACGGAAACATTCGGGCGCCTTTAAAAATATTAAAGACGTCCTCGTACAGACGTATGACAACATTGAAATGCTCCATAACCGGAACGGAGACATCACCGGCATCCCGACCGGATTCACTGAACTCGACCGGATGACGTCCGGATTTCAGCGCAGCGACTTGATTATCGTCGCCGCCCGGCCGTCGGTCGGGAAGACGGCATTCGCGTTAAACATCGCTCAAAATGTGGCAACGAAAACGAGCGAAAATGTCGCCATTTTCAGCTTGGAAATGAGCGCCCAGCAGCTTGTGATGCGGATGCTTTGCGCTGAAGGCAACATCAACGCGCAAAACTTGCGCACCGGCAGGCTGACGCCGGAAGATTGGGGCAAGCTGACGATGGCGATGGGCAGTTTGTCCAACGCCGGCATCTATATTGACGACACGCCGAGCATCCGCGTCAGCGATATTCGCGCCAAATGCCGCCGCTTGAAACAGGAAAGCGGTCTCGGCATGGTGGTGATCGATTATTTGCAACTCATTCAAGGAAGCGGGCGCAACCGGGAAAACCGCCAGCAGGAAGTGTCAGAAATTTCCCGTTCGCTAAAGGCGCTCGCCCGGGAGCTCGAAGTGCCGGTCATCGCTTTGTCGCAGCTGTCGCGCAGCGTCGAGCAGCGCCAAGACAAGCGGCCGATGATGTCCGACCTCCGCGAGTCGGGGAGCATTGAGCAGGACGCCGATATCGTCGCCTTTTTGTACCGCGACGATTACTACAACAAAGATTCTGAGAACAAAAACATCATTGAGATCATCATCGCCAAACAGCGGAACGGCCCGGTCGGGACGGTGCAGCTCGCCTTTATTAAAGAGTACAATAAATTCGTCAACTTAGAGCGCCGCTTCGATGAGGCGCAAATTCCGCCAGGGGCGTAAGGTGTCGACGGCGGGCGCCTTTGTTATCTGCTTCGGCCGTTTGAACATTTCTTCACTTGCACTGCAGCATGGAAGTAGGGGCTCTCTCGTTTACTAATACACGAATAAAAAACGTTATTCCCCTTTTAATGTTCGTGTTTCATTGACTTTATGGCCGAAAACTGGTACACTGACAATGTTTAGACCGAGGAAACTGGAGGTGCTCGCCATGTCGTCAGTCGTTGTTGTCGGCACGCAATGGGGCGATGAAGGGAAAGGAAAAATTACCGACTTTTTATCGGAAAATGCGGAAGTGATTGCCCGATATCAAGGGGGAAACAACGCTGGGCATACGATCGTGTTCAACGGGGAAAAGTATAAGCTGCACTTGATCCCATCGGGCATTTTTTATAAAGATAAAATTTGCGTCATCGGCAATGGGATGGTCGTCGACCCGAAGGCGCTCGTTGCAGAGCTTTCGTATTTGCACGAACGCGGCATTTCCACCGACAATTTGCGCATCAGCAACCGCGCCCATGTCATTTTGCCGTATCATTTGAAATTGGACGAGCTCGAGGAAGAGCGGAAAGGAGCAAACAAAATCGGCACGACAAAAAAAGGGATCGGGCCGGCGTACATGGACAAAGCGGCGCGCATCGGCATCCGCATTGTTGATTTGCTCGACCGCGACGTGTTTGCGGAAAAGCTGGAGCGCAACTTGAAGGAGAAAAACACGCTGCTTGAAAAAGTGTACGGAGTCGAAGGCTTCCGGTTGGAAGACATTTTTGAGGAATATTACGAATACGGCCAGCAAATCGCCAAATACGTCTGCGATACATCGGTCGTGTTGAACAACGCGCTCGATGAAGGACGCCGCGTCTTGTTTGAAGGAGCGCAAGGCGTTATGCTCGATATCGACCAAGGGACGTATCCGTTTGTCACATCGTCGAACCCGGTCGCTGGCGGGGTGACGATTGGCGCCGGTGTGGGCCCAACAAAAATCAAACATGTCGTCGGGGTGGCGAAAGCCTATACGACGCGCGTCGGCGATGGACCGTTCCCGACGGAGCTGCACGATGAAATCGGCGACCGCATCCGCGAAGTCGGGCGCGAGTACGGAACGACGACCGGCCGCCCGCGCCGCGTCGGCTGGTTTGACAGCGTCGTCGTCCGCCATGCCCGCCGGGTGAGCGGCATTACGGACTTGTCGCTCAACTCGATCGACGTGTTGACCGGCATTGAAACGTTGAAAATTTGCGTCGCCTACCGCTACCGCGGCCAGGTGCTTGAAGAATTTCCAGCCAGCTTGAAAGTGTTGGCCGAATGCGAGCCGATCTATGAAGAACTTCCTGGCTGGACGGAGGACATCACCGGGGTGAAAAGCCTTGATGAGCTGCCGGCGAACGCCCGCCATTACGTCGAGCGCATTTCCCAACTCACCGGCATCCCGCTTTCCATTTTCTCCGTCGGTCCTGATCGTTCACAAACGAACGTCGTCCGCAGCGTCTACGCGTAAGCGGCGATAGTGGACGGTGGCAGGCGGCGTATAAACAAAGCAAACTACAGGCATAGATGCGCGCGCGTCTATGCTTTTTTCTTTGATAGGCTCCTCAAAATGGCAATCGGCAAAGGATGATTTCATGTTCATAACATGGTAAATTAGTAATGATAGAATTCCATCGCAAAAGGAAGGATGTGAGCGAGATGGAAAAACGCATTTTAGTCGTTGATGATGAAAAACCGATTGCCGATATTTTGCAATTTAATTTGCAAAAAGAAGGATATGAGGTCATTTGCGCCTACGACGGCGAAGAAGCGCTGCAAAAAGTCGAAGAAACGATGCCGGACTTGATTTTATTGGATATTATGCTGCCGTTAAAAGACGGCATGGAAGTATGCCGCGAAGTGCGGAAAAAATATGATATGCCGATCATTATGCTGACGGCGAAAGATTCTGAGATTGATAAAGTGCTTGGGTTGGAGCTTGGTGCGGACGATTATGTGACAAAGCCGTTCAGCACGCGCGAGCTCCTGGCGCGGGTGAAGGCAAACTTGCGCCGCCATGCGCAAACGGCCAACCAAGAAGAAGGAGAAAGCGAAACAAATGAAATTGTCATTGGCCCGCTTGTCATCCGTCCAGATGCGTATGCCGTGCAAAAGAGGGGGGAAACAATTGAACTGACCCATCGCGAATTTGAACTGCTTCATTACTTGGCGAAGCATATCGGCCAAGTGATGACGCGCGAGCATTTGCTGCAAACCGTCTGGGGCTACGATTACTATGGCGATGTGCGCACCGTCGACGTGACGGTAAGACGTCTGCGTGAAAAAATTGAGGACAACCCTTCCCACCCGAATTGGATCGTCACAAGACGGGGCGTCGGCTATTACTTGCGCAATCCGGAACAGGAGTCATGAGCCAGCATGAAAAAAGTAGGCCCATTCCGTTCGATTCATTTTAAGTTTGTCATCATTTATGTATTACTGATTCTCGTCGCCATGCAAATCATCGGCGTGTACTTCGTTCGCAAGCTGGAAACGGAGCTTGTGCAGAACTTTAAAAACTCATTAAACGAACGGGTGACCTTGCTCGCCTATAACGTCGAGCAGGCGATGAATCGGGAACGCGATGAAAAAAGCCCGACATTGGAAGAAGACATCCGTTCGCTTCTTCATGATTTCGTTTCCCAAGACATTTCCGAAGTGCGCGTCATCGATGAGAAAGGGAAAGTGCTGGCGACATCCAATCCGTATATGCAAAACATCGTCGGAAAGCGGACGACCGAGATTTATGTAAAACGTTCCCTCGTCACCGGCGAAATCGTCGACCGGATGATGCTCGATTCGAAAACGGGCCATCGCATGTACATTTCGTCGACCCCGATCAAAACGAGCGGCGAAATCAAAGGTGTCATTTATGTCATCGCCTCGATGGAAAACGTCTTTTCGCAAATGCGGCAAATCAATATGATTTTGGCGACCGGGACGGGGATTGCTCTCGCCATTACCGCCGTGCTCGGCATTTTTTTGTCGCGCACGATCACCCGGCCGATTTCCGATATGCGCCGGCAAGCGCTGGCGATGACGAGGGGAGATTTCTCCCGCAAGGTGAAAGTGTATGGCTATGATGAGATCGGCCAATTGGCGATGACGTTCAACAATTTGACGAAAAAATTGCAGGAAGCGCAGGCGACGACGGAGGGAGAGCGGCGCAAGCTCGAGTCGGTGTTGACGCATATGACCGATGGCGTCATTGCGACCGACCGCCGCGGGCGCGTCATTCTCATTAACGATGCGGCGTTAAACATTTTGAATGTTTCACGTGAAACAGTGCTGTCGAGTTCGATCGTCGACGTGCTTGGCATTGCCGACCAGTATACGTTTGAAACGCTGCTTGAGGAGCGCGATTCGCTCATTTTAGATTTCAGCACGGATGAGGAACTGTATATTTTGCGCGCGTCGTTGTCGGTGATTCAAAAAGAGGGCGGATTTGTCAACGGGTTGATCGTCGTTTTGGACGACATTACCGAACAGGAAAAAATCGACCGCGAGCGGCGGCAGTTTGTCGCCAATGTGTCGCATGAATTGCGCACGCCGCTCACCACGATGAAAAGCTACTTAGAAGCGCTCGCTGACGGCGCTTGGCAAGATAAAGACATCGCGCCGAGGTTCATTCAAGTCGTGCAAAATGAAACGGAACGGATGATTCGGCTCGTCAACGACTTGCTCCATCTGTCCAAGCTCGACAGCAAAGACTACAAGCTGAAGAAAACGTGGATCAATTTTTCAGCCTATTTCCATAAAGTCATTGACCGATTTGAGTTGACGAAAAGCGACAACATCCGGTTCGTTCGCAAAATTCCGCGCGAGGCGATTTTTATTGAAGTTGATGAAGATAAAATTACGCAAGTGTTAGACAACATTATTTCGAACGCTTTGAAATACTCTCCGCAAGGCGGGACGATTACATTTCGCGTCCGCAAACTTGCTGATGAAATTATTGTCAGCGTCAGCGACGAAGGAGTCGGCATTCCGAAAGCCGACTTGGCAAAAATTTTCGAACGGTTTTACCGGGTCGACAAGGCGCGATCGCGCAAATTGGGCGGTACGGGGCTTGGGCTGGCCATTGCCAAAGAAGTCGTCGTTGCCCATGGCGGGACGATTTGGGCAGAAAGCAAGGAGCATAAAGGAACGACGATTTATTTTACGCTGCCGCTAGAACGCGAGCAAAAGGATGACTGGTGCGATGTATGAAACGATCAAAACCATCGTGTTGACGTTGCTTGTGCTCATCAGCATTACCTTAACGTTTGCCTTATGGACATATCATCCGAAATACGACGTGCTGCAAAACGACGAATACATTCAACACGTCTCGGTGAGCAATACGCAAGTGGATACAGCGATGGTCGTGCAGCCAAAGCAGATTCTCATTCATAAAAACGGCGTCCCCTATGCTGTGACGAAAGACGACGAGAAAAATGAAGTGCTGAAAGAAATGAAAAAATGGACGCTTGACGATTTCGAAGATGTCTCGTCTTCTGTTCCACAAGGGAAGTTTTTATCGTTTTTAAATGGCAAAGAGCGGCTCGAGATCATTTACCCCGATGAGGTGCCGATCGACATATACCGATTGATTTTCACGATCGATGACAGAGGGCTCGACGGATTGGCGTTTGACCGCCTGCTCGTCCCGCTCGGTGGAAAGGACGAGTTCCCCATCTATTTCATCGCGACCGACAAGCGCAAAATTTATAAGGCTATCGCCAGCGATGCCTCCTTGTCGGCGATCAGCCGTCTGGCGAAAGAAGCGAGCCATTTTCCGCGTTATTTCGCTTATCCGGTCAGCGAAACGAAGCAGTTGTATTTGCCGGAAAAAGAAGTGGTGCTCAGCAGTCTGCAATATTATACCGACGAGCTGGACGCAGACAAGTTTAAAGAAGCGCTTTTTAGCGATCCGAGCTTTGTCAAAAAAGATTTGATTCCGTTTGGCGAAGAATATACAGACGGTTCGCGGCTGATGGACGTCGATTTTCTTCAACGGATGCTGCTGTATGTGAATCCAGCGGCGCGCGTCTCGAATATGGGACAAACGGAGCAAGAAACCCATATCATCCAAAAAAGCATTGATTTCGTCAATGAGCATGGCGGTTGGACGGATCTGTACCATTTCGCCCGCTGGAGCGAGGAGGATCGAAAAGTCACGTTCCGGCTTGTCGTCAACGGCTATCCAGTCTTTAATGAGTACGGCATGTCAGAAATCGTGGAGACGTGGGGAGCGTCCGATTTGATGAAATACCAGCGCCCGCTCTTCCGCCTTGAAATCGCGGATCGCAACCGCACACCAAAAACGCTGCCGTCCGGCCATGAGATCGTCAACTGGTTCGAACAGACGAAAGGCGTTCGCAAATCGCTCATCAAAGATATCGCCATCGGCTATGAGCTCATCAAAGATCCGGAGCGGGCAAAAGTCATCCGCCTTGAACCGGCATGGTTCTACTTGTACGGACAAACGTGGAAAAAGGTGAACATGGGCGATGAGGCGGGAGGAGGGGGAACAAATGGACTGGAGTAAAACGAAGACGATTTTTATTATCGTGTTCCTCATCCTCGACTGCTTTTTAGGCTATCAGTTTATGGAAAAACGAAACAGCAGCCAGCTCGATGTCATTTTGGAAACGACGATTGAAGAGCAGCTTGAGGCGAACGGCATTACGTACGTCGAGCTGCCGAAGGAAGTGACGAAAGCGGCGTATGTCAGCGGCAAAAGCCGCTCATTCACCATGGCGGATGTAAAAAAGCTGCCCGGGCAAAAAGTGAAAATCGAAGGAGAAACGAAAGTCAAAGGGACGTTCATCGATCCGGTTGCGCTGCCGATTGACGATCCATACCAGTTGCGTGAGTTTTTGCAGCGCTACATCATCGGCGGCGGGCAATATGCCTTTTGGTCGTTTGATGAAAAACAAGGAATCTTGACCTGCTACCAAGTGTATGACGGCAAGATGATTTACGGCAATGAAAACAGCAAGCTCGTCATCCATGTCAACGGGAGACGGGAAGCGCTGTCGTATGAACAGACGATGCTCAGCGACTTGGAAAAGTACGAGCGGAAGCAAGATATCGTCCCGGCGATTAAAGCCATTGAGACGTTGTACCGAAAAGGGCATTTGCAGCCGGGCGACCGCGTCACGAAAGTGGAGCTTGGCTATTACGGGCTTGTTCAATTTACTGCATCCCAAGTGTTGACTCCAACTTGGCATATCGTTGTCAATCGGAAGGAAGACTATTTCGTCAATGCGTTTGAAGGGCAAGTGATCAATGATCAAGGAAATGTGCTGGAGTGAAAGAACATGACGATGCGATTTAGTGTGCTGGCCAGCGGCAGCACCGGCAACGCCTTTTACATTGAGACAGACCGCCAGCGCCTGCTTGTTGACGCCGGTTTGAGCGGCAAGCAGCTTGAGGAGTTGTTTGCTGAGATCGGCCGCCATCCGGGACAGCTTGATGCGCTGCTTGTCACCCATGAACATAGCGACCATATTAAAGGGCTTGGCGTCCTCGCCCGCAAATATCGGCTGCCGGTGTATGCGAATGAAAAAACGTGGCGGGCGATGGAACAAGCAGTCGGCGACATTCCGGCCGAGCAAAAGTTTGTCTTTCCGCTCGGCGCGGTAAGGACGTTCGGCGACATCGACGTCGAATCGTTCGGCGTCTCCCATGACGCCGCCGAGCCGATGTTTTACGTTTTCCACTGCGGGGGGAAAAGGCTTGCGTTGCTCACCGATACCGGCTATGTGAGCGAGCGGATAAAAAAGACGATTGAAAATGCGGATGTGTTCGTGTTTGAAAGCAATCACGACGTTGGCATGCTGCGGATGGGGAAGTACCCATGGAACGTCAAGCGCCGCATTTTAAGCGATGTCGGCCATATTTCGAATGAGGAAGCGGGTTTGGCGCTTGCTGACGTGATCGGCGACCGGACAAAGCAAATTTATTTGGCCCATTTGAGCCAAGATAACAATATGAAAGAGCTGGCGCGCATGACCGTGACGCAAGTGTTGGAACAGAAAGGCTTAGCGGTCGGCGCCCGCTTTCATTTGTATGATACCGACCCGCGTCGGGCGACGGCGCTGGCGTATGTATAAAGCCCGTTTTGCCGAAACTGTGGGAAACGCATTTGTTGGATTTTTTCTCCTGTTCATGATTATAATGAGGGATGGAGACGAATGTGGAAAGGATGGTGAGCATGGGATACTACGACGACCATTATGAGCCGTACGAACAAACGAGGAGGAAGCGGCGCAGCGGATCGTTTGTTTCCGCGCTTGTCGGCGCCGTGTTAGGAGGGCTGCTCGTCCTTATGTCCATTCCGGCGCTTTCCCGTTGGGATATCCTCCCGTATGATGTTGTGCCGAATCAAAGAGCAGAGGAAGAGCCAAAAACAGAGGAAAATGGAACTCCACCGATTCGGCAGAGTGTTTCCGTTGATGTGACGACGGCGGTGACAAAGGCGATCGACCAAGTGTCGGATGCGGTTGTCGGCGTTGTCAACATTCAAGAAGCCAGCTTCTGGTCGCAAGGAGGCGAGGCTGGCGTCGGATCGGGCGTCATTTACAAGAAAGCGGGAGGCCGGGCGTTTATCGTCACGAACCATCATGTTGTTGAAAACGCCAGTCAGCTCGAAGTGAGCCTCAAAGATGGGACGAGAGTGCCGGCGAAGCTGCTGGGCAGCGATGTGCTTATGGATTTAGCCGTCTTGGAAATTGACGCGAAGCACGTGAAAAAAGTCGCCCAGTTCGGCAACTCCGATACGGTGAAGCCAGGCGAGCCGGTCATTGCCATCGGCAACCCGCTCGGCTTGCAGTTTGCCGGCTCAGTGACGCAAGGCATTATTTCCGGAACGAACCGGACGGTCGAAGTCGATTTGGACCAAGACGGCGCTCCAGACTGGAACGCAGAAGTATTGCAGACAGATGCGGCGATCAACCCGGGCAACAGCGGCGGCGCTCTTGTCAATATCAAAGGGCAAGTCATCGGCATCAACTCGATGAAAATCGCCCAAGAGGCGGTTGAAGGCATCGGGTTCGCTATTCCGATCAACACGGCCATTCCGATCATTTCGGACTTGGAAAAATACGGACAAGTGCGCCGTCCGTATATGGGCGTTGAACTTCGCTCGCTGAGCGATATCCCATCGTACCATTTGCAGGCGACGCTCCATTTGCCGCCGAACGTAACGGAAGGAGCGGCGGTCATTCAAGTCGTACCGATGTCACCAGCTGCACAGGCGGGCTTAAAGCAATTTGATGTCATCGTCGCGCTTGACGGCGAAAAAATCCGCAACGTGCTTGATTTGCGGAAGTATTTGTACACGAAAAAATCAATCGGAGATCAGATGAAAGTCACGTTTTATCGTGATGGGAAAAAACGTACGGTCACGATGAAGCTGGCGCGCGAGTCGTATTAAACGAAAACGGACGGAGGGAGCGGAAACGCTCCTTCTTTTTTCCACAAGGAAAGGGGCGAGAATGATGATATTCACATGTGAAGAACATGTCGACATCGCCATTGATCAATATATAGATGAAACGGAACAGGCGCCGGATCTTCTGCCTGTGGACAACAGCGAAAAACAGTGCCATTTTTGTTCGAAACAAGCTGTATATGTCGTAGGGGGATAACAGTTTTTTCACAACATGTGGATATGTGTTGTGTATATGTGGATAAATTCTGTTGATAAGCTGTTTATAAGGCAGGGGTTGTTTGTGCATATTTTGATTGTTGCTGTGGGCAAGTTGAAGGAAAAGTATTTGATCGCGGGGATCAACGAATATACAAAGCGTCTGTCCGCGTACGCCAAAATCGACATCATCGAAGTCGCTGATGAAAAAACGCCGGAGCGGGCGAGCGAACTTGAGGAGGAACAAATCAAAGAGCGCGAAGGAGGACGGCTGCTGGCGAAAATCCCGCATGACGCCCACGTCATCGCGCTTGCGATTGAAGGGAAGATGAAATCGTCCGAGCAATTTGCCGCCCGTCTCGATGAGCTCGCCACCTACGGCAAAAGCAAAGTAGCGTTCGTCATCGGCGGCTCGCTTGGCTTAAGCAAACAGGTGATGGCGCGCGCCGATGAGACGCTGTCGTTTTCGAAAATGACGTTTCCACACCAGCTGATGCGCCTTATTTTGCTCGAGCAAATTTATCGCGCATTTCGGATTAACCGCGGCGAACCGTATCATAAATAAAGGTCGATCAACGACAAATCCGAGAACGCCTTTACCAGCTAGCTTCGGCGTCAACGAATTTCCCGCTGCCTGCTTGCGGTTATGCGATCTCTGTGCCATTGTAGAGGCGGCACTTTTTCATACGGGCTTGGAATCAACCGGGAGGGAAAAGGGGCCACCTCCTCACGCAACTCCCCCGCATTGGGCTGATACTTTATTTTTGCCGCTTTCTTTCGAACGGAGCAATAAATGGTCGGCATAAATATACGCTTTTTCAATTGACATTGTTCCTTCTGCTTGACAAAAGTAAAGACCGAACGACGATGTATAGGCAATGGGACGTTTCGCCGCCATATAATCGATCAACACGGTGCTGCGGCGCACCGCTTCCCGAATCTCCTCGACAAGTCGGACGCTCTCTTCAAACGTGCGATGGCGCAAAAACATCGTAAATTCTTCGCCGCCGCTGCGGAACAAAAAATCGCCCTCTTTGAGAAACTGTTTCAATGTTGAGGCAAAATGGCGGATCACTTCGTCACCGACGGCATGGTTGTACGTGTCGTTGATCGTTTTGAAATTGTCGATATCGGCGACGACCACGCCGATCCATTCGCCGGATCCGTTTAACTTGGCGATCGTTTGATCCATATAGGCGCGGTTATGGACACCGGTCAGAAAGTCGGTGTAGGCCATTTTTTCAAATTGATCGCGCTCTAGCTTATGCTGGATGCTTTGCGACTTGGAAAAGAACGAGCGGCTGACGAAGTAATTGAGCAAAAATAGGCTCAAAAGCATATCCCACCGCTGTTCTTGCAAAAAGAGAAATAACAGGCCGTTCGTCAGCGCTGTTTTTCCCATGTCAGTCCAGCTTCTCGTCTTAATGAAATCCAACGCCTCGCGCTGCGTCTGAATGTCGCCGGTTATATAAAAAATGACGATGAGGCAGCAGTCGGTCAAAAATGAAACGATGACGACGAGCAGGAATAGAAGCAGCCAAAAGCCGATGAACGGAACAGGCTGAAACAGCGGACGAAGGAGATCGTATAAGGCAAATGCCAGCGAGTTGAACGTCACAAAAGAACCGATATTATACAATGTGTGCAGCCATTCATCCGGTTCCGCTGTTTTCAAATATTTTTTTGCCATATGTTCAGTCAAGCGAAACAATGTTTCAAAGATAAACAGCCCGAGCGGGCCGGCAAATAAGGCGAACGATAAGCTATAGTTAATGCCGTAATCCACTGGAATATTGTTTTTCGTTTTGTCGACGACGCGCAAGTGTGAATACAAGCTGGAAAACAGCCAATAAAACAGCAAAGCGATGACATAGGTGCGATCGAAGGAAGGCGGTTCTGACACAAAAACAACAGCAATGGACGCGGAAAAAACAGCAAAAATGATCGGTCGCGCTCGGAGTAACATCTCGGCTCTCTCTCCTATAAATCTGACCTCTGACAACTTCGGCGCTGGCGAAGTGATGCCAAAAAAGAGGATGGCCACTCACATGCCAGTGGCTTTCAGCAAAAATACGGGTTATAGCAGGCGATGGCGGATGGTGAATTTGGAAACCGCCATTTTTTTTATAGAATCAATATGTTCCCAATTGGAACAAACGAACATATGGTTAAATCTATTATAGTACTATATACACAATTGTGAAAATAGACGAAATGGCGTTGTTTTTCGCCTTTTTTCCACAAAATTTGACACATATTGAGTAAAAGCTGGCTCAAATCGATGCCGATTCTTTAGTGAACAATACAGCTGGATCGTGCTTGTTTCGCTGAATGAAAAGGGAAGCAGATAAAGCATGGGTGGTTCTTCCAGTACAGCTAGCGCGATTGCGGCGTTGTCGGCGACGGAAAGGCCGGAAATATCGTATCGCCGAATCCGAATGCGATTGCGGCGGCCGAGGTGTTTGGCGCTTCTCTTTTCCCGCTCATGACGGCTAGGGTCGTTCGGGCAGCCATGGCTTGTTCGTTGCATAGTATGTTGGCCGGCTTGTTTGCGCACAAAGGAAGCAGCGCTTCGGTTGGCGAACAACATTATAGTGGAGGATGCTGCCATAGTTTACGCCGGGGCGACCGTTCCCGACCATTTGCTGTATACAAGTGTTTGGATGGGGACGAAGGAACGGCTCAAGGCTTTGCCGTATGGGTCGCCCAACGGTTCTGTATTGGCGGTCGTTTCCATATGGTTTTTTGGCATGTTTTGTCCCGTTTCAGAATGTAGAGGAGGGAAAAAAGGATGAAAATCGTCATTGCCCCTGATTCGTTTAAAGAAAGCCTTTCTGCGCTTGAAGTCGCCGAGGCGGTCGAGCGTGGATTTCGGGCGGTGTTTCCGGATGCAGAATACATCAAAGTGCCGATGGCTGACGGCGGGGAAGGAACGGTGCGGTCGCTTGTTGACGCGACCGGCGGCCGCATCGTCGAAACGGAAGTGACCGGGCCGCTCGGCGAGCCAGTGCGGGCGTTTTTCGGCTTGCTTGGCGATGGGAAGACGGCGGTGATTGAAATGGCCGCCGCCTCGGGATTGCACCTTGTCCCGCGCGACCGGCGCAACCCGTTGGTGACGACGACGCGAGGGACAGGGGAGTTGATCCTTGCAGCGCTGGATGCCGGCGCCACCCACCTCATCATCGGCATCGGCGGCAGTGCGACGAACGACGGTGGGGCCGGCATGGTGCAGGCGCTTGGGGGGCGGCTTTTGGACGAAGACGGCCGCGACATCGGTCCGGGCGGCGGCGCGCTGGCCGATTTGCATGCGATTGACCTTTCCGGTCTCGACCCGCGTCTTGGGGGAGTCCGCATTGACGTGGCGTGCGACGTCGACAACCCGCTCACCGGGCCGAACGGAGCGTCCGCCATTTTCGGTCCGCAAAAGGGAGCGACGCCGGACATGGTCGCGGTCCTCGACCAGAATTTAGCGCATTACGCTGATGTCATCCGCCGCGAGCTCGGCAAACAAGTCGGCGACATTCCCGGCGCTGGCGCGGCCGGCGGTTTGGGGGCAGGGCTGCTCGCGTTTCTCCCGGCCGAGCTGAAGCGCGGCGTGGAGATTGTGATCGAGACGGTTCAGCTCGCGGAGCGCGTCAAAGACGCTGACTTGGTCATCACTGGCGAAGGGCGGATCGATGGACAGACGGTGTTCGGCAAAACGCCGATCGGCGTCGCCAAGACGGCGAAACGGTTCGGCGTCCCGGTCATCGGCATCGCCGGGTCGTTGGGCGACGACAGCGCCGTCGTGTTGGATCATGGCATCGACGCGCTGTTTACGATCGTTCCAGGCGTTGTGTCACTGGAAAAAGCGTTGGAGCAGGCGGAACATTATGTGACACAAACGGCGCGGCATATTGCCTCTGTGTATCGTCTCGGTCAAATGAAAGGGACATCTTCCTCCTAAGCGGGGAAGATTTTTTTACAAGCATAATGACAGAAAAATAGAAATATTTTATAATAAAATTTGTATTATAGATAAAGAAAGGGGATGAATGGATGGAGAAATGGGTGGAGACGGTCAGTAATCTTGTTTGGAGCCCGGCGTTGATCATCCTTTGCATTGTCGTTGGCTTGTTTTTTTCGCTATCAACCCGTTTTTTGCAGCTTCGGCATTTTGCAGAGATGATCAGACAAATGTTCCGCGGCAAAAGTTCAGACGAAGGAATTTCGTCATTCCAGGCGCTTTCATTGGCGCTCTCCGGCCGGGTCGGCACGGGGAACATCGCTGGGGTGGCTACGGCGATCGCCTACGGTGGTCCAGGTGCGGTGTTTTGGATGTGGCTCATTGCCTTCGTCGGAGCCGGTTCGGCGTTCGTTGAAGCGGCGTTGGCTCAGGTGTACAAGACGAAACAAGACGGTCAGTTTCGCGGTGGTCCCGCTTACTATATTGAAAAAGGTCTGAAATGGAAATGGTATGCTGTGCTGTTTGCAGTTGTCACTGTACTGGCGACCGGCGTCCTTCTTCCGGGCGTTCAGGCCAACAGTATTGCTGAGGGGATGAAAAACGCCTTTTCTATTCATCCGGCGATAACAGGGATCGGGATTGTCGTTTTGCTAGGCATCATCATTTTAGGCGGTGTAAAGCGCATCGCCCGGGCAGCGGAATTCATCGTGCCGTTTATGGCCATCGGCTATATTTTAATGGCAGTCATTATCGTTGTGGTGAATATTGAGAAACTGCCGGAAGTGCTCGGTCTTATTTTCCGCAGCGCGTTTGGCGCCGATGCCGCGTTCGGCGGCATTTTAGGGGCGGCCATCTCGTGGGGGGTCAAGCGCGGCATTTACTCGAACGAGGCGGGACAAGGGACGGCGCCGCATGCAGCGGCTGCGGCCGAAGTGTCGCACCCAGCGAAGCAAGGCCTCGTTCAGGCGTTTTCGGTTTATATTGACACATGGTTTGTCTGCTCGGCGACGGCCTTTATGATTTTAATGACAGGCATGTACAACGTGACGCCGGAGGGAAAGGCGCCGATCGTGCAAACGCTTGGCGATGTCGCGCCTGGCCCGATTTATACGCAAAAAGCGGTGGAAACTGTTTTCCCTGATCTCGGCGCGCCGTTTGTCGCAGTTGCTTTGTTCTTCTTTGCATTTACAACCATTATGGCCTACTACTATATGGCGGAGACGAACATCGCGTACTTAGGACGGCTGCTGAAATGGAAAAACGTCCGAGCGTTCCAGTTTGCGTTGAAAATCGTCATGTTAGGCGTTGTCTTTTACGGTTCAGTAAAAACGGCTGAACTCGCTTGGATGCTCGGCGACATCGGCGTCGGCAGCATGGCGTGGCTGAACTTGATCGCGATTTTGCTGTTGGCCAAACCGGCGCTCAAGGTGTTGAAAGACTATGAACAGCAGAAAAAAGAGGGGAAAGATCCGGTGTTTGACCCGATGAAGCTCGGCATTGAAGGGGCCGATTTTTGGGCGTACGACTACAAAGCGCGAGAAACAAAGGCAGCAAGCGGAAAATAAATGAAGAAGGCCTGTCCGCCCGGCCGTCTTGGAGGCTGGTGAAAAAACAGTCATTTCTCCTAATCGACAGTTCTCGAGTGAAGAGAAAGACAGCCTTTATGGGGTTTCTCAATTTGAGAATCCCATTGTTGAGCCATATTTTCTGTTCAATCAACATCCTTCTCGGGCGGGCAATAGAGAAAAAAGGTGTCCCAAAGGCGGCGGGACACCTTTTTCTTGCGTTGAAACAAATTCGCTGAGGCGACCAGCCGTTTTATTTGCCTGCCCGCGGCCATGAGGCGATCGCCTCAAGCATCCCGCGGATCGTGAACCGGCCGCACTGGTGCGGCAAAATAAAGTGGTCGCCTTGGCGGATCGCGTATGTTCGCCCGTCATGAACGAGCTCAGCTTCACCTTTTAGGATGCTCACGATGAGAAACGGCTTCGTCTGCTCCCACTCAGCGGCGCCGCGGACGTCCCATTTTTGGACGCCGAAGTAGTCTCCTTCCACGAAGGTCGTCACGGTCGCGCCGGGAATTTCGGCGACATGGGGGCGGACATCCGTGTCGCGGTGCGGGACGGTCGTGACGTCAATCGCTTTCTCAAGATGGAGCTCGCGCTTCCGCCCTTGGCTGTCGACGCGGTCGTAATCGTAGACGCGGTAGGTTGTATCCGAGCTTTGCTGCGTCTCAAGGACGAGCGTCCCTTCGCAAAGGGCGTGGATCGTGCCGCTCGGGACATAGAAGAAGTCGCCGGGGCGGATCGGCACTTTCCGCAGCAAACGATCCCATTCGCCCGCCTCCATCATGGCGCGCAGCTCTCCTTTCGTTTCTGCATAATGGCCGTAAATGAGCTTAGCGCCCGGCTTGCAGTCGATGATGTACCAGCACTCCGTTTTGCCGAGTTCTCCGCCTTCATGCGTTTTCGCGTATTCATCATCCGGGTGGACTTGGACCGACAAATCAGCGTTGGCATCTAAAATCTTCGTCAACAACGGAAAGCGGTCAGACGGAAAATGGCCGAACAAGTCGCGGCGTTCCTCCCATAATTGTCCAAGCGTCATTCCGGCAAACGGTCCGCGGGCGACGACCGTCTGCCCGTGCGGATGGGCGGACACCGCCCAGCATTCCCCTGTTTGCGAAGATGGAATGTCGTAGCCGAAACGTTCGGCCAGCTTCGTGCCGCCCCAAATGCGCTCTTGAAAGACAGGGGTGAGAAAAATCGGTTCAAGGTCCATGCGTCATCCCTCCCGAAAACATCATGCAACATGCAGTCCACTCTAATTTTCATCTTATCACGAAATGCGCCATCGGCAAATGAAAACGATAAGAGGGTTGAGAACATACGTTCCCAACCCCGTTGGAACTCAAGGTCGGCATGCCAACCGCGATGATGTTCCTCACGCGTCGCCGTCCTGCGTCAGCGCGTCACGTCGCGTCATCAAGTTCAATGCGCGCGAGCGGCTGTTTCGCCGGTCCTTCGATCACATCGCCATCGATCGAGAAGCACGAGCCATGACACGGGCAGTCCCATGTCAGGTCGCCGCTGTTCCACTCCAGTTCGCAGCCCATATGGGTGCACGTCGTATCGACGATATGGAGCGTCCCGGACTCATCCTTGTAGGCGCCGGCCCGTTTCCCGTTGACCGAGACGACCGCCCCTTCGCCGCGCGCCAAATCTTGCGGCCGCCGAACGGCTGGCTCCATTTTCCCAGAGAATAAATGTTTGGCGACATCGAGGTTTGTCGCAAAAAACTGTTTAATGCTCGGGTCGGCGTAAAAGCGAGACGGGGAGTACAAGTCGCGGTATCGGTTGTCGCGGCCGAGGATGAGGTCAGACAAAAGCATCCCTGCGACCGTCCCGTTCGTCATCCCCCACTTCCGGTACCCTGTCGCGACATAAATGTTTGGCGCCCCTGCCGTCATCGGACCGATGTACGGCACTTTGTCCAGCGTCGTCAAATCTTGGGCCGACCAACGGTAACGGATATCGTTCACCGTAAACAGCTGCGAAGCGAACGAGGACAGCGCCTCGTAATGACGCATCGTCGGCACGCCTTGGCCGGTTTTATGATTTTCGCCGCCGATCAAGATGAGCGTCTCGCCGCCTGCCGCTGCGAAGCGGACTGAGCGTTTCGGTTCGTCAGCGCTTAAATACATGCCGCCCGGGTACGGTTCAGCGATCGTCACTCCCAATACGTACGACCGTTCGGCGTACATGCGCGAAAAGTAAAACCCGCCGTCGTAAAACGGAAAGTGGGAACAGGCGACGACATGGTCGCACTCGACCCGTTTTTTGTCGCGCGTTGTGACTGCTAGCCGTCTTCCTTGCTCGATGTCCGCCGCCGGCGTGTGCTCGTAAATGGCGCCGCCGGCCTGCGTGATGGCGTTAACGAGCTTGACTAAATATTTGAGCGGGTGGAACTGTGCCTGCCGCTTCATCACAACCGCTGCCGCCACCGGCAGCGGGAGCGGGATCGACTCAACGAAGGCGCCGTCAATGCCGAGCCGTTCATACGCTTTCCACTCTTTCACTAGTTTTTGGAAAGAGGAGGAAGCCGTCGTATAAATGTAGGCATCTTGCTCGCAAAAATCGCAGTCGATCTGTTGCTCTTCGATCGTGCGGCGGATAAAATGGAGCGCATCCATGCAAGCGTCATAATAGAGCCGCGCCTTTTCTGCACCGAAATGGTTGAGAAATTCATCATAGACGAGATCGTGCTGGGCGGTGATTTTCGCTGTCGTATGGCCGGTCGTGCCGTTCAGGAGCCGGTCGGCTTCCAGAAGGGCGACGCGCGCCCCTTGCGTCGCCAGCAAATAAGCGGTTGTAATGCCGGAAATGCCGCCGCCGATGACCGCGACGTCGACGGAAATGTCCGCATCGAGCTTCGGAAACGACGGAAGTGAAACGGAATCGCGCCAGTACGGTTCCACTATGGGAGGAAGGGACGACATCACTACACCTCCTTGGCTGTCAATGTTGTCTTCTGTAGTTTTCCTTTTGTCAGGCGAACTATTCCACATATCCACAACTGTTTTCTTTTTTGGCAACCGTCCGCAAGAAGAGTGAAAGATGATACAATAGAAAAAAAGAGGACAAAACTGTTTTGCAAAAATAATGTCAAAGGAAGATCAGGAGTGAATAAATATACAAATTCGTTTCATGAACGCGCCAACGCGATGGCAGACAGCCTAATTTTGGAGCACTACAGCTTAAGCGAGCTCAATTTTGAGACCGTCAGCCATTACCGCGAGCGGTTCGCTCGAGTGAAGCCGGGCCATCCGTGGAACGGGCTTGAGACAAAAGAATTTTTGTACAAAATCGGCGCGTGGGGCAAGCTGCGCGACAGCAGCAAAGAAGGGCTGACGCTCGCGGGATTGTTGATGTTCAGTGAGGAGCGGATCATCACCGAGGTGTTGCCGCAATACTTTTTGGAATATCGAGAGCACGCTGACGGAGAAGCGGCAGGATGGACGAAGCGGTTCACGTCGCAAGACGGTACATGGTCGGGCAACATTTACGATTTTTATTTTCGTGTGTTGGCTGAGCTGGAGCGTCACGTTTGGACGGATGAAGGGCGCGCTCTGCTTGGCGAGGCGCTGGTGAATGCCATCGTGCACGCCGACTACGGAGAGGAAGGCGGCATCACCGTTGAAAAAGAGGATAGCTCATTTCGCTTCGCCAACCCGGGACGGTTCCGCATCCCGATTGAAGCGGCGATGGCGGGGCATACGAGCAATTTGCGCAACCCGAATATTTTTAAAATGTTTTTGCTGATTGACGTATGCAAACGCGCGGGATCGGGCCTCAAGCGAATGCTCGATATGCAAGAACAGGCGCTTGTCTGTCCGGTCGATATCTCGCAACAAACGAATCCGGACCGTACAATCGTTGTGTTGTGCCCATTGCGATTTCCAGCTGACACTAGCGAGACAATCGAAACAGAACTGGATGAACGGCTGCAACAGACGGAACTTGAATGGATGGGTTCGGACAACCGACAGGAAACCGAGAGCTTCGTAACTAACGAACTAAGCTCCGTAAATACAGACACTAACCCCGTTAATAACGGAGAAAACTCCGTAAATATAACAAAAAACTCCGTAAACAGTGGACCAAGCTCCGTAAAAAATGACTTTGGCTCCGTAAATAGAACTCCGGACTCTATAAATAAAGAGCTGGGGTTCGTAAATAGCTTGCTTAGCTCCGTAAACAACGACATCCGTATGCATGACAGCAACGAAAAAGGAGAAACGATCGACGAACGGCTATGGAAGATGGCGGAATTAGCACGGCGAAAAAAACGGTTGGCTCCAGCGGTCATGGAACAATTGATCGTTCGGTTATGCCGCGAGCGGCCGCTGCGTCTGAAAGAGCTGGCGGAGCTGCTCGAACGGACGCCGGATGGGTTGCGCAACAATTATTTAGGAAAGCTGTTGGATGAAGGGAAAATCCGCTTAAAATACCCGGATCAACCAAATCATCCTCGCCAAGCCTATATGGCGGCCGATGAATGAAAAGGTTGGAGGGGAGTCCACACCCAACCGGGTTTCCTATTTCAATCATCAGTCTTTCTAGAAGACCGGTGATTTAAATGGATATAAAGATTTACAGAGATATTTCTCAATTTGAAAAACCTTGCAACATCGTGTTTTCTTTTCTCAGCGATTCCTCATGGATCGAGCGAATCCATTGTTTTTCACCAGCCTTCTAGAGGGAATCAGCGTCTGCGCGCCTACGATTCTCAAAAAAAGAAGAGGATCCCGCGATCAAATGGGATCCTTTTCATACTTGTCATCCAGCTTGTTTTTCTTCAGCTTGGCCGTGTTGACGGCGATGCATTCCTTTGGCGAAGTATACTGTTGTCAAAAGCAGCAGCCAGGCTGGGCCGACGATCAAGGCGATGCGCGTATCCGGGAAATACGCCATTAGGGCGGCAACGCCGATCAAAAAGGCAAGCGACACGTATGAGCTGTACGGATAAAGCGGAAGTTTGAACGTGAGACGTTGTGCTTGTTCCGCGCTCAATTGTTTGCGGAATTTCAGCTGGGACAGCAAAATCACCGCCCACGTCCAAATGGCGCCGAACGTTGCGATGCTTGTCACCCATTGGAACACTTTTTCCGATACGTAGTTCAAATATACGCCGACAAGCATGACAAGCGCAGTGGCGATCAAGGCGGCGCCCGGAATGCCGCGTTTTGTCAACCGGCCGAATGCGCTTGGCGCTTCTTGCTGTTCAGCGAGGTTAAACAGCATCCGGCTCGTGCTGAAAATGCCGCTGTTGCATGACGACAAGGCGGCGGTCAAGACGACAAAGTTGATGATGCCAGCCGCGGCGTGAATGCCGATTTTTTCAAACGTCAGCACGAACGGGCTGCCTTTTTCACCGATCTCGTTCCACGGATAAATGGACATGATGACAAACAGTGCACCGACATAGAAAATTAAAATGCGCCAAAATACGCTGTTAATCGCTTTCGTCAACGACTTTTGCGGATTTTTCACTTCCCCGGCCGTTACGCCGATCATCTCGATGCCCAAATAGGCGAACATGACCATTTGCAGCGACATCAAAACGCCGCTGATCCCGTGCGGGAAGAAGCCGCCGTGCTTCCAAAGATTGCTGATGCCGGTGGCGACGCCGCTGTTGCCGATGCCAAAAAGGATCATGCCAAGGCCGATGATGATCATGGAGACGATCGTCACGATTTTGATTAAAGCAAACCAAAATTCAAACTCCCCGTACGCTTTCACAGCGAGAAAGTTAATGAACGTCATGAGCACCAGTGCGGCAAGCGCCCACACCCAGCGCGGCGTGCCGGGGAACCAAAACTGCATGTAAATGCCGACGGCTGTAATTTCGGCGATGCATGTGACCACCCATAAAAACCAATAATTCCAGCCGGTCAAGTAGCCGGCAAGCGGACCTAAATATTGATAAGCATAGCGGCTGAACGAACCGGCAACCGGGTGTTCGACTGCCATTTCCCCTAGCGCGCGCATGATGAAAAACATAATGGCGCCGCTGACCGCATAGCCAAGCAAAATCGCCGGTCCGGCCATCTCAATCGCGGACGCTGAACCGAGGAACAAGCCGACGCCGATCGCCGCGCCGAGCGACATGAGAGAGATGTGCCGTTCTTCCAATCCCCGATGCAATTGCGGCTGTTTTTGCCCCATTGTTTCTCCTCCTTAATCCAATAATAAAAAATATTTTTTTTAAAAAGTATTTTTAAAGCGTTTACATCATAATACTAGTCGATATAAAACCGTTTTGTAAACGATCAATATTTTAAAATACTATATATAGAATAATCTAAATAGTATTAAAAAATATAGAAATTGCCTCAGTATGATGTGATTCTGTACAATGGGAAACGCGAGATACGCAGGCAGAGGGTGATGCTGTATGGAAGAACGGGAAGCGAAAGCGTTTCTTGAACAGCTGCAGCACGAAGGGCTGATCACCGAATCGACGCGTCCGGTTTGGGAAATGATTTTGCCAAGGCGGTTGAAGCGGATGTATGAGGTTTTGAATGAGCGCACCCGCTATATTACCGTCTTGATCGAAGCGGTCGATGACCCGCATAACCAAGCGGCGGTGCTGCGGACGGCTGAAGCGTTTGGCGTTCAAGATGTTCATATCGTGACGGGAAAGGCGCCGTTTTCGCCGAACCGGCTTGTGACGCGCTATGCCGATCAGTGGCTGACGCTCCACCATAAGCCAGATATCAAAACGGCCATTGCCGACTTGAAACAGCAAGGGTATCAAGTGTATGCAAGCTATCTTGGTGAGGGGACGATTCCGGTTTCCGACCTCGATCTGTCCCAACCGACAGCGCTGTTGTTTGGCAACGAGCATAGCGGCGTGTCGGAAGAGGCGCTCCGCTTGGCGGACGGAACGTTTGTCATTCCGATGTACGGCTTTGTGCAAAGCTTTAACATTTCCGTCGCCGCCGCGTTGGCGCTCTATGATGTCACCGAGCGGGCGCGCCGCCAGGCAGGGGAGCGCTACTATTTATCGTCCGGGGAGAAAAAGGTGTTGTATGAACAGTGGATGTGGCAAACGTTAAATCCACGAATCCGCAAACAATTGGAACAACAAGGATATACAATACAAAACAACGGAGGACAGCCGGGCTCCTTTCAATAAAGAATCCGGCTGTTTTTTTATGGCGTATTTTTCCGCAACTCCCCTTCCTCATCAATATTTCCCTAAACGAGGAAAACAAGTGGCGATTTGTTGAACAATGATTGAACAGTTTGTGACAAATGTTTTGCCGATTTATGAACTTTTTCGCTCGTTCGTTTCAAACATTTTCAATTTTGATATGGTAGAGACAGAAGAAAATGCATGGAAGGCCCCGAAACGGCTGGGGCGGAAGAGGGAGGACCGATAGCGATGAAACGGGCGAGATGGCGCGCGGTGCTGGTTTTGCCGCTTTTGTTTTTGCTTGGGGGCTGCGTGGAGCGCACAGCTGTGCTCAATCCGCAAGGGCCGGTGGCGCGCATGCAGTATGATTTGATCATGTGGTCGGTCGGCTTTATGTTGTTCATTATTGTTGTTGTGTTTACGTTATTTGCCGTTTTTCTCATTCGTTATCGCGAGAAGCCGGAAAATGCCGGCTATGAGCCGCCGGATGAGGAAGGGAACACGCTGCTTGAAGTTGTCTGGACGGCCATTCCGATTTTGATCGTCGCTGCGCTCGCTGTTCCGACGGTGAAGGCGACGTTTGCGTTGGAGAAGCCGCCGACCGAGAAAGTCGAGCCGATCACGATTCATGTGACGGCGGCGAACTGGAAATGGATTTTCAGCTATCCGGAAGAAAACATTGAAACGGTCAACTACGTCCATATTCCGGCCGGTGTGCCGGTTAAGTTTAAGCTGACTTCGGTCGGACCGATGAACTCGTTTTGGGTGCCGGAATTAGGCGGGCAAAAATATGCGATGGACGGCATGGAGACAGAGTTGATTTTGCAAGCCGACAAGCCGGGTTCCTACATGGGGCGGAGCGCCAACTTTTCCGGGGAAAAGTTCGCTCATATGGAGTTTGAGGTCGTCGCGCAAACGGGAGATGACTTCCGAAAATGGGTGAATGAAGTGAAACAAACCGCCCCTAAGCTCGATGAGAAAAAATATACACAAATTTTAAAACCGGGGCTTGTTGGGCGGATGACGTTTTCGAACACCCACTTAGAATGGATTGACCACGCAAAACAGAACAGCCATCATGGGAATGACCATTCAATGAAAAACGAGAATCAAAGTGATGAAGCGATGACAGAGAGCCATCACTATGGCGAATAGGAAAGGGGGAGTGAAAGATGAAATGGAGTGAGTTTTTTGTCACTGGCGAGCCGCTCATTTATGCGGCCGATGTCGCCATCGTCTTGACAATGGTCGGCATTGTGTTCGTGTTGACATATTTTAAAAAGTGGAAATGGCTGTGGAACGAATGGCTCACGACGGTGGACCATAAAAAAATCGGCGTCATGTACATTATTTGCGCGGTGCTCATGCTGTTCCGCGGCGGCGTCGATGCGCTTTTGATGCGGGCGCAGCTGACCGCGCCGAACATGAAGTTTCTTGACGCGCAACATTACAATGAAATTTTCACGACGCACGGGACGATTATGATTTTGTTTATGGCGATGCCGTTCATCATCGGTTTGATGAACATCGTCGTTCCGCTGCAAATCGGGGCGCGCGACGTCGCGTTTCCATATTTGAATGCGTTAAGCTTTTGGCTCTTTTTCTTCGGCGCGTTGCTGTTTAACATTTCGTTCGTCATCGGCGGATCGCCGGATGCCGGTTGGACGGCGTACTTCCCGCTCGCCGGCAACGAATTCAGCCATGGCGTCGGCAACAACTACTATGCCGTTGCCTTGCAAATTTCCGGGATCGGGACGTTAATGACCGGGATCAACTTCCTTGTCACGATTTTAAAAATGCGCGCGCCGGGCATGACATTGATGCGCATGCCGATGTTTACGTGGACGATTCTCATTACGTGCGTGCTCATTATTTTTGCGTTCCCGGTATTGACCGTCGCCTTGGCATTAATGACGTTCGACCGCATATTTGGCACGCAATTTTTCACGATGGCCAATGGCGGCATGTCGATGTTATGGGCGAACTTGTTCTGGATTTGGGGTCACCCGGAAGTGTATATCGTCATTTTGCCTTCGTTCGGCATTTTCTCGGAGGTCGTCAGCACGTTTGCCCAAAAACGCTTGTTCGGTTATAAGGCAATGGTCGGTTCGATCGTCGGCATTGCTTTCCTAAGCTTTATCGTTTGGGTGCACCACTTCTTTACGATGGGCGCGGGGCCGGCAGTGAACTCCGCCTTCTCGATCACGACGATGGCGATCGCGATCCCGACCGGGGTGAAAATTTTCAACTGGCTGTTTACGATCCGAAAAGGGAAAATTCGTTTTACAACGGCGATGCTTTGGTCGCTGGCGTTCATCCCAAATTTTGTCATCGGCGGCGTGACAGGCGTTATGCTGGCGATGGCGGCGGCCGATTATCAATACCATAACAGTTATTTTCTCATCGCCCACTTCCATTACGTTTTGATCGCGGGTACGGTGTTCGCTTGCTTTGCCGGCTTGCATTACTGGTATCCGAAAATGTTTGGCCATATATTGAACGAGCGGCTTGGCAAGTGGACGTTTTGGCTGTTTATGATCGGCTTTAACATCTGCTTCTTCCCGATGTATTTCCTCGGGCTGATGGGGATGACGCGCCGCATGTACACGTACTCGGCTGACCTTGGCTGGACGCCGCTGAACGTCGTGGCGACGGTTGGGGCGGCCTTGATGGGCATCGGGTTCATTGTGCTTTGCTATAACATTTACTACAGCGCCCGCTACGGCGAGCGCGACATGACCGGCGACCCGTGGAACGGGCGGACGCTCGAGTGGGCGACCGCGTCGCCGCCGGTGCATTATAACTTCCCGGTGACGCCGGTTGTCGAAGATTTGGATGCGTATTGGGTGATGAAGAAAAAATACGGCGGCTTCCAAGTGAAAGAAGAAGACTTGAAGCCGATCCATATGCCAAGCAACTCAGGCCGTCCGTTTTGGATGTCGGTGGCATTTTTCGTCGCCGGGTTCGGCCTCGTGTTCAAATGGTTTGCGTTGGCGATTGTCGGTGCCTTGTTCATTGTGCTTGGGCTTATCCTCCGCTCATTTGAAGATGATGATGGCTACTATATTCCGGTTGATGAGATTAAACGGATGGAGCGGGCGGCGCGAAAGGGGGCGTAACGAATGGGAGAAGCTGCACATCGCTATGATGGAACGCTGCCGCTGGAGTATCGGACACAGGAAAGTCGCTTGAACATATTGGGCTTTTGGATTTTCCTTGGGGCGGAAGTCGCGTTGTTTGCGACGCTGTTTGCGACGTATCTCGTCTTGTTCCAACGGACCGGCTCGGGACCGACGGCAGGCGAGCTGTTTGAGGTAAAAGACGTTCTGATTGAAACGCTGTTGCTTTTAACGAGCAGTTTTACGTGCGGGCTGGCCATTTTTGAAATGCGTCGCGGCCGGCTCGCCGGGCTGCTGGCTTGGCTGCTTGTCACGCTGTTGCTTGGTGCAGGGTTTATCACGTTTGAAATTCGCGAGTTCATCCATTACGTCCATGAAGGGGCGACGATGCAGACGAGCGCGTTTTTATCGAGCTTTTTCGTGCTCGTCGGCACGCACGGCGCCCATGTCAGTCTAGGGATCGGCTGGATGATTTTGATCATCATTCAGCTCTTACAGCGCGGCTTTACGCCGAAAACGGCGCGGAAAGTGTTTATCGTTAGCCTATATTGGCACTTTTTAGACGTCGTTTGGATTTTCATTTTCACGCTCGTCTATTTGTTGGGGATGGTGATCTAACATGGGTGCGAACGACCATCATGAATCATTTCCGTGGAAACATATCATCGGGTTTTTGTTGTCGCTCGTCTTGACGTTTGCCGCTCTTTGGGCGGCGCTCTCATCCGGGCTGCCACTCAAAACGGTCATTGTCATCATTGTCGTGTTTGCTGTGATTCAAGCAAGCTTGCAGCTGTTTATGTTCATGCACGTGACCGAAAGCGACAGCGGCCGCATTCAAACATTCAACATGGCGTACAGCTTCTTTATTGCGGTTGTCGTTGTCGCCGGTTCGATTTGGGTCATGCAGTTTGTATTGTGAAGGGAAGCTGGCCTGACCGAAGGCTGGCTTTTTTTCATAAAGGGAGTGGGTCGTTGGTATGTTAGGAGGGGGGCGGTCTGCGACGCTTGATGGTGGCTCGTTTTGGATCGATGAAAAGGGACGGCGGAAGAGCAGCCGTTTTGCCTCTGTTGGTTTCATCACCAGCGCATGTTGGATGATCACTGTGAGGCGACAGCAACGGCCGTTTGTCAATGAAAAAAGAGGATGCCGGAGAACGGGCCTTCGTTCCACTTCAACAAACAACAAAGGTGTCCCGACTCTTTTGGGACACCTTTTGGTTACAACACTTTCGACAAAAACGCCTTTGTCCGCTCGTGCTGCGGGCGGTCGAACAAGTCTTCCGGCTTCCCTTCTTCGACGATGTAGCCGCCGTCCATGAACAAGACGCGGTCGCCGACTTCGCGGGCAAAGCCCATTTCGTGGGTGACGACGATCATCGTCATCCCTTCGTTGGCGAGCTGCTTCATCACCGACAGCACTTCGCCGACCATTTCCGGGTCAAGGGCGGATGTCGGCTCGTCAAACAGCATCACTTTCGGCTCCATAGCCAAGGCCCGGGCGATGGCGACGCGCTGCGCCTGTCCGCCGGAGAGGGAATCCGGGTAGACGTGCGCTTTATCTTGCAAACCGACTTTAGTGAGCAGCTCCATCGCTTTCGCTTCCGCCTTTTCTCGCGGCCATTTGCGCACTTTCATCGGCGCAAGGGTAATGTTGTCAAGCACCGTCATATGCGGGAACAAGTTAAAGCGCTGGAACACCATGCCGACTTCCTCGCGCACTTTGTTTAAGTTCGTGTCTTTTGCCTTCAAATTGATGCCGTCAATGATGACTTCGCCTTCATCGAAATCTTCCAGCAAGTTCAGACAGCGCAAAAACGTCGATTTTCCCGATCCGGATGGCCCGATGACAACGACGACTTCCCCTTCGCGGATATGCACGTCGATTCCTTTCAACACTTGGAGCGATCCAAACGACTTTTTCAACTGGCGTACGTCGATCATGAGGTGGAATACTTCCTTTCAAGGTAATGTGACAATTTGCTTAACGACAGCGTCAAAACGAGGTAAACGAACGCGACGGTTAAATACGGCTCCCAGACGCGGTAATACTCGCCCGCCGCCGCTTTCCCCCAGTACATAATTTCCGGAGCGGCGATGACCATCCCGAGCGACGAATCTTTGATCAAGACGATAAATTCGTTGGCAAACGGCGGAATCATCCGCTTCAGCGCCTGCGGCAAAATAATGTAGCGCATCGCCTGCGCGTGCGTCATGCCGAGCGAGCGGGCCGCTTCCATTTGCCCTTTGTCGATCGATTGAATGCCGGCGCGGAAAATTTCTGCAACATACGCGGCGGAGTTGAGCGACAGCGAGACGGCTAAAGAAACGATGGCGTTCGGCTGAGCGAACAAAAGCGGCATGGCGCCGAAATGGACGAGCAAAATTTGCACGACAAGCGGCGTGCCGCGGAAAAAGTTAATATACCAAGAAAACGGCAGGCGGACGAGCGGATGTTTTGCCATTTTGCCAAGCCCGATGAACAGGCCGAGGATGAGGCCGAAGATGATGCCGACCACCGACACGCCGATCGTCGCGAGCAGTCCTTGGAAAAAGTAAGGGGCGTATTCGACAATAATATCAAAACGAAAATCCATCGATCTCACCTTTCTCTACGAAAAATGCGTAACTAGCTAACAGTTACGCATTTTTCCGTGTTCGTGCGCTTATTGTTGTTGTGTTAAGCGTGCCATATTCGGCTCTTTGCCGAACCATTTTTTGTAAATTTCAGCATATTTGCCGCTGTCCATCACTTTCTTTAATGCCTCATCCACTTTCGCTTTCAATTCGCTGTCTTTCGGGAAAATCATGCCGTAATATTCGTAAGTAAAGTTTTTCGGATCTTCAATGACTTTCAATTTCTTTTTCGGATTGTTTTTCACATATTCATTGGCGACGGCGTTGTCGGTGATGACCGCTTCCACCCCGCCGTTTAGCATTTCCATAATCGCGACCACGGTCGTTTCAAACTTTTTAATATGATTGCCTTTGCCAAACAGTTTTTCTGCTGCTTCTTGACCGGTTGTAGAGTTTTGAACGCCGATCGTTTTCCCTTTTAAGTCAAGAGCGTTTTTCACCGGGCTGCCTTCTTTGACTAAGATCACCTGCGTCGCTTCAAAATAGGGGGTGGAGAAATCATACGTTTGTTTCCGCTCATCGGTGATCGTAATCCCGGAAATGCCCATGTCGATTTCTTTGCTTTGCAGCGAGGCAAACAGCGGATCCCAGCCGACGTTTTTCAATTCATAATCCAAGCCGGCTTCTTTCATGACCGCATCGAGAAGATCGGCGTCAAACCCAACGATTTTCCCTTTTTCCATATACTCAAACGGCGCAAACGCCGCATCTGTTCCGACGACGATTTTTTTCTTTGCTTCCCCGCCGCCGCTCGATGACGAGCTTGTCTCCGTCGACTTGCCGCCGCAGGCAGCGAGCGCCATCAACAACGCGGCAACGACGGCCACGATCAAACCTTTCTTCTTAAACATCGTATAAAATCCCCCTTCGGAATCATTGTCGATGAACGATTATCATACTATCAATATTTTTGTGATTATGCAATAGGTTTTATAAAAATAATTGTTTGAACATTTTGGTACTACCGTTTAAAAGGGGAAATGTATGTTTTTTCAAGGATTGAAGGGCGATCTCCTTGAATTTATATGGATAATATAGTTTTACATGCATTTTTATAAAATAACTTTTACAAAAGAAAGACATGAATGGTAGATTCTGAATTTATCAAATATTATACCAAAAAGAGAATAAGACGGGCAATGGGTTTATCAATTTGTTGTTTATATGAGGAATGGAAAAAATAAATACTATTGTGTAAATACTATCAACTTCGTTATGATGAAAATGGTGACAAGACAGCAAAGGAAAGGAGAGTTGATATGGTTTTATTTTCGGTCATTGTTTATTTAGTCGGCATGCTTTGGATCGGCTATTGGGCGTATAAACGGACGGCGAACTTGTCCGATTATATGCTTGGCGGCCGGACGCTCGGGCCGGCGGTGACCGCGTTAAGCGCGGGCGCTTCCGATATGAGCGGCTGGTTGCTCATGGGGTTGCCGGGGGCAATGTATTTGGATGGGGTGAGCGCTGCTTGGATCGTCATCGGGCTGACGCTCGGCGCCTATGCAAACTGGCTGTATGTTGCGCCGCGGCTGCGCGTCTATACGGAAGTGGCGAACGATTCGATTACCATTCCCGAGTTTTTGGAAAACCGTTTCGGCGATCGGACGAAATTGTTGCGGATGGTGTCCGGGATCGTCATTATGGTGTTTTTTACGTTTTACGTCTCATCCGGCCTTGTCTCGGGCGGCGTGCTGTTTGAAAACTCGTTTGGCGTCAGCTACCATACAGGTTTGTGGATCGTTGGCGGCGTTGTGGTCGCCTATACGCTGTTTGGCGGCTTTTTGGCTGTCAGCTGGACGGATTTTGTGCAAGGGACGATTATGTTCATTGCGTTGATTCTGGTGCCGGTGGTGACGCTGTTCCATACAGGAGGGCCAGTGGATACGATCAAGACGATTCATGACATTGACCCGAATTTGCTGGATTTATGGAAGGGAACAAGTGTTCTTGGCATTATTTCGTTATTCGCTTGGGGGCTCGGCTATTTCGGCCAGCCGCACATTATCGTCCGCTTTATGGCGATCAAGTCGGTCAAAGAAATGAAAAGCGCCCGCCGCATCGGCATGGGTTGGATGATTTTCTCGGTTGTTGGGGCGATGTTGACGGGGCTTTTTGGAATCGCTTACTTTTCACAGCGCGGCATGAAGTTGGATGACCCGGAAACGGTATTTATTAAGCTCGGGCACATTTTATTCCATCCGATTATTACCGGGTTTTTGCTGGCGGCGATTTTAGCGGCCATTATGAGTACGATTTCGTCGCAGCTGCTTGTCACCTCAAGCTCGCTGACGGAAGATTTGTATAAAGTGCTGTTCCGCCGCTCGGCCTCAGATAAAGAGCTTGTCTTTGTCGGGCGCCTGTCGGTGCTGTTAGTCGCCATTGTCGCAACGGCGTTGGCGTACACGAAAAACGACACGATTTTAAACTTGGTCGGCTACGCCTGGGCGGGCTTTGGCGCGTCATTCGGCCCAGTCATTTTGTTAAGCTTGTTCTGGCGGCGGATGACGAAATGGGGGGCGCTCGCCGGTATGGTCGCCGGGGCGTTGACGGTCATTCTTTGGACGCAGTCGGCGTACTTAAAAGGTTTGTTGTATGAAATGATTCCGGGGTTTGCGGCGAGCTTGGCCGCCATCGTTGTCGTCAGCCTCTTGACGAAGGCGCCGGAAGGAAAAGTCGCTGAGCAGTTTGACCGGTTTAAGCAATCGCTGTCATGAACGAAAAAACAGGGTGTCCCTGTCGCGGGGGCACCCTGTTGTTGTTGCCGCTATTTGATGTCGTCCCAGTCTGGGTACAAATCGGTGCGCCGGTCGCGCCATGTCGCGACCGATCCTTTTTCCCGGACTTTGCGAAGGAGCGCCAAGTCGAGGTCGGCGGTCACGACCATGTCGTCGTTGACCTCGCCGGCTGCGAGCACGCCGCCGGGCGGGAACGGGATGTCGTTTGGCGTGATGACGGCCGCTTGGCCGAAGTTGGCGCGCATAAAGTCGACCGTCGGGAGCGAGCCGACCGTGCCGGTCGTGACGACATACACTTCGTTCTCGATCGCCCGCGCGTGGCAGCAATACCTTACGCGGTAAAACCCGTGCCGGTCGTCCGTGCACGACGGACAGAAGATGACATCCGCCCCTTTGGCGCGCGCCAGGCGGACGATTTCCGGAAACTCGATGTCATAGCACGTCAAAATGGCGATCGTCGCTTTGTCCGTTTCAAACACATGCACACCGTCGCCCGGGGCGATGTTCCATTCATTCACTTCTGTCGGGGTGATGTGCAATTTCGCTTGCCGGTGAATGCGTCCGTCCGGCGTGAACAAATGGGCGACATTGTACAGCTTGCCGTTTTGGCGGATGACATGCGTGCCGCCAATCAGGTGCATGCCGGTCTCTTTGGCGAGCGACGTAAACAGCTCAATGTACTTTTCTGTATAATCCGGCAAGTCGTCAATCGTCGCCGCCCGTCCGCCATCAAGCGGAATCGAGAGCAGCTGGGTTGTAAAAAATTCCGGAAACAACACAAACTCGGCGTCAAACTCTTGCGCTGTTTTGACGTAATGCGTCACTTGCGCAGCAAACTCGTCAAATGAATGAATGGTATGAAGATGATATTGGACAGCCGAGACGCGCAATGGCGGCACTCTCCTTTCTTCTCCTCTCATCACATATAATCTCCATTTTACCATAAGGAAACCGGTCTGGCGCATCCATTTTCCCCGCCGACAGGACAGCCGCAGGAGGCGAAAACGAGCGGCGGAGTTTTTTTGGGAGGCCGGGCGGGCGCGAATGACGCCGCTTCCGGTGGATGCGCACAATCGTTTGATGACAAAGACAAGGCCGAAGCGATGGCCCGGATGGGTCAACAACGCATCCCGATGGGGCATCCTTCATAAAAAACATAAGGCCAAGGCCTTGTCTATTTGCCTTCGTAGCGGCGATACGCGCCGTGATGCGTCGGGCCGACGTATTCGTTTAATGGGAACGAATGGCGGATCGCTGCGGTGATGAACGCCTTCGCGGTCGCAATGGCGTCTTTCACCGGACGCCCTTTGGCCAGCTCGGCGGCGATGGCGGCCGAGAACGTGCAGCCCGCTCCGTGCGTATACGTCGTTTCAATCCGCTCCGACTCGAGCAGCTCAAACGTTTTCCCGTCGTAAAGGACGTCGACCGCATAGTCGTGCGGAATTTTCCGCCCGCCTTTGACGATGACGTATTGGGCGCCAAGCTCATGGATGCGCCCAGCCGCTTCTTTCATATCTTCGATCGTCTCAATGCGCGGCAGGCCGGCCAGTTGCGCCGCTTCAAACAAGTTCGGCGTCACAACCGTCGCTTTTGGCACGAGCGTTTCGCGGTAGCACACCGTATTTTCCGGATGAAGCGGCTCATCCGCCCCTTTGCAAACCATAACTGGATCGACGACCGCATTTTTCAACCCATGTTTTTCGATCGTCCGCGCCGCTAGCTCAATGATGTCGGTTGTCGGAAGCATTCCTGTTTTTAAGGCATCAATCCCGACGCCGACGATGATCGTCTCTAGCTGGGCTTCGATCGTTGCGAGGTCGACGGGGAACACTTGGTGCGCCCAGCGGTTGTGCGGATCCATGGCGACGATCGTCGTGATTGCTGTCATTCCGTAGACGCCAAGCTCTTGGAATGTTTTCAAATCCGCCTGCAGTCCGGCGCCGCCGCTGCTGTCTGAGCCGGCGATCGTTAATGCTTTTGGCATCGTCATCGCGATCACTCTCCTTTATCCTTATATCATGAGTTCGACTCAAGATCGAAACAGTTGTTCCACATCGACCGCAAATCCCTCGAGCACGCGTGGACATGCGATGCCGGTTTCTTTCCAGACGTCCAGTTGTTCGTATTGCCCTTCCTCGTTCAATGAGTAGATTTGAACGATATGGCGCATCGGATTGACGATCCAATATTCGTTGACGCCGTATTGCATATACAGATTCAATTTTTCCGGAAAGTTCACAAAACCACCTTCTTTCCCAGCTTTACATGTTATTATACAATGCCCGCCTTGCCGGAAGAAAACGATTTTGCATGACGAACTGATACAAAAAAAGCCGCCCATAGTGGGCGGCGGTCGATCCATGATAGAGAAAAACAGCAATGAACATGCGGCCAGCAACGCGCTTTGCCGGCCGCGTCAGCCAGCGGTTAGTTGGCAGTCAACGTTTTTCCGAGCGCTTCGAGCGCAGGGACGTAGCGATAGCCGAGGTCGCGGGCGACCGCTTCGTACGTAATTTCGCCGTTGGCGACGTTGACGCCGCGTTCGAGTGCCGGGTTGTCGGCAATGGCTTGGATGACGCCTTTGTTGGCAATTTGCAAGGCGTATGGCATCGTGACGTTTGTTAAGGCGATAGTTGACGTGCGCGGAACAGCGCCCGGCATGTTGGCGACGGCATAATGGACAACGCCGTGTTTGACGTACGTCGGATCATCGTGCGTCGTGACGTGGTCGCTCGTTTCGACGATACCGCCTTGGTCGATGGCGACATCGACGATGACCGAGCCCGGCTTCATCGCTTTCACCATGTCCTCGGTGACGAGCTTCGGCGCCCGAGCTCCGGGGATGAGGACAGCGCCGATGACAAGGTCGGCTTCGGCGACCGCTTCAGCGATGTTCATCGGGTTGGACATGAGCGTCGTAATTTGGTTGCCGAAAATATCATCGAGTTCGCGCAGGCGGTCGGCGTTCAAGTCGATGAGCGTGACATCTGCCCCAAGACCGATGGCGACTTTCGCCGCGTTCGTGCCGACGACCCCGCCGCCGATGATCGTCACTTTGCCGCGGGCGACGCCTGGGACGCCGCCAAGCAAAATGCCTTTGCCGCCGTACGGTTTTTCTAAAAATTGCGCTCCGATTTGCGCCGCCATCCGTCCGGCGACTTCGCTCATCGGCGTCAACAGCGGCAGCGTGCGGCCGACTTGCACCGTCTCATAGGCGATGGCGATGACGCCGCTTTCTTTTAAGGCGCGCGTCAACTCCGGGTCGGCCGCTAAATGCAAATACGTGAATAAAATCAGCCCTGGCCGGAAGTAGCCGTATTCGCTTGGCAGCGGCTCTTTCACTTTCATCACCATATCGGCTTGCGCCCAAACGTCTTCGGCCCGTTCGATGATTTGCGCCCCGGCGCGGGCATAATCGTCATTGCCGAAACCGCTTCCAACACCTGCGTCTTTCTCAATCAGCACCGTATGTCCTGCCTGAACGAATGACAAAACGCCAGCCGGCGTAATCGCGACACGGTTTTCGTTATTTTTGATTTCCTTTGGCACTCCAATGATCATGGATATCGTTTCCTCCTCGTCAGAAGTGGCCTTACTTATAGTATAAAAGAGAGGAAACAGGCCCGGCATTGTTCAAAACCGAGAAAGAAGCGCCCGGTTTTTGTGGATTTCCACAAATTAACCGCGCGCTTCATATTTCGCTAATTTAATATCAATATATAGTTTGATTTTTTGGTTCATATCGGTCATGTCGATTTCGGCAATGTCGGTGATCCGCTTGAGCCGGTAAGCGAGCGTGTTCGGGTGGACATTGAGCGCGTCGGCGGTTTCTTGCACGTTTTCGTTATGGTCAAAAAACGTTTCAAACGTTTTCACCAAATCGCTATGATGTTTGCGGTCGTACGATTGCAGTTTCTCGAGCGCCGGGTTGGCCCATTCCCCTTGCCGCTTTTGTTCAAGCAAAAAGTCGAAAAATTGATAAATGCCAAGCTGGGCGTAGCCGTAGACCGACCGGATCTCATCGCCGAACTTTTCCTTGAACGCCAACACGGCGAGCGCTTCGCGGTAGCTTTTTTCAATGAACCGATAGGCGCCATACACGCCGCCAAACCCGCATTGCACGTCGTGGATGTGAAACCGCTCTTTCATTTTGGCGGCGAACGACTCGATGAATCCGTTCAGCTCTTTCAGCGGTTGATCGGTCGTTTTTGGCGCCGCCAGCAAAATCACATCGCGGCCGTCGGTCGTATAAAGAAGGAGCGGGAGTTGTTGGGTCGTTTGCAGCAGATAGGAAATTTGCCGCTCCATTTCGACGGTCAAATCGGCGGCAAAGCGGAAGACGACAACGGCAAACTGCGGCGCGGCCGGGATTTGCATGGCGGCGAGATGAGCGCGGATTTCGTCCTCTGTCGCGATGTGGCCGGTAAGCAATTTCCAAAACAGTTCCTGCACCCGCTCTTCTTTTTTGTTTTTGCGCATATACAGCTGCAGCACCTTGTTTTTCGCCGTTTTCGCCGCCAGCTTCAGCCATTCCATCTCTTCAGGAGAGAGGGTGCGGTTCGTCTCAAGCACCCAAATGAAGCCGATCACCTCGTCGTTTTTCCAAATGGAGACGGCGACGCGGCTGCCGAGGCCGACGTCTGGAATCGGTGGGACGCGCACCGGCTCGCGGCTTTTGAGCAGCGCCGGGATGGTGCCTTGTTTCCATAAGCTGTTGATCACTTTTTCCGGCACGCGCCGGCTGATGATCGTCGCCGTCCGCGCTGGGTCAGTGTAATCGTCATGGGCGCTGTAGGCGATGAGGCGGTGGTTCGCATCTTCGATCGTCACCGGACATTGCAGCACATCGCTGACGCGGTCGGCAAACTCTTCAAGACTGTCAAACTCCCCGCGGAATGGGTCGGTGTAGTGTGACATGCTTTGTTCCCTCGCATCGTCCATAGGATTGTAGCTTCATTTTACCATAATGTATTCTGATGAAGAGGAATGGTTGTGCTTCTTGTCGAATGAACAAAAGGGAGTGATTCGACAAGGAGGGGCAACGGTGAACAAATGGGAAATCGCCGTCATTCCTGGCGACGGCATTGGCAAGGAAGTCGTGCCGGCGGCGTTGGATGTGTTGAAAACGGTGGCCGATGTGCATGGTCAACGGCAAATACCCGTCGATGTTTGAACCGGTGCACGGCTCGGCGCTTGATATTTACGGCAAAGGGATCGCCAACCCGATCGGGCAAATTTGGACCGCGAAAATGATGCTCGACCATTTTGGCGAAGAAGAGCTCGGCGCCCTCTTGTTAAAAACGATCGAGGATGTCACCGCCGATGGCGTCAAAACGCCGGATCTCGGCGGCACGGCGACGACGAAAGAAGTGGCCGAGGAAGTGACGCCGATCATCATCACGAATGGCGATGCCCTTGAGAACCTCGAGAAAAAAGCTGAGGGAGCGGCGGCAAAAGGGGGCACGGTCTTATTTCAAGTGAAGATGAAATAAGGGCGGCGAAGGAACACTTACTGTGCGGTTTTTCCCGCATCCGGACGACATGGTGCTCACGGGCGTCTTCAAAGTAGATATTGAGGGATAGGGATTACAGTAACAAATAAGCAACCAAGGCTGCCAAAAAGTTTTTGGTGTTTAGTGGTTTTTTATTCGGTATAAGCGAGAGATTGAAACAAATTCCCACTTCAAGCAAAGCTAAGTGGGAGTAGTTCACAGAAAAGATTGGCGAAAAGAAATAAATGCCCCTTCTAAGTGAGAAGAAGGTGTCCCAAAAGGATCGGGACACCTTTTCTTATTACCGTGTGTATAGGTATACGCATAAAACAGATATGTTGTGCCATGTTGAACGAAGAACCGCCTTTTAAGACAGCCTCTTTTCTAGCGTCAGGCTGATCGATGAATCGATGCTCCCTTTCCCCAAACAGCCGCTTTGTCGGAAAAATGGGTCAACGCGACTTTTTGCGTTGTGTAAGCCACAGCGGAAAACGGACGGCAAAGCTAAGGAACAACACGATCACCACGAGGAGGGCGGATGTTTTTTGGGCAATTTGGACGGGGTGATCAAGTCAAATCCAAATTGAGCTACGTTGCTGATCACCATCACCACGGCCATGGTTTCGCCGATGGCGCGCGCCATACCTAGAATGACAGCGGTTGCAATGCCTGACTTCGCAGCTGGGAGTATCACTCTGACGATCATTTGGAACGTCGTTCCTCCAAGCGCGTAATTCGCTTCCCGCCATTCGTTCGGAACAGCGCAAAGGGCATCATCGGTGATGCGGGTGATGGTCGGTAAAACCATAATGGATAATACGATAGCCGCAGCGAGAAATCCATCGCCGACCGGAGCGCCGGTGAGTTCCCGGATCCATGGAACGAGCAGGGTGGCCCCTAAATAGCCGTAGACGATCGATGGGATGCCGACCAATAAATCAAGCAGTGTTCGGAGCCATTGCCGCAGCCGTGGCGGGGCGATCTCCGCGATAAACACCGCTACACAGATGGAAATTGGCGTTGCGATCAACAGCGTCACGAAGGTTAAATACAATGTCCCCACGATAAAAACGGCAGCTCCATATTTGTCGTGTTCCGGATCCCAACGTTGTATCAATCGAATCAACATCGGTTTTTTGGTCGTCGGTGTAGTTTGTTTTTCCTTCATTGGCAACCGTGTACAACAGCTTCGTTCCATCCGGGGATAGACGAAGGTCGGTTTTATATTTTACTTTGTCGTCGAGCAATTTATTGATGACACCTGTATCTACGGAAACGACAGCGATTGCATCATTGTTGCTTCCGTAGATGCAATAAAGCAAGCGGCTGTCGCTGGACCAAACGAGATCGGTTTTCACTTCATCGTCATCGCCAATTGGTTTGACGGTGTTAGAAGTCAAATCAATGACAAACAAATGGCCGTTTTCATCGACATAAGCCGCTTTTTTCCCGTCAGGCGACAGAACAAGATCCATTTGGTCGATGGACCGAAGGGCAGTTCTCGAACGAGTGTCCACCAACAGCGAAACGGAATCGTTTGGACGGCTGATGAGCAACGTGTTTTGGTCCACCCATTGTGGCTGTATGCTCGTTCCTTTGATCAGCCCGGCGGTGGCGATGAACCGTCCTTCGCTCTCTCCTCCTAATGCGTAAACGACCGAAGGAAGGTCGGCATACGGCACCCCTTTTTGGATGAGTGGTGCGATCGGCATAGTTATTTTTTTGCCGTTGGCGTTTAATGTATAACTAAACGGATGGAAGAGAACTGTACGCTTGTCCTTTGTAATTTTAATCATGTTTGTTTTTTTGTCGACGTGGACGGCGGCGCCAAAAGAGACGGCAATATCGTACACCGAATAAAAAGATGCACGTTGGAAAGTGACGCCATGAATCACGCGCGGAGAGCCATTAACCTCCCACGTTTCGCTAAATGGACGCAAGCTGCCGAATGTCGAGACGATAGCAATCCCAGCTTCTGTTTGCCATTGGCCGCCAAGGAGCGCAGCGATTGGTTTGGCATCCACGTATAGCTCTTTTCCTGAGCGCTGTGGAGCAATGGCTAAAGAGATTGGTTTTCCATTGACTAATGCCGTTTTTTTCCGGCCTGGAAAACGATGCGCACCTCCGGAGATGTGCGGCGGATTTCGTACCGTTGATGTACCTTGTCATACGTATAATTGGCGGAAAACAGCTTGGCTAAATCGCTCGCCGCAAATAAGGCAACTCCCGAATGGTGAAGCGAACGGACGGTGGCCAATTTTCCATTGACATTCACGGGATAACGGGAAATGACAATCTTCTCTGAAGCTGTTGCATAAACATGTCCATCGAGGCTTGTCCACGGTAATGGCGATCCAGCAAGCAAAGCAGTCGCCATAACTGTCCCGGCGATGATTTTCTTCATTAATGACCCTCTTTTCTTCTTTTCGCCTTGAAAGTGAAGCCGGCGCAATCAATATTGGCGATGATCCTCCTTCCTGCATAAGAATTAAGAATTTTTTCCTAAGCATAACCGATTATATTTGAAAAGTATGAAGGCAATGTTTTGTTTTGTTTGAAATTTATTAATATTGTGTGTAATTATTGTGAATTTATGGGATGAAAGCAATGTGTAAGGGCCGTTCCGATTTGAACCACATCATTGAATGAGAGGTTCCACCTCTTTTTCTTGCATAGCCACGAAAGGATTGCCGGCCAAAAGGCGGAAAAAAGTGCTGGAAAAGAAAATCAGAAGGGCATACTGGTTCACAGGCGGGCTATCTTCTTTTATAATGAAAATGTGTCTTGACACTAATAATGACAGGAGGATACACATGAACGAACCGACGATTTCCCAGCGCAAGCTGTTAGGCATCGCCGGCCTTGGCTGGCTGTTTGACGCGATGGATGTTGGCATGTTGTCGTTTATTATGGCTGCCTTGCAAAAAGACTGGAATTTGACGGCCGGGCAAGTTGGCTGGATCGGCAGCGTCAACTCGATTGGCATGGCGGTCGGGGCGCTGTTGTTCGGACTGCTTGCCGACCGGATCGGCCGGAAAAACGTTTTTATTTTCACATTGTTGCTGTTCTCGCTTGGCAGCGGGTTGTCGGCGCTGACGACGACGTTGGCGGCGTTTTTGGCGCTCCGCTTTTTGATCGGCATGGGGCTTGGCGGCGAGCTGCCGGTCGCGTCAACGCTCGTTTCGGAGGCGGTGCCGGCTGCCGACCGCGGCCGGGTTGTCGTGCTGCTTGAGAGCTTTTGGGCGGGCGGCTGGTTGCTGGCAGCGCTCATTTCCTATTTTGTGATTCCGGCGTACGGCTGGCGGACGGCGTTATGGTTGGCGGCGGTGCCGGCGCTGTACGCCATCTATTTGCGCCTCCGCCTGCCGGATTCGCCGCGGTTTGCGGCAGCGCGAAAAGAAGAAACGGTGTGGAATAACATCGTCAAAGTATGGTCCGCTCCGCATCGGAAAGAGACGATCATGCTTTGGGTGCTTTGGTTTTGCGTCGTCTTTTCGTATTACGGCATGTTTTTATGGCTGCCGAGCGTCATGGTCATGAAAGGGTTCAGCTTAATTAAAAGCTTCGAGTACGTGCTCATCATGACGCTGGCGCCGCTCCCGGGCTATTTCAGCGCCGCATGGCTGATCGAGCGGGCCGGGCGGAAGTTTGTGTTGGTCACCTACTTGCTTGGCACAGCATTGAGCGCCTACTTTTTCGGCACGGCTGAGTCGCTCGTCGGGCTGATGGCGTCCGGCATTTTCTTGTCGTTTTTCAATCTCGGCGCTTGGGGAGCGTTGTATGCTTATACGCCGGAGCAGTATCCGACCTCAATCCGCGCGACCGGAGCCGGCATGGCGGCGGCGTTTGGACGCATCGGCGGCATTTTTGGCCCGCTGTTGGTCGGCTCTCTTGTCGCCCAAGGCGTGTCCGTGACGGCCATTTTCACACTGTTTTGCTTGTCGGTTCTCGTTGCGGTCTTGGCGGTCGCCGTGCTCGGAAGCGAAACGAAGCAACAAGAACTTGCTTGAATGAATTTGTTGTCCGGAAGTTCCGAGTCGGACGTCCTGATGAGGGGGGGCTGATTTTTGACCGCGGCATCCGCCAGGGGCGCTCCGAAGTTGACAAACGAACGGTGGGGGCGATACCTTAAGGGTAAGCCCCTTTTTTATTTTGGAAAAAACGGACCGGCGTGCGTCAAGACTGGTTCGTGAACGCCAAGGGGAAAGCCAGCGCGAGAGGCGGTGAATCGATTTTGCGTCCGTCCGTGTCCGTCGTCATTCCGACGTATAATCGCCTATATCCGCTTGCCGAGCTGCTTGAGTCGTTAAGCCGGCAGACGTACAAGCCGTCTGAGGTCATCATTGTCAACGATGGCGGCGAGCCGGTTCATGATGTCGCCGCCTTGTACCCGGAGCTCGACATCCGTGTCATCGACCGCTGCGACAACGAAGGACATGTCGCGGCTCGCAATGAGGGCGTGAAGGCGGCGCGCAGCGAACTCATTATGCTTTGCGACGACGATGACCTAGTGTTGCCGTGCCATCTCGAGCGGATGGTGGCGGCGCTCGAGCATGCGGACTTCGCCTATGCCGATGCGGAAATTGTCCGGTATCGGATGGAAAATGACCAACGCATCCCAACCGCCCGTTTTTTGTTTGCTTATGAGTATGATTTGGAAGCGATGCGGACGTTTTCGACGTACGTCCCGTCTGGAAGTTTGTATAGAAAATCGCTCCATGAAGAGATCGGCTGCTTTGACCGCGCTGTCCACCATTATTGGGATTGGGACTTCTTTTTGCGCGCGGCGGCGGTATGTCGCGTCACCCGTGTCGCGGCGGCGACCGTTTTGTATGCGTTTGGGGAGGACGGCGACAATTTGTCGCGACAGCTAGACGACAAGCGGCGTCAGTATTTGCGGCGGCTTTGCGAGAAGCACGGGCTTGGCGAGTTGCCGGTGAAAAACTTTTGGCTTTTGCTTGACGAGCCGGAAGTCGCGAAGCGCCGGGCGGACAGCGAAGTCATTTGGGACGGGAAGCCAGTCGTGTCGCGGTTTTGGATGCAAAAAAGGCAGG
>NZ_BCQG01000012.1 GCF_001544315.1 Geobacillus jurassicus NBRC 107829
CACCGTTGAAACGGCCGTCGACCGTTGACGGCGGATATGGTACAATGAACATGGGAACATGCAGGGTTTTCCTGCATTTTTCTTTGTGCACTCATCAAGCGATTTTAGGCAAAGCAGGAGGAAGTCATGAAACGACGAATAAGCATCGCGATCGACGGACCTGCAGCGGCGGGGAAAAGCACGGTCGCCAAACAGATCGCCAAACGGCTTTCTTACGTATACATCGATACCGGCGCCATGTACCGCGCGCTGACGTACCGGGCGCTTGCATGCGGCGTTGACATCCATGATGAGCAAGCGCTCTTGTTGTTGCTTCGCGATACATCGATTGAGCTCAAGCCGTCGCCGCACGGACAAATTGTCCTCGTCAATGGCGAAGACGTCACCGACATCATCCGCAACGAGGCGGTGACGAATGCCGTGTCGTTTGTCGCGAAGCATCCGCTTGTGCGCGAGGAGATGGTCGCCCGTCAGCGCGCCTTGGCCGAAGGAGGCGGTGTCGTCATGGACGGGCGTGATATCGGAACGCATGTGTTGCCAAACGCAGAAGTAAAAATTTTCCTGAAGGCTTCGGTCGATGAGCGGGCGCGGCGCCGGCATGAGGAAAATCTTGCCCGCGGCTTTCCGTCCGATCTTGAAAAGCTGAAAGAAGAGATCGCCCGCCGCGACCGGCTTGACTCCGAACGGGAGACAGCGCCGCTTCGCAAGGCGCCGGATGCAGTGGAAATCGATACGACGTCGCTGTCGGTCGAAGAGGTGGCGGAGCGGATTATGGAAATTGTCAACGAAAGGATTGGATGACGGTGGATTTTTATTCATTCGCCAAGGGAATCGTCAAGGGAGTGCTTACTCCTTTGTACCGCATTCAAACAATCGGGGTTGAACAATTTCCGAAGGAAGGCGGCGTGCTTCTTTGCGCCAACCATATCAGCAACTTAGATCCGCCGATCATCGGCATTACGGCGCCGCGGCCGATTCGGTTTATGGCGAAGGAAGAGCTGTTCCGCGCCCCGGTCGTGAAAACGCTCGTAAAGAACTTGCACGCCTTTCCGGTCAAGCGCGGCATGAACGACCGCCAGGCGCTGCGCACCGGGCTTGAGGTGCTGAAGCAAGGCGAAGTGCTCGGCATTTTTCCGGAAGGGACGCGCAGCAAAGACGGTCGGCTGAAAAAGGCGCTGCCCGGTGTTGGTTTTTTTGCTTTGCGCACCGAAGCCGCCGTCGTCCCGTGCGCAATTGTCGGCCCGTACCGGCCGTTTGTGCCGCTTAAGGTCGTGTACGGAGCGCCGATCGATATGGCGCCGTTGCGCGCGCGGAAGGCGAGCCCGGAAGAAGCGGCCGATTACATTATGGAACATATTCGCCGGTTGCTGGAAGAGCATCAGCGAGCGTGAATGGAACATGCTGTTCGAGACATCCCTTTCGCCGCCTCAATGAGCATTATAGTACATGTTGATTGAGAAAATATGGTATACTAACTAGAAAAGCGTCCTTATTTTGCCGACAGCCGGCCGCGGCCTCGGCGCGAGGCGCGCTTTTGACAGTTGTCAGTCGATGAAGGAGGGTTTTTGCGATGACAGAAGAGATGAATGTGCAAGTCAATGTGTATGAAGTGGGCGACATCGTCCGCGGCAAAGTGGTGAAGCTTGAGGACAAGCAAGTGCTTGTCGAGGTGGAAAACAGCAAGCAAAGCGGCATCATTCCGATCAGCGAGCTGTCGAACTTGCATATTGAAAAGCCGAGCGATGCCGTCGCTGTCGGCGATGAAGTGACGGCCAAAGTAAAAAAAGTGGAAGAAGGAAAAGACGGGGAAGAAGGGTTGCTCATTTTATCGAAAAAAGCGGTGGACGCCGAGCGGGCATGGGAAGACCTTGAGCGCAAATTTGAAAGCGGAGAAACGTTCGAAACGGTCATTAAAGACATCGTCAAAGGCGGGCTTGTCGCCGATGTCGGCGTGCGCGGCTTCATCCCGGCGTCGCTTGTCGAGCCGCACTACGTCGAAGATTTTTCTGATTATAAAGGAAAAACGCTCGCCGTAAAAGTCGTTGAGCTCGACCGCGAGAAAAACCGAGTCATTTTGTCGCACCGCGCGGTCGTTGAGGAAGAGCAAGCCCGGCAGCAAAAAGAGCTGCTCTCGCGCCTTGAACCGGGGCAAGTGTTGGATGGCGTCGTCCGCCGCATTGCCGATTTCGGCGTCTTTGTCGATGTCGGCGGGTTTGACGGGCTCGTACATATTTCCCAGCTTTCCCATACGCGCGTCGCTCATCCGTCGGAAGTGGTGAAAGAAGGCGATGCGGTAAAAGTGAAAGTGTTGGCCGTCGATCCGGAGAACGGCCGTCTGTCGCTGTCGATCAAAGAAGCTCTGCCGGGTCCATGGGAAGGTCTCAGTGAAAAAGTGAAACCGGGCGATGTCGTCACTGGCACGGTGAAACGGCTCGCTTCGTTCGGCGCGTTTGTCGAAGTTTTCCCGGGCGTGGAAGGGTTGGTTCACGTATCGCAAATCGCCAACCGCCGCATCGGCTCGCCGCATGAAGTGCTGAAAGAAGGCGATGAAGTGAAGGCGAAAGTGCTTGATGTCAACGAGGCTGAACATCGCCTATCCTTGAGCATCCGCGCCCTGCTTGAAGAAGAAGCGGCCGCGCCGGTTGAGGACTACAGCCAATACACGAGAACGTCGGAAACGCGCGGCTTCCAGCTTGGCGAAGTGATCGGCGAGCAGTTGAAAAAGTTGAAGTAACGAACTGTTAAGCAACCCCATTTTGGTGGCGTTCGCCATTAAAATGGGGTTGTTTGTTGGTTTCGCATTGGTCTGAGGCAGCGATATGGAGCAAATTGAACGCTCTCCCGCCTGCGCAAACGCTTAGAGGCAGGAGATTCTTGGGGGATCCTTGCCCAACGGCAGGCTGTTGACCAAGCCATCCCCGTGCGTCCCACGGTTCCGCTGTTCTCACTTACGCTGATCGCGTTGAAGTGGGGGCTTCTCGGTTGTTAGAAATGATAAAACGTTGGCCGCCGGTCTGGGCGGCCAACGCGTTAAACACCGTTTCGTTCCCGCGCTTCGTCCGGCGTATCAAGTCGGTCCGCTCCTTTGTACGAGAGCGATTGGTCGCGGTCCGACTCGACGCGCCGCGACTGTTTCAACTTTTTCTCCTGCCGGTCTTTGCCCACTGAATTCCGCTCCTTTCTATGTGCGAATCATTTTTACTATGGCCAAGCGCTCCTTTTTGTATGCATGAATGAACGCTCATAAAAGATGGCATAATGAACATCATAAGGGGTGGAAACAATGGAAGGGGCCTGTTTTTATTTCTTTTTTTGGTCATTATGGATTATAGCGACATTTTTGATGAAAAAGAGCGCCGACCGGACGAAGCTGGCCGCATTTGCGCTTTTGATGATCAGTTCGGCCTCATTGACGGTGAAGGTCGGCCCGTTTCATGCGGCGGCATCCTTTTTTGTCCTTTTTTTCTTCTCTTGTTACGCCGCGGTCAAGCAACGGCCATGTGGATGGCTGCGGATGGCGCTGGCATCATCCGGTTTGGCGTTTGCCTACGCCGCTTTTCGCCTGCTTGCCTTGTTTGATCCAGTTTGGATTTGGCTTGATGGCCAGTGGATGCTCGCGTGGTGGCTCGCTTTTGTCAGCGTCCTGTTTCATCGCAACGTGTTGGCCCGCCTTCTTTGCCTGGCGCTTGGTGGTTGCCAAGGGGAAATCGTGTACGCCATGGCCGTTTCCCGCATGGCATCGGATGATGTACTCGGATCGTTTTCGTTTTTGGATGCGATTTCCATCGGCGCATCATCTTTGCTCGTTTGGGAATCGATCCGCTTCCTCTCGATGCAGTTTGAGGAAAAACGGTCTGTAGGGGGGATGAGGCAGCCGTGAATGAATATACGCTTCCCATTTTATACGGCGTTGCTGCTGGGGTGTTGACGCGGCTCTATTTGCTGCGCACCGATTACCGGCAATACCCAACCTATTTGCACGGCCGGACGATCCATATCGCGCTTGGGGCCATCGCCGCCGGTTTGGGCACGGTTGCGGTGCCAGCGATTATGGAAAAAGAGTTTGCAGCGATTACGTTTTTGGCCTTGGCGGCTTCGCAGTTTCGCGATGTGCGCAATATGGAGCGCAATACGTTGAACGAGCTCGACCAGTACGAGCTCGTGCCGCGCGGCAAAACGTATATTGAAGGGATCGCCATCGTGTTTGAGGGGCGGAACTATTTAGTCATTTTCGTCTCTTTTTTATCGACGCTCTTTTATTTAGTATGGAACATTGGGGCCGCGCTCGTCGCCACCGCCATCGGCCTGATCGCGGCGCGGCGGTTTATGAGCGGAAGCCGGTTGAAAGACATTGCCGACGTCCAATATGTCAAGCCGCATTTTGAAGGCGTGGGGCTGTATGTGGACAACATCTACATCATGAACATCGGCTTGCCGGCGCGGCGGGAAGAAATTTTGCGCTATGGGATGGGGTTTATTTTAACGCCGAAAAACTTTAACGCCCGCACGACGATCGCCAATCTCGGGCAGCGGCAGGCGATTTTGCATGATGTATCGACCGCCCTTGGTATTTACCGCGATTCCGGAACGCCGGCGCTCGTGCCGCTCGCCAAGCGCGATTTGAACGATGGGCGCGTCGGCATTTTCATTTTGCCGCAAGTCGAGGATGTCGAAAAAGCAAAAGCCGTCATCGAAAACGTGCCGGTGCTTGAGAGCGCCATCCGCATGCCGAAGAAACGGCGTTGGAAGCGGAAAGGGGGGAGCGGCGATGACGCATGAAAAAATGATTTTGGCCGTCATTGCGATGGACGGCGGGCGCGTCGCCGGCGGTGCGCCGATCTTTATTTGCCAAACGAAAGAGGAAATGGAGAGAGTCGCTGCCAATTTGGAGGCGATTTTGGACGGCATCGCCCATGAGCTGGCGGAGGGGCTGCTTGTTATCGTCAAGCATTAAGCGGTTGTTGAGCGTTTTGCTTTTTGATAAAATAAAGCAGCTGTCATATGCCCTTTCCGAAAAGGGCGTTTTTTTTCAACTAATGAAACGATGCAAAAAATTGGGATAAAGGGTGATAGCATGGCAAATCCAGTTGTGGCCATTGTCGGCCGTCCGAATGTGGGAAAATCGACGATTTTCAACCGCATTGTCGGGGAACGAATTTCCATCGTCGAAGATGTGCCCGGAGTGACGCGCGACCGCATTTACAGCCGAGCCGAATGGCTGAACCATTCGTTTTATTTGATCGACACCGGCGGTATTGATATCGGCGACGAGCCGCTGCTTGTGCAAATTCGCCAACAGGCGGAGATCGCTATCGATGAGGCGGATGTCATCATTTTTATGACGAACGGCCGCGACGGCGTGACGGCGGCCGATGAAGAGGTGGCGAAGCTGCTCCGCCGATCGAACAAGCCGGTCGTGCTGGCGGTGAACAAAATCGACAATCCAGAGATGCGCGATTTGATTTACGACTTTTACGCTCTCGGTTTTGGGGAGCCGTATCCGATTTCCGGGGCTCATGGGACGGGGCTTGGCGATTTGCTTGATGCTGTCGTCCGCCATTTCCCGAAAGGCGGTGGGCAGGAGTATGAGGAAGACGTCATTAAGTTTTGCCTCATTGGCCGGCCGAATGTCGGCAAATCATCGCTCGTCAACGCCATTTTAGGGGAGGAGCGGGTCATCGTCAGCGACATCGCCGGCACGACGAGGGATGCGGTTGACACCTCGTTTGTGCGCGAAGGGCAGGAATATGTTATCATTGATACGGCAGGGATGCGCAAACGGGGAAAAATTTACGAAAGCACGGAAAAATACAGCGTCTTGCGCGCGTTAAGGGCCATTGAGCGCTCGGACGTTGTGCTTGTCGTGTTAAACGCCGAGGAAGGCATCATCGAACAGGACAAAAAAATTGCCGGCTATGCGCATGAAGCTGGGCGCGGCGTCATTCTCGTCGTCAATAAGTGGGATGCGATCGAAAAAGACGACAAAACGATGGCCGAATTTGAGCGGAAGATTCGCGACCATTTCCCATTTTTGGACTATGCGCCGATTTTGTTCGTATCGGCGAAAACGAAGCAGCGGCTGCATAAGCTCTTGCCGCTCGTCCAGCTTGTGAGCGACAACCATGCGATGCGCGTCCAGACAAATGTGCTCAATGAAGTCATCATGGATGCGGTGGCGATGAATCCGACGCCGACGCATAACGGGCGGCGCTTGAAAGTTTATTACATGACGCAAGTCGCCGTCAAACCACCGACGTTTGTCGCGTTTGTCAACGACCCGGAACTGATGCACTTTTCGTATGAGCGGTTTTTGGAAAACCGCATCCGCGATGCGTTCGGCTTTGAAGGCACGCCGATTAAAATCATCGCCCGCCCGCGGAAATAAGAAAAGCGGAGGCGCCGAGATTAGCTCTCGAAGCCAAATGTTCTTCCCCCTTAGTGGTGCTTGCGCCTCGAGGGGGGAAGGTTATTTGGCAGAAGAGAGCTAGGCGCCGCAGCTAGACAAAAGAAAAGCGGAGACCGTCATTTCGTCTAAAGGCGGCCCGCGGCCTGCGGGGAACGGCGAATGGTCGCCGTCCTAGCGATCTATTTTTTCAGTTGCGACAATCGGATAAAGGAAGTGGAAAACGATGGAGAACATCGCCGTATTGGGGGCTGGAAGCTGGGGGACGGCGCTGGCGCTCGTTCTGGCCGACAACGGGCACCGCGTCCGGCTTTGGGGCCATCGGGCCGAGCAGATCAACGAAATCAACGAAAAGCGGACGAATGAAAAGTATTTGCCGGGCGTCCGTCTGCCGGACGCCATTATCGGCTATGAAGACCTTTGCGCTGCGCTTGACGGTGTTGCGATCGTTGTGCTTGCTGTGCCGACGAAGGCGATCCGCGCGGTGCTTGCGGACGTGCGCGCCTGCTTGGCGGAGCCAATCACCGTTGTTGCCGTCAGCAAAGGAATCGAGCCGGGGACGCATAAGCGGGTGTCGGAAATGGTCGCCGAGGAAATGGGGGAATGGCTCGAGGATGTCGTCGTCCTCTCCGGACCGAGCCATGCCGAGGAGGTCGTGCTTCGCCATCCGACGACGGTGGCTGTGTCATCGCCGAACATGGAAGCCGCGCGCCGCATTCAAGACATCTTTATGAATCATCAATATTTTCGCGTGTATACGAACCAGGATTTAATCGGCGTCGAAGTCGGCGGGGCGCTGAAAAATATCATCGCCTTGGCGGCTGGCATCAGTGATGGGCTCGGTTACGGGGATAACGCCAAAGCGGCCCTCATCACGCGGGGGCTCGTCGAGATCGCCCGTCTCGGCTGCGCCCTTGGCGCCAACCCGCTGACGTTCGCCGGTTTGACGGGAGTTGGCGATTTGATCGTTACGTGTACGAGCGTCCATTCTCGCAACTGGCGGGCCGGTTACATGCTCGGCCAAGGAAAAAAGCTCGATGACGTGCTCGAAGGCATGGGGATGGTCGTCGAAGGGGTGCGGACGACGAAAGCCGCCTATGAGCTGGCGAACAAACTCGGGGTGAAAATGCCGATCACCGAAGCGCTCTATGAAGTGCTGTTTGCGGGGAAAGATCCGAAAGAGGCCGTCGATTCGCTCATGGCGCGCGGAAAAAAAGAGGAAATGGACGACTTAAAAAACATTTTTGCCGAACAAGAATGACGAAAATAGGCCAATGGCGGTACAAGTCGTCTTCGTTTTGCATACAATATGACGAACCATCATTGGCTTGAGCTTCCGGAAGGGTATGAGGCGATGCTGGAGTAAAGAAAGCCCCGCTTTACTTCAGCTTTTTTTTTGTCGATGCTATAATAGTAGTTGTCGAAAAAAGGAGGAGCGTCCATGTCACCGGCGTTAGCGAAAATGTGGATCGCCATCGCTTCGATGGTGTTTATGTTTATTTCCGTCGGCTTCATTTATTTAAGCCGCTATAAAGTCAAGATGAAATGGCTTCGCTTTCTGTTGGCGCTCGTCGCCTACGTCCTGTTAATTTTGGCTGGCATCATCATCATTTTCGTTGTGTTCAGCGGACCAACGCCGCAATAGGCAAAAAGGTGGAGGAAAGATGAAGCGAATCGTTCGTTTGCTGTTGTCATGTATATGTTTGGCGCTGCTTTCCGGCTGTTTGTATCCGGAAGAGCGGCTGAAGCAAAACCAAATTCCTTACAAAGATCAAGTGGCGGCTGTCCAATCGGCGGTTGACGAATACCGGAGGGCGACCGGCGGGCTTCTGCCGATTAAAACGCGCGACATGAACACGCCGATGTATTTGAAGTATCCGGTTGATTTTCAAAAGCTCGTTCCCCGCTATATGCAGGAGCCGCCGGGAAACGCCTATGAAAGCGGAGGCGTCTTTCAATATATGATTATCAATGAGGAGACGAACCCGACGGTCAAGCTGCTCGATTTGCGTTTGGCCGAGCGCGTCCGCGACTTGAAGTTGCGGCTGCGTATGTATACGGACGAGCATCGCTATCCGCCGTTTAAAGATGTCGTTGCGCCAGGCGTATTTACGCTCGATTACAAAAAGCTCGGCTACAAAGAGCCTCCGTATGCGGTCAGTCCGTTTTCCGGCAACAACTTGCCATTTGTCATCGACGGCAATGGGGAAGTTTACATTGACTACCGTTCTGATTTGTATGCGGCGTTGAAAAAATATCCGCACCGCTACAAGCCGGGCGACGACATTCGCCCGATTTTGACCGACCATTCGCTCTTTGTGCCGGCGTATTCGTTGCCGTATACGATCGACGCCAAGACGAACGAACCGATTTTTTTCACAAAATGAGTCATCATCCCTTCTCTAGGAAAATACATTCTAGAGAAGGGATTTTTTATATGTTTAGTCATAACTGAAACGGACAACATCATATGCATATAGTGTCCGACTATGCTAGCTCATTCCACTGTTTCTTATAACGACCGAAGGACTGGAGGGGAGTCATTTGGAAAAGGTCGATATTTTTAAAGATATCGCCGAGCGGACCGGCGGCGACATTTATTTAGGGGTCGTCGGCGCCGTCCGCACCGGAAAATCGACGTTCATTAAACGGTTTATGGAGTTGGTCGTCATTCCAAACATTAAAAATGAAGCTGATAAAGCACGCGCTCAAGATGAACTGCCGCAAAGCGCCGCTGGCAAGACGATCATGACGACAGAACCGAAGTTCGTGCCAAACCAGGCGGTGACGGTGAAAGTCGATGAGGGGCTTGAAGTCAACATCCGTCTTGTCGACTGCGTCGGCTACGCCGTGCCCGGCGCCAAAGGATATGAAGACGAAAACGGGCCGCGGATGATTCACACTCCTTGGTATGAAGAGCCGATTCCGTTCCAAGAGGCGGCGGAAATCGGGACAAGAAAAGTCATCCAAGAACATTCAACGATTGGGGTCGTCATTACGACGGACGGCACGATCGGGGAAATTCCGCGCCAAGACTATGTCGAAGCGGAAGAGCGGGTCATTAGCGAGCTGAAAGAAGTCGGCAAGCCGTTTATTATGATTGTCAACACCGTTCGGCCGCATCATCCGGAAACGGAGGCGCTCCGCCGCGAGCTTGCGGAAAAGTATGACATCCCCGTGCTCGCTATGAGCGTTGAGAGCATGCGCGAAGCCGATGTGTATAACGTGCTTCGCGAAGCATTATATGAATTCCCGGTGCTTGAAGTGAACGTCAACTTGCCGAGCTGGGTGATGGTGCTTCGCGAAGATCATTGGCTGCGCGAAAGCTACCAAGAGGCGGTGCGCGACACAGTGAAAGACATTAAGCGGCTGCGCGATGTCGACCGGATCGTGCAGCAGTTTGCCGAGTACGATTTCATCGAAAAAGCGACGCTTGCCGGCATCGAAATGGGGCAAGGGATCGCCGAAATTGACTTGTATGCGCCGGATGAGCTGTACGATCAAATTTTAAAAGAAATCGTCGGCGTCGAGATTCGCGGCAAAGACCATCTGCTTCAGCTCATGCAAGACTTCGCCCATGCGAAAGCGGAATATGACCAAATCGCTGACGCCTTGAAAATGGTGAAACAAACCGGTTACGGCATCGCCGCGCCCGCTTTGTCCGATATGAGCCTTGACGAACCGGAAATCATCCGCCAAGGTTCGCGTTTTGGCGTCCGTTTGAAAGCCGTCGCGCCGTCGATCCATATGATCAAAGTCGACGTTGAATCGGAGTTTGCTCCGATCATTGGCACGGAAAAGCAAAGCGAAGAGCTTGTCCGCTATTTAATGCAAGACTTCGAAGACGATCCGCTGTCGATTTGGAACTCCGACATTTTCGGCCGTTCCCTCAGCTCAATCGTCCGTGAAGGCATCCAAGCCAAACTCGCACTCATGCCGGAAAACGCCCGCTACAAGCTGAAAGAAACGCTTGAGCGCATCATCAACGAAGGCTCCGGCGGCCTCATCGCGATTATTTTATAGAAAAGCGGAGGCCGCGCGCCAAGCTCCCGAGGCAAAATGTTCCCCGCCCGCAGAAGTGCTTGCACTTCGAGGGCGGGGGTTATTTTGCGGAAGGGAGCTAGCGGCCGCAGCTAGACAGAAAGAAAAGCGGAGGCCGCGCGCCAAGCTCCCGACAAGGGGGCTCTTTTTTTGCCGCCGTTCTTTTTAAGATAAAAAGAGGAAAAAATCGCCGAACCCCTTGAGAAATCAGGTTTGGCACTTGATTATGCGCATGGCGTTATGGTAATCTTTTATCTGAAATCGTTGTTTTGGTGAAATATGCCTAAAATTGGTCGTTTTTGCGAAAAAAGAGGTTGAATTCCCGCGGCCAATTGGTTAAGATTAGGCATGTCACCGCCTGTTGGCGGGAAAAAGGCGGCTTCTCATCCTTCGCTTCGTTTGCGTCCGGCGAAAGAACAGGCGAAGTCCAAACCGTCAGGAAAGGGCTTCAGCCGGCAGCGTAGACGCCTCTTCTGTGGGCTGTCGCAAGACGGCCATAGAATGATTGGCTGCGCCGGCGCGGCGTGCAAGCCTTTTTGCCGCTCGATTTTGCCGCCGATGTATAGAAAAGCAGAAAAGTGTGAACAAATGGTAGTAAACAAGACAAGCTCCCTTGGGAGGAGGTGAATGGCATGAACAAAACGGAATTGATCAACGCAGTCGCTGAAACAAGCGGCCTGTCCAAAAAAGATGCAACCAAAGCCGTTGATGCGGTGTTTGATTCGATTACAGAAGCATTGCGAAAAGGCGATAAAGTGCAATTAATCGGTTTTGGGAACTTTGAAGTGCGCGAGCGCGCTGCTCGGAAAGGGCGCAACCCGCAAACGGGCGAAGAAATGGAAATTCCGGCTAGCAAAGTTCCTGCATTCAAACCGGGCAAAGCGTTGAAAGATGCCGTCAAGTAAGCCTACATAGCAGGAGCGTAGGAGGGAAGGGCAGGTGATTGACCGCCCTTCTTTTTTGTTTTTTTTGGCTCCCTATGCTAGAATCGGATTACATGCAGCTTTTATGACGCAGGAGGATGTTGTTTGTATGCCAGAGATCAATTTTGCACAAATTGAATATGCGGTCCGCCTCATTCTCGAGGCCATCGGGGAAGACCCGAACCGCGAAGGGCTCGTCGATACGCCGAAGCGGGTGGCGAAAATGTATGCCGAGGTGTTCGCCGGCCTGCAGGAAGACCCGAAGCAACACTTTCAAACTGTATTCAGCGAGCAACATGAGGAGCTTGTGCTCGTCAAAGATATTCCGTTTTATTCGATGTGCGAACATCATTTAGTGCCGTTTTTCGGCGTCGCCCATGTCGCCTATATCCCGCGGGAGGGAAAAGTGACGGGGTTGAGCAAGCTTGCCCGGGCTGTTGAAGCGGTGGCGCGCCGACCGCAGCTGCAAGAGCGCATCACGGCGACGATCGCCGATTCGATCGTCGAGGCGCTTGAGCCGCACGGGGTGATGGTCGTCGTTGAGGCGGAGCATATGTGCATGACGATGCGCGGGGTGAAGAAACCGGGGGCAAAAACAGTGACAACAGCGGTGCGCGGCGTGTTTGAAACCGATGCCAACGCCCGCGCTGAAGTGCTTTCGTTAATCAAAGCGTAAGGAGGGAAGAGAATGTACACAAACAGCGATTTTGTCGTCATTAAAGCGCTCGAAGACGGGGTGAACGTCATCGGGCTGACGCGCGGCGCGGACACAAGATTTCACCATTCAGAAAAGCTTGACAAAGGCGAAGTGTTGATCGCTCAGTTCACGGAACATACGTCGGCGATCAAAGTGAGAGGCAAAGCGTATATTCAAACGCGCCACGGTGTGGTTGAATCCGAAGGGAAAAAGTAAGCCGGCAAATTTCTAGCAAACTAGAGCGTTTTCGACAAAATTATGTTATAATGAGTCCGACATGGCGGTGCGGATATTTTTCGGGGACAAGGGTGATTCATGTGAATGACATCATGGTGAAGTTGGCGTCATTGAAGGAACAAATCGAACGGTGTCTTGACCACCCATTTTTGCGCGCGCATGTGCCGACTCCGGCTGTTGACGAAGACCGGCTGCTGCTTTCGCTGTCGATGATGACTGACGCTCCCGCGGTGCCGAATGAGCCGGACCGGTGCATCATCGCCATGATGCTCATGCAAATCGCCCTTGACACCCATGATGCGGTGACAGACCGCGGCGGCGATTTGCGGACGCGGCAGCTTGTCGTTTTGGCCGGCGACTTGTACAGTGGGTTATATTACGACTTGCTGGCGCGCTCGGGCGATGTTGCGCTCATCCGTTTGTTCGCCGAAGCGGTCCGGGAAATTAACGAGCAAAAGGTGCGGCTGTATGAAAGAAAGACGGAGCGGCTCGAGACGCTGTTCGCTGCGGTCGGCACGATCGAGTCGGCGCTGCTGGCGAAGCTTGCCGAGCGCATCGGGGCGCCGCAATGGGGGGAATTTGCCGGCCATTACTTGCTGTTGCGGCGCTTGTTGCTCGAGCAGGAAGCGTTCGTTCGCACCGGGTCATCGGTGCTGTTTGAGCAAATGGCGCATATCGCCTTTCCTCGGGCCAAGGTGCTGACGAAAGAACAAAAGCGGCATTTGCTTCGCCTTTGCGAGCGTTATATCAACCATTGCAAAGAAGCGCTGCCGGCGGCCAATTTGCCGATGAACGACGTGCTGCGGCTCCGCATGGCGGAGCTTGCCGGCGGATTTCAAGCCATCGTCAAAAAGTCGGTGGAAGAAGGGTAGAACGATGCATCAATCGAAAGAAGAGCGAGTCCATCGCGTATTTGAAAAAATTTCTGCACATTATGACCGAATGAATTCGATCATCAGCTTCCGCCGCCATTTGAAATGGCGCGAAGACGTCATGCGGCGAATGAACGTCCAAAAAGGGAAAAAGGCGCTTGACGTCTGTTGCGGAACGGCCGACTGGGCGATCGCGCTGGCGGAGGCGGTGGGGCCGGAGGGGGAAGTGTACGGCCTTGATTTCAGCGAAAACATGCTGAAAGTTGGCGAGCAAAAGGTGAAGGCGCGCGGCCTCGGCAACGTCAAGCTCATTCACGGCAACGCCATGCAGCTTCCGTTTCCTGACAATTCGTTCGATTACGTGACGATCGGTTTCGGCTTGCGCAACGTTCCTGACTATATGACGGTGCTTAGGGAAATGCATCGCGTCACGAAGCCGGGCGGCATGACCGTCTGCCTCGAAACGTCGCAGCCGACGCTGTTTGGCTTCCGCCAGCTTTACTATTTTTATTTTCGGTTTATTATGCCGCTGTTTGGCAAGCTGTTGGCGAAAAGTTACGAAGAATACTCGTGGCTGCAGGAGTCGGCGCGCGAATTTCCAGGGCGGGACGAGCTGGCTGAGATGTTCCGCGAAGCCGGTTTCGTTGATGTCGAGGTCAAACCGTACACGTTCGGCGTAGCGGCGATGCATTTAGGCTATAAACGATGAGTCAAGGTGAACACCATGAAGTTAAAGGCGATGTATTCGTTTTTAAACGATGATTTGGCGGCGGTCGAAGAAGAGCTGGAGCGGACGGTGCGCTCGGAATACGGGCCGCTCGGGGAAGCGGCGCTCCATTTATTGCGAGCGGGCGGAAAGCGGATCCGTCCCGTTTTTGTCTTGCTGGCTGCCCGCTTTGGCCGGTATGATTTCGAGCGGGTGAAACATGTTGCTGTCGCGCTTGAGTTGATTCATATGGCATCGCTCGTCCACGACGATGTCATCGATGACGCCGACGTGCGCCGCGGCCGGCCGACGATCAAAGCGAAGTGGAGCAACCGCTTTGCCATGTATACAGGCGATTACCTCTTCGCCCGTTCGCTCGAGCGGATGGCGGAGCTTGCCAGTCTGCGCGCTCATCAAGTGCTGGCGAAAACGATCGTTGAAGTGTGCCGCGGGGAAATCGAGCAAATTAAAGACAAATACCGGTTTGACCAGCCGCTTCGTACGTACTTGCGGCGCATCCGCCGCAAAACGGCGCTATTGATCGCCGCGAGCTGCCAGCTCGGCGCCCTGGCCGCCGGCGCGCCCGAGACGGTGGCCAATCGGCTGTATTGGTTCGGCCATTACGTCGGCATGTCGTTTCAAATTACCGATGATATTCTCGACTTCACCGGCACGGAAGAGCAGCTCGGCAAGCCGGCGGGAAGCGACTTGCAGCAAGGAAACGTCACTCTCCCGGTGCTGTATGCCCTTTGCGATGAACAGGTGCGGGCAAAAATTACGGCCGTCAACGCGGACACGGATGCCGAGGAGATGGCGGCGGTGCTGGCGGCCATTAAACAGACGGACGCCATCGAACGATCGTATGAGCTGAGCGACCGCTACCTGGAAAAGGCGTTGCGCATGCTTGGCGAGCTGCCGGCCAACGAAGCGCGCACGCTGCTTCATGATCTCGCCCTCTACATCGGAAAAAGGGATTATTAGCGCTTTCAAGGACGTTGTTGCCAACGGCGAGAAACAATGATACTATGATGGGTGGGAACCCGTTTCCCAGTACATACGACAGTAGAGGTGGAGAGCGAATGGCAGAACGGACATTTGTGATGGTGAAACCGGACGGGGTTCAGCGCAATTTGATCGGCGAGATTGTCGCACGTTTTGAAAAAAAAGGCTTCCAGCTTGTCGGCGCGAAACTGATGCAAGTGTCGCGCGAACTCGCCGAGCAACATTACGCGGAACATAAAGAGCGCCCGTTTTTCGGCGAGCTCGTCGACTTTATCACCTCGGGGCCGGTGTTTGCGATGGTGTGGGAAGGCGAAAACGTGATCGCCGCCGCCCGGCAAATGATGGGGAAAACGAATCCGCAGGAGGCTGCTCCTGGCACGATTCGCGGCGATTTCGGCCTCACAGTCGGCAAAAACGTCATTCACGGCTCCGACTCGCCGCAAAGCGCCGAACGCGAAATCAACTTGTTCTTCAAAGAAGAAGAACTCGTCAGCTATTCGAAACAAATCAATGCATGGCTGTACTGATGCGAAGACCGGCCGCGACTCGGCCGGTTTTTGCCGTTTTTGTACATTGACAGGGGAGAGGAACAGGCGAAGATGGACGATTATGCACAGTTCATTGCCAAAGTGAAGCGGAAAACGGGCATTGACTTATCGTTATACAAAGAAGCCCAAATGAAGCGGCGTTTGGCGTCGTTGTACATGAAAAAAGGGCTAAAGAGCTTTGCTGAGCTGTTTGCAGCGATGGAGAAAGAGCCGGCGCTATGGCATGAATGTTTGGACCGGATGACGATCAACGTCTCGGAGTTTTACCGCAACGCCAAGCGATGGGAAGTGCTTGAGGGCGTGATTTTGCCGCGGCTTTTGGCGGAAAACCCGCGCCCGAACGTATGGAGCGCCGCCTGCTCGACGGGCGAGGAGCCGTATACGCTTGCGATGGTGCTCGCCAAACGGCTGCCGCTTCACCGGGTGTCCGTATTGGCGACCGATATTGACGACAATGCGCTCGCCCGCGCGCGCCTAGGGCTGTATAGCGAGCGGTCGCTCGTGGAGCTGCCGGAAGAGATGAAACAAACATTTTTTACGAAAGACGGCGAGTATTATAAAATAGACGAAAAGATTAAACAAACGGTCAAGTTTCAAAAGCACAACTTGCTCGCGGATCCGTTTCCGCGCAACATGGATTTGATCGTCTGCCGCAACGTGCTCATTTATTTTACGGAAGAGGCGAAGCGAATGCTGTATCGCAAATTTCACGACGCGCTTCGGACGGGAGGCGTGCTGTTTGTCGGCAGCACCGAACAGATTTTCAATCCCGGCCTGTACGGTTTTGAAGTCGAAGAGACGTTTTTTTACCGAAAAAAATAGCTTGCGCCGGCTTCTTTTTTTCCTAAAACTATTTTCATTTTTCGAATTTATGATATATTTTTACTTAAACGCGTTAAAGACCTGAAGGGAGAGACAAACATGCGGTATTTGACGGCAGGGGAATCGCATGGGCCGCAATTGACGGCCATTTTGGAAGGAGTGCCGGCCGGGCTCGCGCTATGCGCCGAGCATATCAATAAAGAGCTGGCGCGCCGGCAAAAAGGATACGGACGCGGCCGCCGCATGCAGATTGAAAAAGACGAAGTGAAAATCACAGGCGGCGTCAGGCACGGGAAAACGCTTGGCTCGCCGATTGCGCTCGTTGTCGAGAATCGCGATTTTAAACATTGGCAAACGATTATGGCGGTTGAGCCGATTGATGACGAAGCGGAAGTGAAGCGGAAAGTGACGCGTCCGCGCCCAGGGCATGCTGATTTAAACGGCGCCTTGAAATACGGACATCGCGATATGCGCAACGTGCTAGAGCGCTCGTCAGCAAGAGAAACAACGGTGCGTGTGGCGGCCGGGGCGGTGGCAAAGCGCATTTTGGAAGAGGTCGGCATCCGCGTCGCGGGCCACGTCATCGAAATCGGCGGCGTGCGCGCAGAGAAGCTCGATTACCGTTCGCTTGAAGAATTGCAGGCAGTGACGGAAGAATCGCCGGTGCGCTGCTTTGACCCGGAGGCGGGGCAAAAAATGATGGAAACGATCGATTGGGCGAAGAAAAACGGCGATTCGATCGGCGGCATTGTCGAAGTGATCGTTGAAGGCGTTCCGGCCGGAGTCGGCAGCTATGTCCATTACGACCGGAAGCTTGATGCAAAAATCGCCGCTGCGATCGTCAGCATCAACGCGTTTAAAGGCGTTGAATTCGGGATCGGCTTTGAAGCGGCGCGCCGTCCGGGAAGCGAAGTGCACGATGAAATCATTTGGAGCCCAGAACAAGGCTTTTCGCGCCGGACGAACCGGGCGGGCGGCTTTGAAGGAGGAGTGACGACCGGGATGCCGATCGTCGTGCGCGGAGTGATGAAGCCGATTCCGACGCTGTATAAGCCGCTTCAAAGCGTGGATATCGAGACGAAAGAGCCGTTTGCGGCAAGCATTGAACGGTCGGACAGCTGCGCCGTGCCGGCGGCGAGCGTCGTCGCCGAGGCGGTCGTCGCCTGGGAAGTGGCGGCGGCGATCGTTGAGCAGTTTGGGCAGGACCGGATGGACTTGATTAAGGAAAATGTCGAGCGCGCCCGCCGTTATGCAAAGGAGTTTTGACGATGATCGAACGGACGATTGAAACGGCGACAAAGCGTTATCCGCTTCTGTTGGGCGACGGAGCGGCCCGCGAGCTGCCAAGCTTGCTTCGGTCGCTCGCCTGCCCGCCGGGGACGAAGCTTTTCATCATCACCGACGATACAGTAGCGCCTCTTTATTTGGACGAGGTGCGCGCGACGCTCGCCGCCGCTGAGTATGATGTGTACGCCTACGTCATTCCAAGCGGGGAAGCAGCCAAGTCGTTTGACAACTATTACGCCTGCCAGACGGCGGCCATCAAGTGCGGGCTCGACCGCCGCTCGGTGATTGTCGCGCTTGGCGGCGGCGTCGTCGGCGATTTGGCGGGATTTGTCGCCGCCACCTATATGCGCGGCATCCGTTACATTCAAATGCCGACAACACTTTTGGCCCATGACAGCGCCGTCGGCGGCAAAGTCGCGATCAACCATCCGCTCGGCAAAAATATGATCGGCGCTTTTCACCAGCCGGAGGCAGTCGTATATGACACCGCCTTTTTGCGCACGCTGCCTGAGCGCGAGATTCGATCCGGGTTCGCTGAGGTGATCAAGCACGCGCTCATCCGCGACCGTCGGTTTTACGAGTGGCTGCGCGCAGAAATCAAGACGCTTGCTGACTTGCATGGCGACAAGCTCGCCTATTGCATTGAAAAGGGTATTGACATTAAGGCCTCCGTCGTGCGTGAGGATGAGAAGGAAACCGGGGTGCGCGCCCATTTGAATTTCGGCCATACGCTCGGCCATGCGCTGGAAAGCGAATTAGGCTACGGCACGCTTACTCATGGGGAGGCGGTCGCGATCGGCATGCTGTTTGCCGTCTTTGTCAGCGAACGGTTTTACGGCCGGTCGTTTGCTGAACACCGGCTGGCCGACTGGTTTTCTGGATACGGATTTCCAGTGTCGCTGCCGGCAGCGGTGCAGACGAGCCGCCTGCTCGAAAAGATGAAAAGCGACAAAAAGGCGTACGCCGGCACGGTGCGGATGGTGCTTCTCTGTGAGATCGGCGACGTCGAAGTGGCGGAACTCGAAGACGACAAACTGCTCGCGTGGCTGAACGAGTTTGCCAGACGGGGGGAGAACGATGATTCGCGGCATTCGCGGAGCGATTACAGTGGATCGAAATGACGCCGAGGAAATCGTGGCGGCAACTGAAACGTTGCTTCGTGAAATGATCCGCGCAAACGATGTCGCCGCTGCCGACGTGTCGTTTGTGCTCATTTCCGTCACCGACGACATCACCGCCGCGTTTCCGGCGCAGGCGCTGCGCCGGTTGGACGGCTGGACGTATGTTCCGGTCATGTGCATGAGGGAAATTCCGGTTCCCGGTTCATTGCCGCGCTGCATCCGCGTCATGATGACGGTGGCGACGGAGAAGAAGCAAGAAGAGATTTGCCACGTGTATTTAAAAGAGGCGGTCGTGCTGCGCCCCGATTTGTCGTTGACAAAAAAAACAGAAATGTAATATAGTTAAAATAACCTCTTTGCCCCCCTGAAACAGCGGGGACGTTAGAAGCTGAGCGAGAGCAGAGAGCGAGCGTAGGGTAGATGAGAATGAGCGAGTTTAGCTGAGGTGAGCGTTTTTTTTCATTCGCCGACATCTGCCCAAAGACGGTCGTCTTTGGGCATTTTCTTTCCCCATTGTTTCGCCTCATAAACCCTCATTCTTCGCCCGTCGATCACGAAAGGGAGGAGAAGCGATGTCTGCTGATGAGCTCGCCGCTTTTTTGGCGGAAGCGAACGAATTTCGCACCATCCCGATTGTGCGCAAATTTTTAGCCGATGTTATTGAACCGCTCGGTGTTTTTGCCAATTTGCGCGAGGAAGCGGTGTTTTTGCTTGAAAGCAAGGATGACGAATCGCCGTGGGCGCGCTATTCGTTCATCGGTGTGGCGCCGTTTTTGACGCTCGAAAGCGAAACAGGAGAAACGTTTTCGGTGAAAGACGAAAACGGGGTGGAACGAATCACGGCGCCGACGCTGAAAGAAGCGTTTCAATGGGCCGAGCGGATGCTTGCCGTCAAGCCGCTCGTCGGGACAGTGCCGTTCACAGGCGGCGCGGTTGGTTTTTTAGGGTATGATTTCATTTCCGCCATCGAGAAAGTGCCGCGCCATAAAAACTGCGATGTGCCCATGAAAGCGGGTTATTTCGTGTTTTGCGAATCGCTGTTTGCGTTTGACCATCAAAAGCGCGAGCTGCTGCTCATTCACTACATTCGGTTGTGCGGCAATGAAACAGAGGAAGAGAAAATCGAAGCGTACCGCGCGGCCGAACGGCGCATGGCCGATCTCGCGGCGAGAGCGGCCCGCGTTCGCACCGAGCAGCCGCTCTTGCCGGCGGAAGGCGAATCGGGGCGGGCCGCCTCGTTTGCCAAAGCGGCGTCCAATTATGACAAAGAACAGTTTTTGCGCGATGTTGAGGCCGTGAAACAGTACATCGCGGCCGGCGATGTGTTTCAAGCCGTCTTGTCGCAGCGCTTTTCGGTGCCTGTCCATGTTGGCGGGTTCGCCATTTATCGGCTTCTTCGCCATATCAATCCATCGCCGTACATGTTTTATTTCCGGCTGGACGATGCGGAAATTGTCGGCAGTTCGCCGGAAAAACTCATTCAAGTGCGCCATCGGCGCGTCGAAATCGACCCGATCGCCGGCACACGGCGGCGCGGCCGATCTCCAGAGGAAGATGCGAAACTTGCTGATGAGCTGTACCATGATCCGAAAGAGCGGGCCGAGCATTATATGCTTGTCGATTTGGCGCGCAACGACATCGGCCGGGTCGCCAAGTACGGCACGGTCGAGGTGCCGATGTTGCTTGAGATCGGCAAGTTTTCACACGTGATGCATTTAATTTCCAAAGTCGTCGGTGAACTGAACGACAACGTTCACCCGATCGACGCGCTTCTTGCCGCGTTTCCGGCTGGGACGGTGAGCGGGGCGCCGAAAGTGCGGGCGATGCAAATTTTGCAAGAGCTCGAGCCGACAGCGAGGGGGTTGTATGCCGGAGCGATCGCCTATATCGGGTTTGACGGTAACATCGATTCGTGCATTGCCATCCGGACGGCTGTCGTTAAAGACGGCTATGCCTATGTGCAAGCCGGCGCCGGCATTGTCGCCGACTCGATTCCGGAACTCGAATGGAAGGAAACGCGCAATAAGGCGAGCGCTTTGATGAACGCGATTGAACAAGCGGAACGATTATTTGCCAAAGGAGAGAGAGTTATATGTTAAAGCAGTTGCTGTCAAAATGTGCGGAAGGGGAAGCGTTGACGGAAAGCGAAGCGTATGCGGCAATGAATGTGATCATGTCCGGAGAGGCGACGGACAGCCAGATCGCCAGCCTGTTGTCCATGCTCCGTCTGCGTGGAGAGACGGTCGATGAGCTTGTCGGATTTGTGCGGGCGATGCGCGATCGAATGACCTCCATCGAAGCCGGCGATGATGTCATCGACACGTGCGGAACGGGAGGCGACGGGGCGGCGACATTCAACGTTTCCACCGCCGCGGCGATCGTCATTTCATCGCTCGGCGTCAAAGTCGCCAAGCACGGCAACCGCGCTGTTTCCTCAAAAAGCGGCAGCGCCGATGTGCTCGAGCGGCTCGGCATTGACATTCAAACGTCGCCGACTGCCGCCAAACAGGCGTTGGCGACGAAAGGGCTGGCGTTTTTGTTCGCCCCGCTCTATCACGCGGCGATGAAACACGCCGCCGGGCCGCGGAAGGAAATCGGTTTCCGCACCGTTTTCAACTTGATCGGTCCGCTCGCCAATCCGGCGCGCTGCAAACGGCAAGTCGTCGGCGTCTATTCGACCCGCTACGCCGAAAAGCTGGCGGAAGCGATGCACCGTCTCGGCTCGGAGCACGTTTTGTTCGTCACCGGGCGCGACGGGCTTGATGAATGCAGCATCGCGGCGGAAACGGATGTTGTGGAGCTGAGAAACGGCTCGATCCGCCGCTTCGTCCTCGCGCCGGAAGATGTCGGTTTGCCGCGCGGCGCGCTCGCCGACGTGCAAGTGCGCGATCCGGAAGAGAGCGCTGCGCTTCTTGAAGCGGTGATGGCGGGAACGGCGCCGGAGAGCGCCATCAATATCGTGGCGCTGAACGCCGGCGCTGCCTTGTATGTTGCCGGAAAAGCGAGGACGATCGCTGACGGAGTAGTGATGGCAAAAGACGCCATTTTATCCAACGCTGCGTACGAACAATTGCAGCGCCTCCGGGCAAAGGAAGTGGTTCATGATGCTTGAGCAAATTTTGGCGACGAAACGGGAAGAAGTGGAAACATTGACGCTGCCGGAGCCATTGCCAAAGCGGAAGCGCCGTCCATTTGCGGCGGCGCTTCGCCAGCCGCGGCGGGCGCTTGGCTTGATCGCCGAGGTGAAAAAAGCGTCGCCGTCAAAAGGCGTGATTCGCGCCGATTTTGATCCGGTGGCCATCGCGAAAGCGTATGAACGCGCCGGCGCCGACGCGATCAGCGTGCTGACGGATGAACGGTATTTCCAAGGACACCGCTCCTATTTGCGGGCGGTGAAAGAAGCGGTCGACCTCCCGGTTTTGCGCAAAGACTTCATCATCGACCGCCGGCAAGTCGAAGAAAGCGCTCGGCTCGGAGCAGATGCGATTTTGTTGATCGGCGAGGCGCTTCCGCCGGAAACGCTTGAAGCGCTGTATAACGAAGCGTACAGTTTGGGGCTTGAATGTTTGGTTGAAGTGCATGCGAAAGAGACGCTTGAGCGCATTTTGGATCGATTTACGCCGGAAGTGGTCGGCATCAACAACCGCGATTTGCATACGTTTGTGACGACGCTGGAGGCGACGAAAGCCCTCGCTTCGCTCGTTCCGCCGTCGTGCGTCATCGTCAGCGAAAGCGGGATTGGTTCTTACAACGACGTACAGGCGGTTCAGTCGTACGGAGCACAGGCGGTGCTCGTCGGTGAGTCGCTCATGCGCCAAGACGATGTGGAGCGGGCGGTCTATCGGCTGTTCGGAGAGGAAGATGGCGATGGTTCGGCTTAAATATTGCGGCAACCGTTCCGCTGAAGACGTGCAAGTGGCCATCGCCAGCGGCGCCGACTACCTTGGCTTTATTTTCGCTGAGAGCAAGCGGAAAGTTTCGCCAAGCGAAGTGCAGCAATGGCTTGCGCCGCATGAGCTTGGCGCCAAACGGCTTGTCGGCGTCTTTGTCAACGCGCCTGCCGAGCAAATCGCTGCCGTCGCCGCCCAGCTGCCGCTTCATGTCATCCAATGCCACGGCCGGGAAACGCCGGCGGAGTTGGCGGCGGTGAAGGAGGCGGTGCCGCTTTCGGTTTGGAAGGCGATCCACCACGGCGACGGGGCGCTTGACGCCATGAAGCGGTATGCCGGGATCGCCGATGGCTACGTCGTCGACAGCCGCGTGGCCGGCGCATGGGGCGGGACGGGCGTCGCCTTTGATTGGGCGGCGGTGCCGCGCTATTTGGAAGAGGCGGCCCGCCAAGGTGTGCCGTGCTTCATCGCCGGCGGCGTCACTCCGGACAATATCGAGCGGCTGCTCGTCTACCGCCCGGATGGCATTGATATCAGCAGCGGCATTGAAACGGACGGACGCAAAGATCCAGTGAAGATGAAGCGAATCGAAGAAAAAATGAAACATTGTTCTAAATAACACGGATTGAAAAGAACAGCGCCGCTCAGGCGACTGGCAAGCGCTCTCTTTTGAAGAAGCGTTGCTTTGTCTTTCAACCTTATAAATGAGAAGGTGGATTTGATGATCGAATGTGTTCCGAATGAATACGGCCGGTTTGGCGATTTTGGCGGCAAGTTTGTTCCTGAGACGCTCATGCTTCCGCTTGAAGAAATCGAAGCGGAGCTTGACAAAGCGCTTGCTGATGAATCGTTCAAACAAGAATACATCCGCATTTTGCAGCATTATTCCGGCCGCCCGACCCCGCTCACGTTCGCGCCGAATTTGACACAACGGCTTGGCGGCGCGAAAATTTATTTAAAGCGCGAAGATTTAAACCACACTGGCGCCCATAAAATTAACAACGCGGTTGGCCAGGCGCTTTTGGCGAAACGGATGGGCAAGAAAAAGCTGATCGCTGAAACCGGTGCCGGCCAGCACGGCGTCGCTGCGGCGACGGTGGCCGCCCATTTCGGCATGGATTGCATCGTCTTTATGGGCGAAGAAGATATCAAGCGGCAAGAGTTGAACGTGTTTCGCATGAAGTTGTTAGGCGCGGAAGTCGTGCCGGTGTCAAGCGGCAACCGGACGTTGAAAGATGCGACGAACGAGGCGATTCGCTATTGGGTCGCTCATTGCGACGACCATTTTTACATGATCGGCTCGGTCGTCGGTCCGCATCCGTACCCGAAAATGGTGCGCGAGTTTCAGCGCATCATTGGCGATGAGGCGAAGGAGCAGTTTCTTGCCCGCGAGGGGAAGTTGCCGGATGTCATCGTCGCCTGCGTCGGCGGCGGCAGCAACGCCATCGGCATGTTTTATCCGTTTTTGCAAGATGACGTCCGTCTTGTCGGCGTTGAGGCCGCCGGCAAAGGAATCGACACCCCGCATCATGCGGCGACGATTACAAAAGGGACGAAAGGGGTCATCCACGGGGCGATGACCTACTTGTTGCAAGATGAGTACGGGCAAATTCTCGAACCGTATTCGATTTCCGCCGGCTTGGATTACCCCGGCGTCGGCCCGGAACACGCGTATTTAGCGAGCATCGGCCGCGTCCGCTACGAAAGCGCGACCGATGACGAGGCCGTCGCCGCGTTCCAATTGTTGGCGCAAACGGAAGGCATCATTCCGGCCATCGAATCGGCCCACGCGGTGGCGAAAGCCGTCGAGCTCGCCCGCGGGATGTCGCCGGATGAAACGGTGCTTATTTGTCTGTCCGGCCGCGGCGATAAAGATGTGCAAACGATGATGCGCCATCTCAGCGCAAAGGAAGGTGAAGACATTGCCGCTGTCCGTTAATCCGCCGCTATTTATCCCGTTTATCGTCGCCGGCGATCCGACTACCGATGTGACGATTGATCTCGCCTTGGCGCTTGAGGAAGCTGGGGCTGACATCTTGGAGCTTGGCGTGCCATACTCCGACCCGCTCGCCGACGGGCCGACGATTCAACGCGCCGCCGCAAGGGCGCTTGATGGAGGCATGACGCTGCCGAAAGCCATCCAGCTTATTGGCGAGATGCGAAAAAAAGGGGTAAACATTCCGATTATTCTCTTTACGTATTACAATCCTGTGTTACAATTAGGAGAAGAATCCTTTTTTGCTTTAGCGCAGGAAAATGGCGCCGACGGCGTGCTCATTCCCGATTTGCCGTTTGAAGAAAGCGGCCCGATCCGCGAACTTGGCGAACGATTTGGCCTCCCGCTCATTTCGCTTGTCGCGCCGACGTCGAAGCAACGGATCGAGCGGATCGCTTCGGCGGCGAAAGGGTTTTTGTATTGCGTCTCCTCGCTTGGCGTTACCGGTGTGCGCGAGACGCTGCCGGAGACGCTTGGCGATTTCCTCCGTGAAGTGAAGCGGCATAGCCGCGTCCCGGTCGCTGTCGGCTTCGGCATTTCGACGCCGGGGCAAGTCGCGATGTTAAAAGAGGTGTGCGACGGTGTTGTCGTCGGCAGCGCTCTCGTGCAAAAAGTCGAGCAGCTGGCTCTCCGTTTGCAGAAGCCGGACGAAAGGGAAGCGGCTGTCGCTGAGTTTGCCGCCTACGCCCGTTCGCTTGCTGCGCCGCTTCGGGAGCCGTGTTCTTCGCGCTAAAAGTTCCAAATTGAAGGAGTTGGCGACATCGATGCAAGTAAAGGAATCGCTCCAGGGGCTTTCCCCGTACCAGCCGGGAAAATCGATTGAAGAAGTCAAGCGGGAATACGGCTTGTCTGATATTATTAAACTCGCTTCTAACGAGAATCCGTACGGTTCGTCGCCAGCGGCAAAAGCGGCCATCGCCGCTGAGCTTGACCGCCTCGCTGTTTATCCGGACGGCTACGCCCGCGCGTTGCGCGAGAAAGTAGCCAACCATCTTGGCGTCAAGGAAACGCAGCTTCTGTTTGGCAACGGCTCGGATGAGGTGGTGCAAATTTTTTGCCGCGCCTTTTTAGAGCCGGGAACAAATACAGTGATGGCGGCGCCGACGTTTCCGCAATATCGCCATAATGCCATCATCGAGCGGGCCGAGGTGCGCGAAGTGCCGCTTGTTGACGGGCGGCATGACTTGGAGGCGATGCTTGCGGCCATCGATGAAAACACGCGCATCGTCTGGGTTTGCAATCCGAACAACCCGACCGGCACGTATGTGAACGAAGCGGAATTGCGCGCCTTTTTGGACCGCGTGCCGCCGCACGTGCTCGTCGTCGTGGATGAAGCGTACTACGAATATGTGACGGCGCCCGACTATCCGCAAACGGTGCCGCTGTTAAACGAGTACGAGCAGCTTGTCGTGATGCGCACATTTTCGAAAGCGTACGGCCTTGCCGCGCTCCGCGTCGGCTACGGCGTGGCGAGCGAGGCGCTCATCCGCGCCGTAGAGCCGGCGCGCGAGCCGTTTAACACGTCAACCATCGCTCAAGCGGCCGCGGTGGCCGCGCTTGATGACCAAGCGTTCATCCGCGCCTGCGTCGAACGAAACCGCGCCGAGCTCGAGCGGTATTACCGCTTTTGTGAGGAACATGGCCTGAAATATTACCCGTCGCAAACGAACTTTTTGTTCATTGACTTCGAGTCGGATGGCGACGAAGTGTTCCGTTATTTGTTGGAGCGAGGTGTGATCGTCCGCTCGGGCAAAGCGCTCGGCTTGCCGACCGGCGTGCGTGTGACGGTCGGCGCGAAAGAGCAAAACGACCGGGTGTTGGAACTGATTGCGCAGCTGCTTCGGGAAAAACAGCTTGCCTGACGATTCGCGGCGAGATGGATAAGAAAGACCGGCCCGTTGCTTTTTGAAAGCAGCGGGCGCATGTTTACATAAAGTAGGTGGGACGGTTGGAAGGAAAGGTGTTCATTGTCGGCCTCGGTTTGATCGGTGGGTCGATTGCGCTGGCGATTAAAAAAACGCATCCTGAGGCGATGATCATCGGCTATGATGTCAATGAGCGGCAGCTCGGCTTGGGGCGCTCGCTCAAGGTGATCGACGAAGCTGCCCGTTCGCTTGAAGACGGATACGAACAGGCAGATTTGATCGTTTTGGCTGTTCCCGTCATGCAGACGGAGGTGCTTCTTTCGTCGATGCCGCTCGAGCGGTTGAAGCGCGGCGTGATCGTCACCGATGTCGGCAGCACGAAGCAGCGCATCGTCCAAGGCGCCCGCCGCCTGTTGGACCATGGCGTAGTATTCATCGGCGGCCACCCGATGGCCGGGTCGCATAAAAGCGGCGTGGCGGCGGCGAGGGCGCATCTGTTTGAAAACGCCTTTTACATTTTGACGCCGACGGACGATGTACCGCTGAAGCAAGTCGAGACGTTGAAACAGTGGCTTGCGGGAACGAAAGCGCAATTTGTCATCTTGACGCCGGAGGAACACGACCGCATCACTGGGGTGATCAGCCATTTTCCGCATTTGATTGCGGCGAGCCTCGTTCATCAGGCGCGTGAATATGAGAGCGAAAACGCCCTCGTCAGCCGGCTGGCGGCCGGCGGTTTTCGCGACATCACCCGCATTGCGTCGAGCAATCCGGAAATGTGGCGCGACATTTTCATCCATAACAAGCATGAACTGCTTGCGCTCTTTGACCGCTGGATCGCTGAAATGGAGAGGCTGCGCTCGTTTGTCGAAGAGGAGAACAGCATCGCCATTTACCATTACTTTTTGGAGGCAAAGCAGTTTCGCGACGGACTGCCGACACGGACAAAAGGAGCGATTCCGTCGTTTTACGATTTGTATGTCGATGTGCCGGATTATCCGGGCGTCATTTCCGAAGTGACCGGCTATTTGGCTGAGGAAAACATCAGCATTACGAACATCCGCATCATCGAGACGCGTGAAGAAATTTACGGTGTGCTCCGCCTCAGCTTCCAAAGCGAAGACGATCGGGCGCGGGCGAAAGCGTGCCTTGCCCAGCATACGAATTATGCCATCTATGAAGGGTAGCAACAAAAAACAGTGGAGGGGTTTCGATGCAGCTGCCAACGAACGTATCATCGCTTCGAGGGACGATTGAAGTGCCCGGCGATAAATCGATTTCCCATCGCGCCGTCATGCTCGGGGCGCTCGCTTCGGGACGGACGGTGATTGATCATTTTTTGCCTGGGGCGGATTGTTTAAGCACGATCGACTGTTTCCGGAAACTCGGCGTCGACATTCGTCAGGACGGGACGCGCGTCGTTGTGGAAGGAGCCGGCTCCTGCGGGCTGCGCGAGCCGGCCGCCGTGCTTGATGTCGGAAACTCCGGGACAACGGCGCGCCTGTTGCTCGGCATTTTGGCCGGCCAGCCGTTTCACGCCTGCCTTGTCGGCGATGAATCGATCGCGAAGCGGCCGATGGGGCGGGTGACGAAGCCGCTTCGCGAAATGGGTGCGCATATTGATGGGCGCGATGGGGGCAATTATACGCCGCTTTCAATCCGCGGCGGTGCGCTTCGCCCGCTTCATTACAACTCGCCGGTGGCGAGCGCGCAAGTAAAATCAGCCATTTTGCTCGCCGGCTTGTTTGCTGACGGCGTGACGTCCGTTACTGAACCGCACCGCTCGCGCGACCATACGGAGCGGATGGTTCAGTTGTTCGGCGGCGAGGTGAACGTCGACGGCTTGACCGTTTCCATCGCCGGGAGGCAGCCGCTATCCGGGACGCATATTTACGTTCCCGGCGATATTTCGTCCGCTGCCTTTTTCCTTGTCGCCGGCGCCATTGCGCCAAACAGCGAAATTACGCTGAAAAACGTCGGCTTAAACCCGACGCGGACCGGCATCATCGATGTGCTCGAACGAATGGGGGCGGATATCGCGATTGACAATGTGCATAACGAAGAAACGGAGCCGGTCGGCGACATTACGGTCCGCACGTCGGCGCTCCAAGCCGTCGAAATCGGCGGCGATTTGATCCCAAGGCTCATTGACGAAATTCCAATCATCGCTTTGCTTGCGACGCAGGCGGAAGGAACGACGGTCATCAAAGATGCGAGCGAACTGAAAGTGAAAGAGACAAATCGGATCGATACGGTCGTCACCGAGTTGAAAAAATTCGGCGCTGACATTGAGGCGACCGATGATGGCATGATCATCCGCGGCAAAACGCCGCTTTACGCTGATGGGATCGTTGTCGACAGCCATGGCGACCACCGCATCGGCATGATGCTCGCTGTTGCCGCCTGCATCGCCAAAGGGGCGGCCCGCCTCGAGCGCCCGGAAGCGGTCGCGGTTTCCTATCCGGCGTTTTTTGCCGATCTCCGTTCGCTTCTGTAAGGTCTCCCGCCCCAAGCGGGCGGGCGGTCATATTTTGCTTCGCTCGTTCATATGTTGTCAATGAGAGGAATGGCTCCGTATTTTTTGAAAGCGTATACATTTTCCGCTGCCGGCCGAAAAAACGGCGCGCTTCGCAGGCGGCGAGCGGTTTGGTTGCGGAAACGGCCATGATCGATTATCATCATTCATGTTCCTATGCAAGAGTACATAACGATTTTGAATGGCAAAGGCGGCGATCGGCGTCTTCCGCCGTCCGCCGCCTGCTGCAAGAGAGGGTTGAAAACATGACACGCGTCGAACAAATCATTCGTCTAGTGGAAAACGGAAACATCGATCAGGCGCTGAAACTTGTGCCCAAAGTGAAAAAATACGGAAGTGATGAAGAAAAGTATGAGCTCGCCGACTGTTTGTACAGATGGGGAATGCCGGAAGAGGCGAAAGAGCTGCTTGAGGAGCTGGCGTCCCGCTATCCGGACGACGGCGACATCCGCCTGTTTTTGGCGGAAGTGTATACGGAGCTCGAAGCTGAAGAGGAAGCGCTCGCCATTTTGTCGGAGATCGATGAAGACGATCCGCAGTTTGTCCGCGCGTGCCTTCTTGCCGCTGACTTGTACGAAATGCAAGGGTTGGCGGAAGTGAGCGAGCGGAAGCTGCGCCAAGCGTACGAGAAAGCCCCTGACGAGCCGATCGTGCAGTTTGCTTTGGCCGAGCTGTATTTTTCGCACGGTGAATACACAAAAAGCGTGCCGCTTTATGAACAAGTGCGGAAGACGAACAAGGAGATGGCCGGCGTCCTCATCACCGAACGGATCGCCGAGGCGCTCAGCCGCTCTGGTGAGTTTGAGGCGGCGCTTCCGCATTACGAAGAGGCGCTCAACGAAAAAACAGACAGCCGGACGCTGTTCGCCTACGGATTCACTGCGTTGCAGGCCGGCTATACGCAAACGGCCATCGATAAGCTCAGCGCTTTAAAAGAGCTCGATCCGGACTACACCCCGCTTTACCTTTATTTAGCCAAGGCGTATGAGCAGGAAGGGCGGCTTGAGCAAAGCTATGAAACGGCGCAGGCCGGCATCAGCGTCGATGAATGGAACAAAGAGCTCCGCCTTTACGCCGGCAAGCTGGCGCTCAAGCTGAACAAGCCGGAGGAAGCAGAAGAGCACTTGAAAAAGGCGCTTGAGATCGATGGCGGATACATTGAAGCGCTCACGGTTTTATCGGCGCTTTGGTTAAATGAACAGCGCTATGAGAACGTCGTAGCGCTTCTTGAGCAGGCCATGGCCGATGGCGAGTACGATCCACAGTTTGAATGGGATCTCGGGCGCGCCAAACATCGACTTGAGATGTATGACGATGCATTAAACCATTACAATGAGGCATATAATTTCTTTAAGCATAACATTGATTTTCTCGAAGAGTACGGATATTTTCTCATCGAGGAAGGAAATCGGGCGGCGGCGAGAGAAATATTTCAGCAGATCGTCCGTCTCGACCCAACCCATACGGAGGCGGCGGAGACGCTGCTTGAGCTCGAAGAGTAGGGGAGAAGCGGTGGCCATACCTCTTTCTTGGAAACCGATCGAGGGGGAAGCGCACAATGACACACGTATCCGTCAATGAGAAAAAAGAGTTTATCCGTTGGTTTTTAAGCCACTATCAGTTGAAGCGACGCGAGTGTGTCTGGATTTTAAACTATTTGATGAGCCATGACCAGCTCATGCAAAAGGTGCATTTCGTCGAGAATGCCCAATATTGCCCGCGCGGCATCATTATGTCGACCCATTGCGTTGATGATGTGCCGTTTCGCTTTTACAAAGGCAATGTCATGACGACTGATGCAGAGAAGTCGTTCCACGACATCCGTTTAAACCGCGACGAAGATATTTACATTCAACTGAATTTCCGCGCTTCTTTTCACTCGCCGCAATATGTCGCCGTGCTTGAGGAAAACCCGTATGCGCCGAAGCAGGCGCAAGTGAGCGAAAACGACCAGCGCCTTGCCGAGCAGTTTTTGGAGCGGTCCATTTACGAATTTCGCCGCGGGCGGCTCATGAAGCTGATCGATGAGGCGCTTGACCGCCGTGATGAAGAGGAGTTCCGCCGCCTGAGCGACGAATTAAACAAATTGTAACAGCCTTGCCGCAGGCAAGGTTTTTCTTTTGCCGAAAAATATGGTATGGTGATGGAGGGAATAAACTTTAAAGGCAAAGGAGAGTACGAATGAAGTGGACAGGAGAAGATGTCGCCATCTATGAACGAGAGCGCGACTACATCGACACAGCGCTCCTTCCGCTTTTGCCGGTGGCTTTCGGCCAAGGAACGAGGCGGCTCGCTTCCGGCGGGGAGCTTGTTCAGCTCATCGCGGCCGAGGTCGAGCGGCAGCTAAGGGGGCGGGTGTTTTTGCTGCCGCCGTTTGTGTATTTCGCCGATGAACCGCGGGCACAGCTTGTAGAAAGGCTGTCGGATTGGACAAGCCGACTCGAGCGGGAAGGGATGAGGCAAGTGTTTTATGTGACATGCGATCGTGCGTGGCAAGAGGAGGGGGAAGCGAGCCGCGTTTGGCTCATCCCGGCTGTTCCGCTCGAAAGCATGGAGGAATCGTACAAGCATGAGCTGGTCAGAGAGCAGGCTGCCGAGCTGCTCCGTTTTCTCGTCGGCCGCTGGGCGCAAAGGTAAGTAAGGCAAAGTCCGACGTTTTGCCGCCTGCGATATTGACCTTGTCCGGCAATTGAGCTATCATTAGAATGTCCTAGTTTTCCATATGTGTTATACATACAATCGTCCGGTGCGGACTTGATTTTGCATAGAGGGGGGAAGACGATGAGCGACAACAAACATCGCGTAACGAGACGTCAATTTTTAAACTACACGCTGACCGGCGTCGGCGGTTTTATGGCAGCCGGGATGCTTATGCCGATGCTCCGCTTTGCCTTTGATCCGATCTTGAAGGACGAAGCGGGGACGGAAATGGTCGCGGTAGCGGACGTCAAAGAGATTACGACCGAACCAAAGCGCTTCGATTTCAAAGTAAAGGTGAAAGACGCTTGGTACGAGTCGGAAGAGCCGAAATCAGCATGGGTGTATAAAACGGACAAGGGGGAGATCATCGCCCTGTCGCCGATTTGCAAACACCTCGGCTGTACGGTTGACTGGAACACGGACAAAGAGCATCCGAACCAGTTTTTCTGCCCATGCCACTACGGGCGCTATGAAAAGGACGGCACGAACGTTCCGGGAACGCCGCCGCAAGCTCCGCTTGACCGTTACGAGTACAAAGTGAAAGACGGCAAGCTGTACTTAGGCAAGGCGAAACCAAGAGGGGAGGCGTAATGCGTGTTAAACAAGCTGTATGACTGGGTCGATGAACGCTTAGATATTACGCCTTTATGGCGGGATATCGCCGATCACGAAGTTCCGGAACACGTCAACCCCGCCCATCATTTTTCCGCCTTTGTCTATTGTTTCGGGGGTCTGACGTTTTTCGTCACAGTCATTCAAATTTTGTCGGGCATGTTTTTGACGATGTACTACGTCCCGGATATTAAAAACGCGTGGGAGTCGGTGTATTACTTGCAAAACGAAGTGGCGTTCGGCCAAATCGTGCGCGGCATGCACCACTGGGGGGCAAGCCTCGTCATCGTCATGATGTTTTTACATACGCTGCGCGTCTTTTTCCAAGGGGCTTATAAAAAGCCGCGCGAAATGAACTGGATCGTCGGCGTATTGATCTTCATGGTGATGATGGGCCTTGGCTTCACCGGCTACTTGTTGCCGTGGGATATGAAAGCGCTGTTTGCGACGAAAGTCGGTTTGCAAATTGCGGAAGCGACGCCGCTCATCGGCCCGGCCATTAAAACGCTGTTAGCCGGGGACCCAGAAATTGTCGGCGCCCAAACGTTGACGCGCTTCTTTGCCATTCATGTCTTCTTCTTGCCAGCGGCTTTGCTCGGCTTAATGGCAGCGCACTTTTTAATGATTCGCAGACAAGGCATTTCCGGTCCGCTATGATCGGTCGGCCCGACGTTTGCAGGCGATAGAAAAAAGGAGGGAACCACGCAATGCATCGCGGAAAAGGAATGAAATTCGTCGGCGATTCCCGTGTTCCCGCGGTGAGAAAACCGAATATTCCAAAGGACTATTCGGAATATCCCGGGAAAACAGAAGTGTTTTGGCCGAACTTCCTGCTCAAGGAATGGCTGGTCGGCTCGGTCTTTCTCGTCGGTTTCTTATGCTTGACGGTCGCCCATCCGTCGCCGCTTGAGCGGATCGCCGACCCGACGGACACGACGTACGTGCCGCTGCCTGACTGGTATTTCTTGTTCTTATATCAATTGCTCAAATATTCGTATGCGTCCGGTCCGTATACGGTCGTCGGCGCGATCGTCATCCCGGGGTTGGCGTTTGCTGCGTTGCTTTTGGCACCGTTTTTGGACCGCGGCCCGGAGCGCCGTCCCTGGAAGCGTCCGGTAGCGACCGGGATGATGCTGTTGGCGCTTGCAGCGATGATTTATTTGACATGGGAAGCGGTTGTCACGCACGACTGGAAAAAAGCGGCTGAACAAGGGAAAATTCGGGCGGAAGTGAAAATTGACACGAACGCAGAAGGCTATAAAATCGCCCAAGCGAACACATGTACATCGTGCCACGGACAAAACTTGTCCGGCGGCGCTGGCCCGTCGCTCATCGGTACCGGCCTGAAGCCAGAAGAAATTGCGAAAATTGCGAGAGAAGGGAAAGGCAGCATGCCGGCTGGCATCTTTAAAGGCACGGATGAAGAGTTGAAAAAATTGTCGGAATTCATCGCCGGCTTAAAAGCGGAATAAATCGTTTCGGCGCGAAAAAAGCTGACTTGCCACAGTCAGCTTTTTTCGTGCCAACATGAAACCGAGGCGAGGTGCAGATGATGGCATGGCTTTATGCGCTGTTGGCTTCCCGGCCGGTTGTTTGGCTGCTCTTGTTCGTCAACGCGGCCGGCACCATCTATGGATATTATTGGTATCGTTATCAACTTGCCGATACGCCGCCCGTCTTTTTGCCGTTTGTTCCCGACAGCCCGACGGCGAGCCTTTTTTTTCTTGTCGTCCTTGCGGCATGGCTTTTCGGCAGGTCGGCGCCGCTTTTTGAAGCGTTGGCTTTGGTGACGCTTGTTAAGTATGGAATTTGGGCGGTCGTCATGAATGTGCTCGTTTGGCGCGTCACCGGCACGCTCGATTGGGCCGGCTGGATGCTCATCGTTTCGCACGGAGCGATGGCGGTCGAAGGAATGCTGTATGCCGGGTTTTATCGATTTCGCCTTTTTCACCTTATGCTGGCGGCCGTTTGGACGCTGCATAACGATGTCATCGACTACGTCTTTGGCATGATGCCGCGCTATAGTGTGCTGGCTGACTACGCCGACGAAATCGGCTATTTTACGTTTTGGTTGAGCATCGCATCGATTGCCGTTGCGTATCAGCTTGGCGTCCGCCTCCGGCGCCAGCCGCTTCTGCCGGGCGGCATGTCTTTCCGGCAGGCAGCAGAGTAGAGCGTTGAACACAAGAAGGAACGTTGGGCGGCGGCTTTCTGGCAGTTGCCTGGTCTACTCTTGTCCACTCCTTCATACATTGTAATAGTGAATGAGGGAGGGACGATGATGAAGCGAATCGGGCTGGCTATGCTGTTGTCGCTCGCCTTTTTATGGCCAGCGCCCGTTGGCGCGGCCGGACAAACAAACGGTTGGGAGCAGTTGGACGATATTTCCGACGAGGCGCTGCAATTGGCGAAAAACGGGCGTTTTGCCGAAGCAAAAGAAGTGCTCCGCTATTTTTCCGAGCGGTTTTACGCTCTTGAAGCGAAAGAACGGTTGAAATCGGCCGATGAATTGCGGGCGGTGACCGTGACGCACGAGCAGGCGGTCAAGGCGATGGCGGCGCCGATCCCCGATGAAGACAAAGTGGCGGCGATCACTCAATTTCGCCTTGTCGTGGACGCCATCCATTCGACCTACCAGCCGCTTTGGTCGGAAATGGAGCCGGCGGTTATGGAGGCGTTTGCCGCGGTCGAAAAGGCGGCGGAACAAGGTGAGCAGAAAGCGTATGCCGCTGCCCTTCGCCAGTTGCTTGACCGCTATACATTGATTGAGCCGAGCGTGAAAATTGACGTGCCGCCGAAGGTCGCGATAAAGGTGGATGATGACCTTGAGGAGCTGCAGTCCGTTTCGTTTTGGCAGCTTGGCGAAAGCGAGCAGCGCGAGCAACTCACCGATGCGCGGCATGATCTAGAAGCGCTGTTTGCCGGGGTGAAAAAGGACGAAGCGGACCCATCGCTGATTTGGGTGATGATTTCGACCGGCGGGGTGATCGTATTGACGCTGACGTACGTCGGCTGGCGGAAGTACAAAGGGGAAAAAGAGGAGAAGCGGGCGCGGCAGCCGGAAGACTAAGCATCGGCGCTTTTTACGAGGGGGATGTTTCCCTCTCTTTTTGTTTTTCCACAGCTTTCCCAAGCGCCGCCCCGGCATTTCCAAGCGGCGCTTGCCGGGCTTGTCCCGGTTTTGGGCTTTCGCGCCAGCGGCTTTTCATGGTTCGAGCGGCCGTTTCTGTTCGTCGAGCGTAAACCCTTCGCCGAGCACATCGTGCACATCGGTGACCGCGACGAACGCATGCGGGTCGACGGACATAATGACGTTTTTTAAACGCGGCAGTTCATTTTTGGCGACGACGCAATACAAGACATCGCGGTCGCGCTTCGTATACGAGCCGCGGCCTTTGAGTACGGTGACGCCGCGCTCCATATCCGTCAAAATGCGGTTGGCGATCTCTTCGCTTTTTTCTGAGATGATCGTTGCCCCTTTTGCCGCATAGCCGCCTTCCTGCATAAAATCAATGACCCGGGCGGCGATAAAGACGGCGACCAACGTATACATCGCCTCGCGGTATGATAAGTAAAGCAGAAGCGATAACGTGATGACGGTGGCGTCAAAGGCAAACATCGTTTTGCCCATGCTGATGCCTTTATATTTATGGACGAGGCGGGCGATAATGTCGACGCCTCCAGTCGTGCCGCCGTAGCGGAAAATGATGCCGAGGCCGACGCCGATAAAGACGCCGGCAAACAAGGCTGCGAGCGTCATGTCGTGCCGAAGCGGCATATGGATCATGTAGCGTTGAAAGATGGATAAAAATACGGAAACCGCGACCGTGCCGATGACGGTATAGAGAAACGTCTGGCGGCCGAGCAGCTTCCAGCCGATAAAAAAAAGCGGAATGTTGAGCGCCAAGTTCGTGATGGCTGGGTCAAAACCGAACAAAAAATAAAGAAGAAGGGTAATGCCGGTAAACCCGCCTTCCGCTAAATTGTTTTGCATGTTGAAATGGACGAGCCCAAAGGCGAAAATGGCGGCGCCAAGCAAAATAAACAAGCAGTTTTTGACCTTTAGTCCGAAAATCATACCTTCCCTCCGTCCGCAAAAATAGTCGGCGCCCTTAATTATAGAGGAACTTGTCCGCATAGGCAATGATGGACGAAAACGGACGGAATTGGCAGCGGGCGAAAACATTTGTCAAATGCGCCGCTTTTCGCTAACATGGAAGCAGGCGAGGTGACAAGCCATGCAGGAGAAAACGATGAAACAAATGCAACAGGAAGTGGATCAATATATCAGCCAATTTAAAGAAGGCTATTTCAGCCCGCTCGCCATGCTGGCGCGGCTGACGGAAGAGCTCGGCGAGCTGGCGCGCGAAGTGAACCATTACTACGGTGAAAAGCCGAAAAAGGCAACCGAAAAAGAAAAAACGGTGGAAGAAGAGCTGGGCGATTTGCTGTTTGTGCTCATTTGCTTTGCCAATTCGCTCGGCATTGATTTGCAGGCGGCGCACGACCGGGTGATGGATAAGTTCCGCACCCGCGACCGTGACCGCTGGACGCGGAAGGAGGAAGGATCATGACGATTCGCATCGTCATCGCGGGGCCGCGCGGCCGCATGGGCCGTGAAGCGGTCGCGCTCGTGCAACAAACGGATCACTTTGAACTGGCCGCGGTCATCGACCGCCGCCACGATGGCCAAAACTTAGCGGAGATCGACGGGTTTTCCGGCGTCAATGCCCCGATTTACACCGATGCCGCCCGTTGTTTTACCGAGGTGAAGCCGGATGTATTGATCGATTTGACAACGCCGGAAGCTGGAAAGCGGCATACCGAGCTGGCGCTGCGTTATGGCGTCCGTCCGGTCGTCGGCACGACCGGATTTACGCCAGAAGAGATCGAGCGGCTCACCGAGCTGGCCGAGGAGAACGAAATCGGCGCCATCATTGCACCGAACTTTGCCGTCGGCGCGGTGTTGATGATGAAATTTGCCCGAATGGCGGCCAAATATTTCACCGATGTGGAAATCATCGAACTGCACCATGATCAAAAGCTGGATGCCCCGTCCGGAACGGCGCTGAAGACGGCCCAGCTCATCGCCGAGGTGCGCCCGTCGAAAAAGCAAGGCCACCCGAACGAAAAGGAGACGCTTGCCGGCGCGCGCGGCGCCGCTTACGACGGCATCCCGATCCACAGCGTCCGCCTGCCGGGCTTTGTCGCTCATCAAGAAGTGATTTTCGGCGGCAACGGCCAGACGTTGACGATCCGCCACGATTCGTTCGATCGCCGCTCGTTTATGTCCGGGGTGAAGCTGGCGGTCGAAACGGTGATGCACTTGCGCACGCTCGTCTACGGGCTTGAACATATTTTGGAATAGAGCGGACAGTCTAGAAGGGGAGAGGAAACGATGAAGATCGCTTTGATCGCCCATGACAAAAAAAAGGAAGAGATGGTCGCCTTTGCGACCGCCTATGCGCCTCTGCTCGCCAACCATGAGTTGTACGCCACCGGCACGACTGGCTTGCGCATTCAGGAAGCGACCGGCCTTCCGGTTCACCGTTTCCAGTCGGGGCCGTACGGGGGCGATCAAGAAATCGGGGCGATGATCGCCCGCAATGAAATGGACCTGGTCATTTTTTTCCGCGATCCGCTCACCGCCCAGCCGCATGAGCCGGACATCAGCGCTTTGATGCGTCTTTGCGACGTCTATGCCGTGCCGTTGGCGACGAATATCGGCACGGCCGAGCTGCTCGTCCGCGCGTTGGAGCGCGGCGATTTGGCATGGCGCAGCATCGTGCGCGGCCGGACAAAAGGCGGGGAGGAAAAGGAAACAGAAAGGTGACAGCGATGATGGAACGATGCGACTTATTGGCGTTTGGCGCCCATCCGGATGACGTTGAGATCGGCATGGGCGGGACGATCGCCAAATATGTGCACCGCGGCTTTCGCGCCGTTATTTGCGACTTGACGCAAGCCGAGCTGTCGTCCAATGGCACGGTCGACGAGCGGCAGAGAGAGGCGGCCGAGGCGGCCCGTCGGCTTGGCGTATCGGAGCGGCTCAATCTCGAGTTGCCTGACCGCGGCCTTTACGTCGAGGAAGAGGCGATCCGCCAGATCACAGCGGTCATCCGCCGCTACCGGCCGCGCCTTGTATTCGTCCCGTATTGGGAAGACCGGCATCCGGACCACGGGCGATGCGCCCGCTTAGTCGAAGAAGCGGTCTTTTCCGCCGGCATCCGCCGCTATGGCGCTGGAGAGCTTGGCGATGCGCACCGCGTCCGGGCGGTGTATTATTATATGATCAATGCCTTTTGCCGCCCGCATTTTCTCATCGATATTAGCGAAACGATTAGCGACAAGCTGGCCAGCCTGCGCGCATACGAAAGCCAGTTTCAAAAGCGGCTTGGCTCGGTTGATACCCCCCTCAACAACAGCTACATCGAGATGATTGAAAGCCGCGAACGCTGGTTTGGACAACAAATCGGCGCGGCGTATGCGGAAGGGTTTTTGACGAAAACGCCGATTCATCTTACCAATTTATTTGAGGAGGAACGATGAAGCTGAAAATCGGGATTGTGTGCTATCCGACGGTCGGCGGCTCCGGGGTGGTCGCGACTGAGCTCGGCAAACTGTTGGCGGAGCGCGGGCATGAGATTCACTTCATCTCATCGAGCATGCCGTTTCGTTTGAATAAAGTGTACGGCAATATTTATTATCATGAAGTCAGCGTCAACCAATATTCCGTCTTTCAATACCCGCCGTACGATTTAGCATTGGCGAGCAAAATTGCCGAGGTGGCGAAACGGGAGCGGCTTGATGTGCTCCATGCCCATTACGCTGTTCCGCACGCTGTTTGTGCAGTCTTGGCGCGGCAAATGGTCGGCGAGCTGCCGATCGTCACGACGCTGCACGGCACCGACATTACAGTGCTCGGCTATGACCCGTCGCTTTCTGACATGATTAAGTTCGGCATTGAGCAGTCCGACATTGTCACAGCGGTGTCTAACGCTCTTGTCCGGCAGACGTACGAACTGCTTGATGTGCAAACGCCGATCCACACTGTTTACAATTTTGTTGATGAACGGATCTACCGCCGCCGGGAAGCAAGTCATCTCCGACGGGAGTACGGCATCGGCGAAAGCGAAAAAGTCATCATTCACGTGTCCAATTTTCGGAAAGTGAAGCGCGTGCCCGATGTGGTGCGCGCGTTTGCCGTCGTGCGCCGGCACGTGCCGGCGAAGCTCTTGCTTGTCGGCGACGGCCCGGAAATGACCGTCGTCTGCCGGCTTGTCAAGGAGCTTGGCCTGCAAGAGGACGTCCGTTTTTTAGGTAAGCAGGACAAACTCGAAGAGCTGTATTCGATCAGCGATGTGATGATGCTTTTGTCGGAAAAAGAAAGCTTTGGGCTTGTGCTGCTTGAGGCGATGGCGTGCGGCGTCCCGTGCATCGGCACGGCCATCGGCGGGATTCCGGAAGTGATTGAGGATGGAAAAAGTGGGTTTTTATGCCCGCTCGGCGATGTCAAAGAGGCGGCAAGACAGGCGATTGCGCTTTTGACGAACCCCAAGCTGCACGCTGAGATGGCGAGACAGGCGGCGCAAACAGTCGAGCGCAAGTTCCGCTCGGCCGACATCGTCGGACAGTATGAACAGCTGTACGCTTCGCTTGTGGCAAGGAAGGTGAAACGATGAAACCGCCGTTTGAGCAGGCGCTCGGCATTATCCAGCAATTGAAGCGGCATGGCCATGAGGCGTATTTTGTCGGCGGCGCGGTGCGCGACTTGTTGATCGGGCGCCCGATCGGCGATGTTGATATTGCGACGAGCGCGTTGCCGGAAGAAGTGATGCGCCTGTTTCCGAAAACGATCGACGTCGGCTCGAAACACGGCACGGTCGTCGTCGTATACGAAGGAACAGCGTACGAAGTGACGACGTTCCGCACGGACGGCGACTATGAAGACCACCGTCGACCGGAGTCGGTGACGTTCGTCCGTTCGCTTGAGGAAGACTTAAAGCGGCGCGATTTCACGATGAACGCCATCGCCATGGATGAATGCGGGACGATTATTGATCCGTTCGGCGGGCATGAAGCGATTAAACAGCGGCTCATTTGCACGGTCGGGGCGGCGGACGAACGGTTTCGCGAAGATGCGCTCCGCATGATGCGGGCCGTTCGCTTCGTCAGCCAACTTGGATTTGCGCTTGCCGAGGACACGAAGCGGGCGATCGTCGCCAACGCCCCGCTTCTCGCCCACATTTCTGTCGAACGGATGACGATGGAAATGGAAAAACTGCTCGCCGGCCCGTTCGTTGCCGAAGCGTTGCCATTGTTGGCCGATACGGGGCTGTTTGCTTATTTGCCGGGATTGGCCGAAAAAGAGCGGCAGCTGCGCTCGGCTGCCGCCTGCTGTTGGCCGTGGCTGAAGACGCGCGAAGAGCGCTGGGCGCTTCTTTGCCGCGCGCTTGATGTCAAAGACATCCGTCCGTTTTTGCGCGGCTGGAAGCTGCCGAATAAAGTGATCGATGAAGCCAGCGCTATTTTGGCGGCGCTCGATGAGGTCTCGGAGCCGGAGGTGTGGACGAACGAACAACTGTTTTTGGCCGGTCTCAAGCGGGCGCTTTCCGTCGAAGCGGTGCGCGCCGCGGTGACCGGCGCACCGCCTGAACCGCATCATGAGGAGCTCCGCCGCCGCTTTGCGGCGCTGCCGATCAAAACGAAAGGGGAGCTTGCCGTCAACGGAAAAGACGTCATTCGCTGGACTGGAAAACCGGCCGGCCCATGGGTGAAAGAGACGCTTGACGCCATCTGGCGGGCGGTCGTTGGCGGCGAAGTTGAAAACGAGAAGGAGCGGATTTACGCATGGCTCATGGAGCGCAATCGGACACAAGAAAAAAACTGTTAGAGTTGTTTGCCGAGGCGAACGGCGGGTTTTTGTCCGGGCAAAAAATCAGCGAACAGCTCGGCTGTTCGCGGGCGGCGGTATGGAAGCATATCGAGGAGCTGCGCAAAGAAGGATTTGAACTCGAAGCAGTGCGCCGTCTTGGCTACCGGATTATCAGCACGCCGGACAAAGTGACGGCCAACGAAATCCAGCTCGGCTTAAAAACGAAAAAGCTTGGCCATACGATCCATTTTTTTGATGAAGTCGATTCAACGCAACGCATTGCGGCAAGGCTCGCGTATGAAGGGGCGCCGGAAGGGACGCTTGTCGTTGCGGAAGAGCAAAAGGCTGGGCGCGGGCGTTTGGACCGAAAATGGTTTTCTCCGAAAGGAACAGGCATTTGGATGAGCCTTATTTTGCGGCCAGCCATCCCGCCGCAGCGGGCGCCGCAGTTGACGCTGCTTGCCGCGGTGGCCATTAGCCAGGCGATTCAGGAAGTGACCGGGCTTGTCCCAGACATTAAATGGCCAAATGACATTTTGCTTGACGGCAAAAAATGCGTCGGCATTTTAACGGAGCTGCAAGCTGACCCTGATCGCGTCCATTCGGTCATCATCGGCATCGGCATCAACGTCAACCAAACGATCGAGCAGTTTCCAGAGGACATTCGAGCCATTGCGACATCGCTGGCCATTGAAAAGGGCGAGCGTGTGAAGCGCGCGCCGCTCATTCAAGAAATTTTGTTGCGGCTTGAGCGGCTGTATGAGCAATATTTGGCGCACGGCTTTCGCCCGATTAAGCTTCTTTGGGAAGGGTACGCCGTATCGATCGGCAAGCCGGTGACAGCAAGAACGCTGAGCGGTGTGATTCGCGGCATCGCCCGCGGCATCACCGACGATGGGCTGCTGATTCTCGAGGATGAGCAGCATAACATTCATTATATTCATTCGGCCGATATTCAGTTCTAATTTGCCACTAGAAAAATTGTGACAATTTTGTTAAAATACAAAGCGAGGAAAAGGGCAGTATCTTTCGTGAAAAGAACTGCACCGAGGCTGACAGCACGAATAGGTGAAGGAAATGATCTGCCTTGATCCTTTTTCGAAGGACTAGGACAGAGGGATGAACGAAACCGACGGCGGTTTTATGGCGTCCTTCTTTCTCAAGGCGGGAAAGAAGGACGTTTTGTTTCGGGCGGTTCATCTCCTCTGCAACAAAAGAGGAGGGAACGAACATGAAGACGAAAACCGACTTTTTCCGCATGAAGCAGGCAGGCGAGCCGATCGTCATGGTGACCGCCTACGATTTTCCATCCGCGAAGCTTGCTGAGCAAGCCGGCGTTGACATGATTTTGGTCGGCGATTCGCTCGGCATGGTTGTGCTCGGGTATGATTCAACGATTCCGGTGACGGTCGATGACATGATCCACCATACGAAGGCGGCCCGTCGCGGCGCGCCGAACACGTTTATTGTCACCGATATGCCGTTTATGTCGTACCATGCGTCCAAAGAAGAGGCGCTGCAAAACGCCCGGCGCATCATGCAGCAGTCGGGGGCGAATGCTGTCAAGGTCGAAGGGGCGGATGAGGTTGTCGACATGATCGCCGCGCTGACGAAGGCCGGCGTTCCGGTCGTTGCCCATCTCGGGCTGACGCCGCAGTCAGTCGGCGTTCTTGGCGGCTATAAAGTGCAAGGAAAAGATGCCGAAGGGGCGAAAAAGCTGCTTGCGGATGCCAAGGAGTGCGAGCGGGCGGGGGCGATCGCCCTTGTTCTCGAGTGCGTGCCGAAGCAGCTTGGGGCGGCCATGGCCCAAGAGCTCCACATTCCTGTCATCGGCATCGGCGCCGGGGCGGAGGTCGACGGCCAAGTGCTCGTGTATCACGACCTGCTTGGCTACGGCGTCAGCCGCGTGCCGAAGTTTGTGAAACAATACGCGTCCATCCAAGAGACGATCGTCGAGGCGTTAGCCAACTATGTTGCGGATGTCAAACTGCGGCAGTTCCCGGAGCCGGCGCAGACGTTTACGATGAAGGAAGAAGAATGGGTGGCGCTTTACGGAGGAAAGCAATGATGATTGTGATGAACGAGATTGCGGCGATGCAGGCGCTCATGCGCCAATATCGCCGCCAAGGAAAGACGGTCGGCTTCGTTCCGACGATGGGCTATTTGCATGAAGGGCATACCTCTCTCATCGATCGGGCGCGTGCGGAAAACGACATCGTCGTCTTAAGCATTTTCGTCAACCCGCTTCAGTTCGGACCGAACGAAGATTTTGCCCGTTATCCGCGCGATTTCGAACGCGACCGGCGCATCGCCGAACAGCATGGGGTCGACGTCTTGTTCCATCCGGAAGCGGACGAGATGTATCCGGAGCCGCTGACCGTACGAGCGATTGTTCAAGCGCGCGCCGACGTGTTGTGCGGGCGGTCGCGGCCCGGCCATTTTGACGGTGTGGCGACGGTGCTCATTAAGCTGTTCAACATCGTCATGCCCGATCGCGCATACTTCGGGATGAAAGATGCCCAGCAGGTGGCAGTCGTCGACGGGTTGATCCGCGATTTCAATTTTCCGATCGAGCTCGTGCCAGTGCCGACGGTCCGCGAGGCGGACGGGCTGGCGAAAAGCTCGCGCAACGTCTATTTGTCGCCGCAGGAACGGAGCGAGGCGCCGGCGCTGTATGCGGCGCTTCAAGCGGCTGCTTCCGCCGTCGAAGAAGGGGCGCGGAGCGCAGCGGTCATCCGCCGGCTCGTCAGAGAGCATATTGAAGCGCATACCCATGCAGAGATCGATTATGTCGAAGTATGCTCATATCCGGACTTGACGCCGCTTGAGACGCTTGCTGGGACAGTGCTGATCGCTGTCGCCGTCCGATTCGCGAGCGCCCGGTTGATCGACAACATCATCATTGAGCTGCCCAAAACCGGCGAACAAGGGGATGGAAAGGGGGAGCAACCATGTTTCGCACGCTCATGAACGCCAAAATTCACCGTGCCCGTGTAACAGAGGCCAATTTGGATTACGTCGGCAGCATTACGATCGATGAAGACATTTTGGATGCGGTCGGCATGGTCGCTAATGAAAAAGTGCAGGTGGTCAACAATAATAATGGAGCCCGCTTTGAAACGTACATCATCCCCGGCGAGCGCGGCAGCGGCGTCTTTTGCTTGAACGGCGCCGCCGCCCGCCTCGTGCAAAAAGGGGACATCATTATCGTCATTTCGTATGCGCTCGTTCCGGAGGAAAAAATCGCCGTGCATCGGCCGAAAATCGCCATTATGGACGAAAACAACCGGATCGCGCAGCTCATCACCGCGGAGCCGGCACATACGGTTTTGTAATGAGGGCAAAAAAGGGGCTTTTCCGCCCCTTTTCGCTTTGAGGTGATCGTTTATGGCAACGCGCTTTGTCATCATTGATTTAGAGACAACTGGAAACGGGCCGAAAAAAGGCGACCGGATCATCCAGCTCGGCATGGCGGTCGTCGAGGACGGCTTGATCGTCAAAAGGTTTTCCAGCTTTTTCAATCCAGAACAGCCGATTCCATTGGTCATTCAGCAGCTGACGAATATCGATGAACAAATGGTTGAAGAGGCGCCGCTGTTTGCCGATAAGGCGGGCGAGATTGCCGCGATGATGCACGGCGCTTACTTTGTCGCCCATAATGTCGACTTTGATTTGCCGTTTTTGCAGGCCGAGCTTGAGCGGGCCGGTTGTCCCCTGTTTGCCGGCCCGACGATCGATACGGTCGAGCTCGCCCGCATCGTGCTGCCGACCGCTGAAAGCTATAAGCTCGGCGATTTGGCGAAGCGGCTCGGCCTCCGCCACGACCGTCCGCATCAAGCGGACAGCGATGCGGAAGTGACCGCCAAGCTGTTCATCGCCTTGCTTGAGCGGCTGCGCCGCCTGCCGCTTATGACTCTTGAGCAGCTGCGCCGTTTCGCCCGCCACTTAAAAAGCGATATTTACTTGCTCCTTGATGCAGTCATCGCCGAAAAGCGGAACGAGCCGCCGGCAGACCGCACCGTCGCCGCATACCGCGGCATTGCGTTGAAAAAACCAGCGCCGGAGCCGGAGGAGAACGGTCGGCGCCCCGCTTCGGCTTCGTTTTCCACCTTTTGGAAGAAGAAGCCGCCTCTTCCGCTTTCGGGCTACAAGCATCGCGCGGGGCAGTGGGAGATGATGCGGCTCGTTTACGAGGCGCTGTCGACGTCTCAACATGCGCTCATTGAAGCAGGAACCGGACTTGGCAAATCGCTCGCTTATTTCATTCCTGCCGCCTTTTTTGCTTATGAGCGGCAAGAACGGGTTGTCATCAGCACGCACACCCTTCAGCTGCAGGAGCAGCTCATCCGCCGCGATTGGCCGGTATTGAGTCAAATCGCGCCGTTTCCGCTCCGCGTTGCCGTTTTGAAAGGAAAGCAAAACTATTTGTCGCTTGATAAGTTTGCTTCGTTTTTGGCGGAGCCGTCTGACACGTACGATGCGGCGCTGTTGAAATGCCAGCTGCTCGTTTGGCTGCTGGAGACTGACAGCGGCGACTTGGACGAATTGAATGTGTCATCCGGCGCCCGTCTTCTTTTGTCGGCGCTCGCCATCGGCGAAGAGGAAGACGGAGGACGGCACCATTTTTTCGCCCAGGCGAAAGAGCGCGCTGAACAAGCGGATGTGGTCATTACCAACCACGCGTTTTTGCTGCATGATTTGACCGGCCCAGCGCCGCTTTTGCCGCCGTTTCGCCATCTTGTCATTGATGAGGCGCACCGGCTCGAAGAGGTCGCCGCCCGCTGTTTTGGCGAACGGATCGACTACGTGTCGTTTCGCCTGTTGACCGCCAAAATGTCACAGACGATCGCGAAATGGCTGGAAACAGAACAGGACGGAACGAATGAGACTCTTGTCCGTTGCCAGCGGCGCCTTGAGGAGCTGCAGTTTGAGGGGGATGAGCTGTTTCGGCTGCTTCGCCGCTATGCGCTCGAGAAAAAGCCGGCCCGCGCCGGACGTTGCCGCTATCGCTTTTCACCGATGAACGAACAAAACCGGACGTGGCAGGCGGCGGTCGATCTATGTTGGCGCTTGCGAGATTTGGCGGCAGCGCTATGCGCTGAAGCGAGACCTCTCCTGTCCGCTGACATCACTGGCGATCTCGCGCCGCCCGCTTTGCTGTCGGCCGATTTGGCGGCGCTCAACCGGCAAATGGTTGCGCTCGTACGGCTGTTGACCGAAACGGAGCCGGGCATTATCCGCTGGATCGAAGCGGATGAAAAAGGGGCGGCGAACGCCGTCCGCCTGTACTCGCAGCCTGTTGACCTCGCTGACTTTTTCGCCGATCAGCTGTTTATGAAAAAGCGGAGCGTTATTTTGACGTCGGCGACGCTCACTGTCCGCGGCCGGTTCACGTATATGGCGGCGCGCCTCGGCCTTCAAGACTTTTATCCGCTTTGCCGCTCGTTTCCGGCGCCATTTCGCTACGAGGAACAGGCTGCACTCTTCGTTCCGGCGGATATGCCGCTCGTTTCCGCCGTGCCGCTTGAAGATTACGCCGAAGCGGCGGCCGCTTCGGTGCTGGCGATCGCCCGGCGCCTCGGCCGGCGGGTGCTTGTGTTGTTTCCATCGTATGAACTGTTGAAACTGACGGTTGATGCGCTGAAGACGGTGGAAGAAGACGAACCGTTTGTTTTCATCGCACAAGGGGTGCAAAGCGGCAGTCCGGCAAAGCTGTTGCGGACGTTTTTGCAGTTTGAGCATGCGGTGTTGTTTGGGACGAGCAGCTTTTGGGAAGGAATTGATCTGCCAGGTTCGGCGCTCGATGTGCTTGTCATCGCCCGCTTGCCGTTTGCGCCTCCGGACGATCCAGTGATGGAGGCAAAAAGCGAGTGGATCCGCGCTGACGGCGGCGATCCGTTTTCCGAGCTGGCGCTTCCTGAGGCGGTGCTTCGTTTTAAGCAGGGGATTGGCCGCCTCATCCGCACCGAAGGAGACAAAGGGATTGTATTTGTGCTGGACCGGCGGCTTATGGCCGCTTCGTACGGAGCGGATTTCCTCGCTTCCTTGCCGCCGCTTCCAGTGCATGAGGGCGCGCTTTCCGAGCTGCTCGACAAGGCGAGAACTTGGCTTTCTGAAAGTTTTCATAAAGATGGACGAAACGGCGCAATCTAAAGGTGTCAGGCGGCAAAAATCCCCGCATGAAGCGGGGAAAAAACAAATTGGCGTTGACGGTGTAGGCGGGCAAATTTTTTATGAAATGGTCGGACAAACCTGTTATAATAGGGAAGAAGCACAACTGCGATGACAGTTGCGGCCTTGCCGTTTGGTTTGATCGGCTTGGCCGCAGAGGTGTGAAGAAGCACGCCTTTGATGTCACCTTCGCTGTATTTGTATTGTTGCCGGAGCTGCCGGCGTGTATAAGTAACAAAATTTGCGCCGCACAGGAGGAAACGACGAAAATGGAAAGCAAAATTGAAGTGCTCGCTACCGTCAAAGTTCAGCATTCCGACGACTTGTACAAAATCGTCGACTGTTTGAACCGAACGCTAAAGCGCGACAATTTGATGTTTGGCCTTGCCTTGGATGAACACGACAAGCGCCAGGCCATCTTTACGATTTATCGGACGTGATCACGATGAAAAAGTGGGGTTGGTTCGCTCTGCTTTTTTTTGGATTCCTCATTTGGCAGGCGTGGTCGATTTATGACGAGGCGATGGCGCCCAAACGGCTGATGGTGGAAAATGCGTTGGCGCGGGCGAAGGAAGCCGCTGGGCTTGTTGATGTGAAGAAAGTCTATACATATTATGGCGACGAAGCGTGCACCGTATTCATCGGGAAAACGAAACAAGGGAAAGCGGTCGTTGTTTGGGTGCCTGAAAAAGAAGGGAATGTCGTTGTCAAGCGCGTGGACAGCGGCATCAGCGAGGCGGAAGCGCGCGCCATCTTGCAGCGCGACCGAAGCCCGCGGCGCATCATTGACGCGACGCTGGGCATGGAAAAAGGCGTGCCTTTTTGGGAGTTGACATATATTGATGCAGAAGGAAGGTATTCGTTTTATTACCTTTATTTTGCGGATGGAGCCTTCCTGAAGAGGTACAGTTTTCAACAGTGAGGACGTGAGGGGGAAGAAGCGATGAAACTGGCAAAACGGGTGGCGTCGCTGACGCCATCGGCGACATTGGCCATTACGGCGAAAGCAAAGGAACTGAAAGCGGCCGGATACGACGTGATCGGCCTTGGGGCCGGGGAGCCGGACTTCAACACGCCGCAGCACATCATCGAGGCAGCCGTCAAGGCGATGAATGAAGGGCATACGAAATATACGCCGTCAGGCGGGCTGCCGGCGCTGAAAGCGGAGATCATCAAAAAGTTTGTCCGCGACCAAGGGCTTTCGTACGAGCCGGCGGAAATCATCGTCTGCGTAGGGGCGAAGCATGCGCTGTATACTCTCTTTCAGGTGTTGCTTGATGAAGGCGATGAAGTGATCATCCCGACGCCGTATTGGGTGAGCTACCCGGAACAAGTGAAGCTGGCTGGCGGCGTTCCGGTTTATGTTGAGGGGCTGGAGGAAAACGATTTTAAAATTACGCCGGAACAGCTGAAAGCGGCCATTACGCCGCGGACAAAAGCGGTCATTCTCAACTCCCCGAGCAATCCGACCGGCATGATTTACAGTGCGGAAGAACTGAAGGCGCTCGGCGAGATTTGTTTGGAACATGGCGTGCTGATCGTTTCGGACGAAATTTATGAAAAATTGATTTACGGCGGGGCGAAACATGTGTCGATCGCCGAACTGTCGCCGGAGTTGAAGGCGCAGACGGTCATCATCAATGGCGTATCGAAATCGCACTCGATGACAGGGTGGCGCATTGGGTACGCGGCTGGGCCGAAAGATATCATAAAAGCGATGACGGATTTAGCAAGCCATAGCACATCGAATCCGACGTCGATCGCCCAATATGCCGCTATTGCCGCCTACAGCGGTCCGCAAGAGCCGGTTGAACAAATGCGCCAGGCGTTTGAAGAACGGCTCAACATTATTTACGACAAGCTGGTGCAAATTCCAGGCTTCACTTGCGTCAAACCGCAAGGAGCGTTTTATTTGTTCCCGAACGCCCGCCAGGCGGCGGATATGGCCGGTTGCCGCACGGTCGACGAGTTCGTCGCCGCCTTGCTCGAAGAAGCGAAAGTCGCGCTCGTGCCCGGATCGGGGTTTGGAGCGCCGGACAACGTTCGCTTGTCGTACGCGACATCGCTTGAGGCGCTCGAAACAGCGATCAAACGCATCCGCAAGTTTATGGAGGCGCGCGCCTAAGGCGGCTTGCGCCAAGGTGCCAGCAGAAAGAAAAGGGCGGCTTTGTTTGGTGCAAAGCCGCTTTTTCCGCGCGGTTGGCACCTCGGACGTTGCGCGGAGGGAGATTGCAGCCGCAGCATTGTTTGGCGCCGCTTGGCGTTGCGGCCGACTCTCATGGTCGTTGCCGTGACGCCGACGGAACGGTATAATAGCGAATGATGGACGTGTCAATTATTGGAGGGAATTAGCGCGTGAAAACGACGACGATTGCGGAAGTGAATCAATACGTAGGACAACAAGTGACAATTGGCGCTTGGCTGGCGAACAAGCGCTCAAGCGGAAAAATTGTCTTTTTGCAGCTGCGCGACGGCACCGGCTTTATTCAAGGCGTCGTCGAAAAGGCGAACGTCTCGGAAGATGTGTTTCAGCGGGCAAAAACATTGACGCAAGAAACGTCGCTCTATGTGACCGGCACGGTGCGCGTCGATGAGCGCTCCCCATTTGGCTATGAGCTGTCGGTTGTCGATTTGCAAGTCATTCAAGAAGCAGTGGACTATCCGATTACACCGAAGGAGCACGGCGTCGAATTTTTGATGGACCATCGTCACCTTTGGCTTCGGTCGCGGCGCCAGCATGCGATCATGAAAATCCGCAACGAAGTGATCCGGGCGACGTACGAGTTTTTTAACGACCGCGGCTTTGTCAAAGTCGACGCCCCAATTTTGACTGGAAGCGCACCGGAGGGAACGACCGAACTGTTCCATACGAAATATTTTGATGAGGATGCCTATTTGTCGCAAAGCGGCCAACTCTACATGGAAGCGGCGGCGATGGCGCTCGGCAAAGTGTTTTCGTTCGGTCCGACATTCCGCGCCGAAAAATCGAAAACGCGACGCCATTTGATCGAGTTTTGGATGGTGGAGCCGGAAATGGCGTTTTATGAGTTTGAAGACAATTTGCGGCTGCAAGAAGAGTACGTTTCCTACCTTGTGCAGTCGGTGCTCGAGCATTGCCGGCTTGAACTCGGGCGGCTCGGGCGCGACGTGTCTAAGCTTGAGTTGATCCAACCGCCGTTTCCGCGCCTGACGTATGACGAAGCGATCAAGCTTTTGCACGACAAAGGGTTTACCGACATCGAGTGGGGCGACGACTTCGGCGCCCCGCATGAGACGGCCATCGCGGAAAGCTTCGATAAGCCGGTGTTCATCACTCACTATCCGACATCGTTAAAGCCGTTTTACATGCAGCCGGACCCGAACCGCCCCGACGTTGTGCTATGCGCTGATTTGATCGCGCCGGAAGGATATGGAGAAATCATCGGCGGCTCGGAACGGATTCACGATTATGAGCTGCTCAAGCGCCGTCTTGAAGAGCACCATTTGCCGCTGGAAGCGTACGAATGGTATCTGGACTTGCGAAAATACGGTTCTGTGCCGCATTCTGGGTTCGGGCTTGGCCTTGAGCGCACCGTCGCTTGGATTTGCGGCGTCGAACATGTGCGGGAGACGATTCCGTTTCCGCGGCTGCTCAACCGTCTTTATCCGTAACCCCCCTGCAAAAAGGGGGTTTTTTCGCCGCCGTTATGTTATACTATAGTTGAGGTGCATCGGCATGGAAAAGAAAAAGGTGGCCGAATGGCTGGCGCAAGGAAGCGTCGCCGTCCCGAAGCTGCTGCTTGGCCATTACAAGCAGCTTGGGTTGGGAGAAGGGGAGCTCGTGTTGCTTTTGCATATGCAGTCGTTTTTCGAAGAAGGCGTCTTGTTTCCGACGCCGGCCGAGCTGGCTGAACGAATGACGGTTTCGGCGGCGGAATGCATGGAGATGGTGCGCCGGCTCTTGCAAAAAGGGATGATCGCCATTGAAGAGCATACGGATGAACAAGGCATTCGCAGCGAAAAATATACGCTCGAACCGCTTTGGGAGAAGTTAGTGCATTATTTGTACACCCAAGCGGCTCAAGAGGGGGAAATCGGTCGGCAGGAGGAAGAAGAGAGTTTATACACCGTTTTTGAGCAGGAATTTGGCCGTCCGCTCTCTCCGTTTGAGTGCGAAACGCTCGCGATGTGGATCGATCAAGACGGACATGAACCGGCCATCATTAAAGCGGCGCTGCGCGAGGCGGTGCTGTCGGGAAAGCTGAATTTCCGCTACATCGATCGCATTTTGTTTGAATGGAAAAAGAACGGCATTCGCACGATTGAACAGGCGCATGACTACGGCAAAAAATTTCGCAAGCCGAAACCGTCCGCTCGTCCGATGAGGCAGGCGACGGGGGAATTTCAACAGACGATCCCGTTTTTCAACTGGCTTGACTCGTAACGAGAGGCGCTGTCTCTCGTTTTTGTTTGGCCAAAAACAGCGGGCGCTGCCGCTCGCTTTTGTCGGGCCCAACGATGCGAAAGGGGGGCAAACGGTGCTGACAAAGCAACAAATCCGCTACTGTTTGGACGAAATGGCGAAAATGTTTCCCAATGCACGTTGCGAGCTGGTGCACCGCAATCCGTTTGAGCTGCTGATTGCGGTCGTTTTGTCGGCGCAATGCACCGATGCGCTCGTCAACAAAGTGACGAAACGGCTGTTTGAAAAATATCGGACGCCGCACGATTATATTTCCGTGCCGCTTGAGGAGCTCGAGCAAGACATCCGGTCGATCGGCTTATATCGGAACAAAGCGCGAAACATTCAAAAGCTGTGCGCGATGTTGATTGACAAGTACAACGGCGAAGTGCCGCGCGACCGCGATGAGTTGATGAAGCTGCCGGGCGTCGGGCGGAAGACGGCGAACGTCGTTGTGTCCGTTGCGTTCGGCGTGCCGGCCATCGCCGTCGATACACACGTCGAGCGCGTCAGCAAACGGCTCGGTTTTTGCCGCTGGGACGCCTCGGTTTTGGAAGTCGAGAAGACGCTGATGAAAAACATCCCAAAAGAAGAATGGTCGATCACCCACCACCGAATGATTTTTTTCGGCCGCTACCATTGCAAGGCGCAGGCGCCGCAATGTCCAGTATGCCCGCTTCTTCATTTATGCCGCGAAGGAAAAAAACGAATGCGGAAGCGGGAGAACGAGACGACAAGCGGCGGATGAAGCCGGTCAGCCCTGCGGCCGCGCTCATCCATCGGTCAAGCCGGCTGTTTGACGAAATCCGAAGCAACAGTTGAAGCTGTTCATTGGCTGGCTCGCAAATGGGCGGTCATGAAAAAACGGATGGCTCAAAAGAGCCATCCGTTTTTTGGCGACTGGGGATGATCGTTATTGACGGCTTCCGATGCTCGCTCCAGGGCCGTTTCTTAACGGCGGGGAGACTGACGTCGCAGCTCCGCTGGAGCCGGCGCCGCTGTTTGTTCCATTCGTTTGCCCGCTGTTATTCGCCCCTTGGCCGTTCGGTTGGCCGTGATCCGTGTCGGTCTCGCCGTTATTGCCGTTTTCTTGTCCGCCGCTATTGCCGCCGTTTTGCCCGCTGTTGTTCCCCTGTCCGCCTTGGTTTTCGCCATTTCCATTGGTTTCATTTCCATTGCCTTGGTTATCGTTTCCGCTGTTTTGCCCGCTGTTGCCTTGGTTGTCGTCGCCTGGCGGTTGCGGCGAAACAGGGGTGTGATCTTGCTCGCCGGGGATATGAACGCTGGCAATAGCCGGCTTGCTCATTCGTTCGCCGTCTTTCGCGTACACGGCGATCGTGTAGGTTGCGCCTGGCGTCGGATTGGCAATTGAGATCGACCGGTCTTTCGTGGTGACCGTGTTCGTTTGGCCTTGACTGTCTTTCACGCGCACCTCAAAGATCGTCTCGTCCGTTTGTTCATCGTATGACCAGGAGACGGAAATGGCGTTCGCTGCTTGGTCGTACAAGGCGGTCAAGCCTTTCACCGCCGGCAGCTCTTTCGGCTCGTCGTTCGCCGTCTCCGTCGGCTCGGTGCCCCGCACGAACAATTCATACGTAATTTCGCTTTCCGGCGTGTATTTGCCGGCAAGTTTCGGCGGGTTCGTGCCTTTTTTGATCGGCAGTTTGACGACGCTGTCCGGCTGTTGAAATTCCCCGCGTCCGTCGTCGATGTGGGACATCAAATCTTTTAGCAAGTATTTCGGAATTTTTTGTTCGTGCTTATCGAGCTTCGCTGTGCTGCTCCGCTTGCTGAAGCCGACCCAGATGGCCGCTGTATAGTTCGGCGTATAGCCGACAATCCAGCTATCCGGCACATCGTCTCTTTTGAGGCCAAATTTGGCGCCGTCTTCGCCGTAGTTCGTCGTTCCTGTTTTGCCGGCGAGCTCTAGCCCTGGAACGTAGGCAAGCTGGCCTGTGCCGGAACGGATGGCTGATTTGAGCACATCGGTGATCATATAGGCTGTGTAGTCATGCATCACCCGTTTCGGCTTTGACTTCAAATCCATTTCCGTACCGTCTGGGAAGACGATTTTCGTCACGGCATACGGCTTTGTGTAAATCCCGTTGTTGCCAAAGGCGGTGTAGGCGCCGGCCATTTGCAGCGGCGATACGTAGCGGGCGACGCCCCCGATGGCGTATGCTTCTTCCACTTTATCAAACCCCATGCCAAGGCGGTTGGCAAACTCCATCGCCCGTTCTTTGCCGACGGCTTGGAACGTTTTTAACGCCGGGATGTTGCGCGACCAAGTGAGCGCATAGCGCAGCGTAACCGGTCCGGCGTATCCCCCGCCGGCGTTGCGGATCGGTGTGCCGTCCGAATACGTATACGGCTCATCAACAAGAATGTGTGCTGTTGACCATTTTAAATATTCAATCGCCGGTCCATAGTCCAAAATCGGCTTAATGGTGGAACCAGGCTGGCCGACCGGCTGAATGGCGTAGTTGAAGCCGAACTCGACACGGTCACGGTTGCGCCCGCCGCCTAACGCGCGAATGGCGCCTGTTTTCGTGTCGACGACGGCGATGCCAGATTGCAAATCTTTCTTATCAGTGAAGTACTTATCAGAGTTTAATAGCTTTTCCACATACGCCTGAGCGTTTTGGTCGAGCGTTGTGTAAATTTTCAACCCGTCTTCAAAGACGTTGACGTTCGCTTTGTCGGTCACTTCTTTGATCACTTCGTCAATAAAGGCGTCATACGGCACAGAAGTTTGCGGTTTTTTCCGTTCGGCAAGCATCGACTGAATCGGCACTTGCTTCGCTTTTTCCGCTTCTTCTGCGCTGATAAGACCGTGTTTTGCCATGAGCGACAACACGGTGTCGCGCCGCTTTTTCGCTGCCTCCGGATGGTCATACGGATTGTACCGGTTCGGGCTTTGCGGCATGCCGGCGAGCAACGCCGCTTCCGGAAGCGTCAACTCTTTTAAGTTCGTTTTGCCGAAGTAATACTCCGCGGCGCGGGCGACGCCGTAAATGCCGTCGGAGTAATAAATTTTGTTCAAATACATTTCCAAAATCTCATGCTTCGAATATTTTTGCTCAAGCTGCAGGGCGAGCCATGCCTCTTGCGCTTTTCGCTTCAACGTTTTCTCCGACGACAAAAACGTCATTTTGACGACTTGCTGCGTGATCGTGCTGCCGCCTTCCGCGCCGAACCCTTCCTTGATATTCGCGACGACGGCGCCGGCCAAGCGGACAACGTCAATGCCGTGATGCTCGTAAAAACGGGCGTCCTCGGTCGCCAGCACAGCGTCTTCGAGCACTTTAGGCACGTCTTTATACGAAATGTACGTCCGCTTGTAGCCGCCAAGTTCAGCGACTTTCTTCCCGTTCATATCGTACACGATCGAAGAGAGAGGGTCTTTAATTTTCGCCTCATCAAGCGGAGGGGCGTCCTTGACGAAGTAGGCGAACGCCGCCACGCCGCCGACAGCAGCGAGGGTGATGAACAGTAAGATCGCAGCAGCGATCGTTTTCAGCCACCCTGTTCCCTTTTTCGCTTTCGCTTTTTTTTGTTTCCCTTGTTTCGCTGCCTGCTTTCGTTCCACGCGAGAACGATATTCACCAGACATAAGCAAATCCTGCCTTTCTTACAAGTTTTCACCTCGGCCGGTGAAGTACACGCTGTCTACTACACTAATATAATCAATTCTTGGCTGGTAGCCAAGCGGGATGGAATGTCCGCGCCGCTCGATCTCTTGCTTCGGAATCGACTTTCGTCCGCCGTTTTCTTGTTCGTTCCACCAGGCGATCAAATGGGAGGCGTCAAGCAAATACGTTTCATTGAGCAAAGAAAAGCGCAAAATCGCAAAACAAATGCCGCCGTGGGCGACGACTTGCTCCATATGGCGGATTTGGTGGGCATGGAAATTTTTCAGCGGAAACGCCGTTTTGTTTCTTGTCTCTTTTGCCTCAAAGTCGATGTATTTGCCGCGATAGACGCCGTTGTAATCGGTCGTCGACGCCTGCCGGAAGTAGGCTTCGGTAATGACGGCGGCGCTCCGTTTTGGATAGTCGACGCGCACGATTTGCACCGGGGTCGGCTTTTTATGGATGACAGCGATGCCGTGCTCTCGGTAATATTCATTCGTTGCGTTTAAGTCGTCTTCGAGCGTCATGCCGCGATTGGCATAATCGGCCGCCGGCTTGAGCGCTGCGTCCAGCTTGTTTCCGCGATACTCTTTTCCGCTTGGGTATTTGAGTGCCATCGCGTTCATCTCCTTTGAATGGTTTTTATTATACCATACGCTCCGGTCATATGCGCCCTTTTTTCTTTTTTATCCTCTCTGACCGAGAAGGCCCTCATTTCGGCCGAAGGCAAGCGGGGGGAGAGGTCAATGTCGAACGGCGGCTGCTAGCCGCTTTCTTTGCCGAATTCGTTCTACTTTTGTCGCCGCGGCAGGAGTCGTCTTTCATGCCGCGAATGGAATATCATCATGCGAGAAATGGGGGAGAGGGAATGGAAAAACGGCTTGTCAAAAAAGAGGAGATCGAAAAGCAGCTGCAAGAGATCGTTGCACTCATCGAGCAGGTCGATGCGAAAATGGAAAAAGTGGTCGCTGATGTCATCGAAGAGCGTTATGCACAAAATCAAGCGCAACTCGAGCGCCTTGAAGGGCGAATCGCCGACGTCGAACGGCGGCTTGAGGGGGGGAAGCGAGGCGCTGAGCTCCCGCTTTCATCGTTTTTGGGCGAGGAGCCCCCCACTTCAACGACGGAAAGGAGTAAGTGGGGAGGAATCGCCCTTCCTCCTTTCTTTTTGTGTATGATAAAATAAGGACATGGAGAAAACCGTTGAATCAGGGCACTCCAATAACTACTACTCGATGTGGGGCGTTGGTTGCAGGAAACGTTGCAACCGTAAAACATCGAGCGTAATAAGGTCTGTTGTGTGTGGAAGTCAAGTACTGCCAACAAACGCACCGAGCGTTTCGAAAGCGATACAGGCATGACCTGTATCGTTGGGCAGCTGTCAACCTGCCTGATGCAACCCCACTCGAAGGAAGGAGGGCAAAGCCCGCTTGCACTTCTAGGGAGTTGCAAGCCTCCACTTCAAAAGCCGCTGGGCTTTAAGTGGGGGTAGTTGACGGTTGAAATGAACGCCTCGCCCCATCGCCAATCCCCCCTTTGTCCGGCAATTCCTCTTGCCTCTTTAGGGTGGGAAGCAACATCGTTTTTTATGCGCCGTGAGGAAAATGGGCAAAAAAAAGAAGGGAAAAGATCCCTCATCTCCTACAGTCCAGCGTATTCCCCTGCTTCGTCCGGCTGCCAGGCGCCCGCTTTTTCAAGCTCGCGCACAAGGTCGCGGTACTCAGCGAGTGAAATTTCCCCGCGCAAATACAGACGGCGGGCAAAATCGAGCAGTTCATTCGCCTCAGCCGGTTCGCAATGTTTGACCGCCATAAACTTATGCTTTAACTCCGTCACGTTCATGGATGCTTTTCCCCCTTCCCCCTTTTTTACATCGTACCATGAAAATAGGGAGAAAGGGAGATTTCGGAAAATTAAAACTTCCGACAAGAGGTGACATGTCCGTACACGCCGCCGGGCGTTCGCACATATACTAGTGACAGCCCGCCTCTTTGGTCTAGAAGTCTGGTGACTTACTGGGAAAACGCTCTGGCAAGGGACGTTCGCAAATGGAAACACAGCGCATTTGCACTCATGACTAGATGATTTTGAAAAAATCACGGTTTTTCACCAACCTTCTAGGGCTGGGGCGAACATCAAAAATGGGGGAGAAGGAACATGCATCGTTACCCGCGCCCGGTTTCGCCGCCAGTTTATGGGCCATACGGCTCAGGCGGCCATTATAGTCCTTATTTTCACTATGGGTTTTCATCTTTCCCATCGGCGCCGGTTCACTGGCCTCATCTTCCGTCCGGCCATGCCGCGCCGCCCTCGTATCTGGTGCCGTATCCAAAGCCAGGGCCGTTTTTGCCGCCGCCGCGCCCATCGTTTCTCGCCCAGTTTAAAAACAGCGATGGAACATACGATATCAACAAAATGATGAGCACGGTGGGGCAAATGATCAATACGGTCAATCAGATGAACGGCATGTTGAAAGGGTTGCTCGGTGCGTTTAAAAAATGAAACTGCGTCATGGCGCGACGGTCGAGCGCGCTTGAAAAAGGGAAACCGCTCTGCCGTTTGCACGGGGAGCGGTTTTCACGCTGTCAAATGAGCAGCTCATACACTTCATTGAGCTGATACACGCGCTCATAATCGCGCTCATCCATCGCATAGCGGATTTCATGAGGCAAAATGCGGTCCAAAAAGGCGCTTTCTTCTTGCGTCAAGTCGCGGACAAATTCCCCTTCGCCCCGGTACGGTTTGCTGATCAGCTTTTTGTAAATGCGCTTTGGGGTGTCATCGTGGCTGTCCAAATAGTTGGACAGCACTTCGCGCAAATAGGCGAGGGTTTGTTCCATCACCGTCCGCCCCCTTCAAAAAAAGAGACAAATTCCTTGCTGACGTTTGTGCGGCCTTTGGCGTACGGATTTTCTTCCGTCACGCGGTCCGGATCGAGGTTTGTTTTGAAGACAAGCATTGGTTCATCCGACGACTCGTTGATCAATCGATCGTTCAATTGTTTGAAATCGGGCAGTTTCGTCATTCATTTTGCACCTCCTATAAGTAGCGTAGCTTGCCAGCCGAGAAAGTATGTATGCATCGTTTTGGCCGCGGCGATGCAAGCTAATGGCAAACCATAAGGGGGTGATGACGGTGACAAACCGCAACGACAATCGGAAGCGGAAAAACAAATACCCGAACAACCGTGAGGAAATCATCAACGAATGGGCGTCCAAAAAAGGAGAGCCGGAAGCCGGCAGCCGCTCCGGGAATCCTCCCCATAAACAATAGAAGCTGGACAAGAAACAAGCCGCTCCCAATGCAGGGAACGGCTTTTTTCGCGTCCAAGAGCGGCGCTGTTCGGCATAGCGCCTTTGGCGCCGGTCGTTGTCGAAATGGTTTTTGAATGCACAGGCTGGATCGTACTCAATCAATATCGATATATTTCCGCTTTTGCGGCAGCCGGATGGTGAGCGTTCCGTTTTGAAACGAAGCTTTCACCTCATGCTCAGCGACGGGATACGGAAATGGAATCAACCGCGCCAAGCGCCGCCGTGCGTGGCGGCGTTCGTACACATGGCCATTGCTGTCTGACGATTCGATCATTTCATGATGGTCAATGATCAGCTGAAGGCCGTCTTCCTGCCATTGCAGGCTTATTTGCTCGCGCTTGACGTCGGGCAGCCGGACGATGATTTGGTAATCGCGCTTCGTCTCTTTCACCTCGATCGGGATGTACGCTGCCGCGAACGTTTGCGCAAAGTAGTCATCGAGCGTTTCGAACAATTTTTGCAGCGGCCGCTCATCGAACCATTGATTCATCATTTTCCGCAAATGATGGAACGGGTGATTTCCTCCCCCGTTGGCCGGCGGTTGAAACGATTCATTCATTGCGCTTCCCTCCCTTTCTTTTCCAAAACAGCGAAATTGCTCTGTCGGGACGTTGCGGATTGGCAAGGCGATTCACTGTCAATGTATGTACGGAGCGCCAAAAAAGCTACTCCGTGCTTTTTTAGGGAGTTTTCATTTTGTTTTAACCCAGATGGAATATAATGACACCACCATCCATGAGATGCACATCAATAACGCTGCCGGTCATCCGGCCGCGGAAGGGGGATGGCGCGATGCATTGTATTCATTGGCTGGTGACGTTGTTTTTTTCCGGAACCGCTGTGTCGCTTCTTTCTTATCAGGCGATTGAAATCGTTCAAGCGATTGTCGATTGGATCGTTGACCGCCATTCATGAACAGTTGGCCGAGTCGCCGTCTTTTGACGGCGCGCTTTTTTGCGGTGGCCGCCAAAGGCGCCCCGCTCTCTTTTGCCCGCTGATCGCCGTTGGCGATTGCGCTTTGTTTGTGTATAGTAAAAATGAACAACCGCTGGCCATGAAAATGGAGGCGCAAAAGCGGAAGCGGCGATGGCCGCAAGAGAGGAGGAGCAACCGGTGAACGGACGCATTTTATTAATTGAAGATGAAGCCGGATTGGCCCGGTTTTTGGAGCTTGATTTGACGCATGAAGGTTTTGACGTGCATGTATGCGCCGATGGGCGCGAAGGGCTCGAGCGCGCTCTGTCGGAGCAGTGGGATCTCATTTTGCTTGATGTGATGCTGCCGAGCTTAAACGGCATGGAAGTATGCCGCCGCATCCGGGCGGCGAAATCGACGCCGATCATTATGATCACGGCGCGCGACAGTGTGTTTGACCGCGTCATGGGGCTCGATAACGGGGCGGATGACTATATCGTCAAACCGTTTGCCATTGAAGAGCTGCTCGCCCGCATCCGCGCTTTGTTCCGCCGCGTTCATCCGGAAGCGAACGGCCAAGTGTTGACGTTTAAAGATTTAGTCGTTGACGTGCAGGCGCGCACGGTGAAAAAAGGAGACGAATTTATTGAGCTGACGAAGCGTGAATACGATTTGCTCGTCGCCTTTATGCAAAACATCAATGTCGTTTTGACGCGCGATACGCTGCTTGACAAAGTGTGGGGGTTTGACGCCGAGGTCGAGACGAACGTCGTCGACGTGTATGTCCGCTACTTGCGGCAAAAGCTGGATGAACACGATAAAGAACGATATATCCAAACGGTGCGCGGCGCGGGATATGTGATGCGGCCATGAAGCAGTCGGCGATTCATCGTTTTTCGCTGAAAGGGAAGCTGACCGTTTTGTCTGCCGGGGCGATTTTCATTACGTATTTTGTGTTTACCTTTTTACAATATCATATGGTGAAACAATGGCTGCTCAAGGAAGAAGAAAAAACGATGGAACAAACGGTGGCGGAAATTGAAACGTATTACGCGGAAAAACGTAATTTATCATGGGAGGAAATTCGCCGCAGCCGCGCGTTTTTAGAAAGACTGAATGAACGCTACCAGCTCATTCGCGTCACGGATGAGAAAGGAAACGTCATCGTCTCCGTCTCAAACGGAGCGGCGGTGTCGCTGTCGCCAAGCGAGATGCCCAACAAGCGGAAAATGGATGAGCATTTCATCAACAATGAACGGTTTTTGCTGCTCCGCCAGCCGCTTCATATCGGCAACTTGCACGGGACGATCGAAATTGCCCGCCGGCTGGCGCGGTTCCAAGAAGTGACGAACACGCTCTTTCTCATCATGACGGCGATCGGCTTTTTGGCCATGGCGGCAAGCGCGCTCGCCGGACGGTTCGTGGCGCAAAGCTTCGTCCGGCCGCTGCAAACGCTCACCAAAACGATGGTCGATATTAAAAACAACGGGTTGAAGCGGCGCATCGATGTTCCTCCGGCGCGCGATGAAATCGCCGAGCTGATGCTCGTGTTCAACGGCATGATGGATGAAATTGAACGGTCGTTCGCCATGCAGCGGCAATTTGTCGAAGATGCGTCGCATGAACTGCGCACGCCGATCGCCATTTTGCAAGGCCATCTTTCATTGTTGCAGCGATGGGGCAAACACAACCCGGAGATTTTGGAAGAATCGCTCGAGGCGGCGGTGAAAGAAGCGGAGCGGCTGAAGCGGCTCGTTCTTGAGCTCCTTGACTTATCGCGCGCCGAGGCGATCACGGTGCCCGATGAAGTTGCGCCGATCGACGCCGCGGCCGCCGTTGGACAAGTCGTCAAAAATTTCCGCGTCTTGCATCCGGACTTCCAATTTATTGTCCACCAACCGGAGAAGCCGCTGGCGCGCATGGCGATGGCAAAACATCATTTTGAACAACTGCTGTTCATTTTGCTTGACAATGCGGTAAAATATTCTCAGCGAGTGAAACAAATCGATATTTCCTTGCGTGAGGAAGGATCGTTTGTCATCGTGGCCATCCGCGATTATGGCATCGGCATTCCGAAAGAAGAGCTGAAAAATGTCTTTTTGCGTTTTTATCGCGTCGACAAGGCGCGCAGCCGCGAACAAGGCGGCGCCGGGCTGGGGCTTTCAATCGCCAAGGAGATTATCGACAAATACGGCGGGCAAATTGCGATGGAGAGCGAAGTCGCCCAAGGAACGACGGTCGAGCTCGCCATTCCGAAAGCGGAGTAGGAGAGGAGCGTGAGGCAATGGGACATCCCTATGAGGAAGAGGCGGCCAGCAAAAAAGCGATTCATCGCGTCGTCGAGAAGTTCCGCAAGCGCGGGGTGAAAATCGCCACATGCAAACCGCGGACGATGATGTCGCTGTCATGCTTAGATGAGATCGACAAAATGAGAGGATGAATCGAGGGAAAGCAAATGGAAACAAAACAGCGCATCATTCCGGCCATCAAAACGATGAAGCAGTTCGAATCGTTTTTGGCGAGCGGCTTCCAGGTCGGGGTGCTGCTTGAGGTGCATATCGCCCAGTTGAAGGGCGTCTTTGCCTATGCGCGCCGCCATGGCAAGGAGCTGATCATCCACGCCGACTTGGTGCAAGGGCTGAGCCATGATGAACATGCGGCGGAATACCTTTGCCAGGAGTTCCGCCCGCATGGCCTGATTTCCACGAAGGCGAGCGTCATTCTGAAAGCGCGGCAAAAACGCGTCTTGGCCGTGCAGCGCATCTTTTTGCTCGATTCCCATGCTTTAGAAAAAAGCTACCAGCTGATCGCCAAAACGAATCCCGATTGCATTGAAGTCATCCCGGGCGCCATGCCGCACATCATCCGCGAAGTGAAGGAACAGACCGGGAAACCGATTTACGCCGGCGGGCTCATCCGCACCCCCGACGACGTCGAGCGGGCGCTAGAAGCCGGCGCGGCGGCGGTGACGACATCGAACGAGGCGTTATGGCGCCATTACAATTGATAATGCGTTGAGCTGGCCAAATCGGCTGCAGTCTGCTACAATAAAGTTAACAAGTTAATCATCAGTCAGGAGACAGGGAGAGACCATGCATGCATGGTAGGCGGAATGCTTATCGTGTTTGCGATGGTCTCTTTTTGTCTTTTTCCAAGGAGGAATGATTTATGGCGTTCTCAAGCAAACAGCGAAGCCGCATTTTGCAAACAATGGGCGAAAAGAAGTACGATCTGCTCGTCATCGGCGGGGGGATCACCGGCGCTGGCATCGCCCTTGATGCCGTCTCCCGCGGCATGACGGTGGCGCTTGTCGAGATGCAAGATTTTGCCGCCGGCACGTCAAGCCGCTCAACGAAACTCGTTCACGGCGGTTTGCGCTATCTGAAGCAGTTTGAGGTGAAGCTTGTCGCCGAAGTCGGGCGCGAGCGGGCGATTGTGTACGAAAACGGCCCGCACGTCACCACGCCGGAGTGGATGCTGCTGCCCATTTACCGCGGCGGGACGTTCGGCAAATGGAGCACGTCGATCGGCCTCTGGCTGTATGACCGCCTGGCCGGCGTCAAGCCAAGCGAACGGCGGACGATGCTCGATGCCCAGCAGACGTTGGAAAAAGAGCCGCTCTTAAAGCGCGATGGCCTGATCGGCGGCGGCTATTACGTCGAGTACCGAACCGACGACGCCCGCTTGACCATCGAAGTGATCAAAAAAGCGGCCGAACTTGGCGCCGATGTCGTCAACTATGCAAAAGCGGAACAGTTTTTGTACGACGAGCGCGGCCGCATCATCGGCGCCCGCTGCCGCGATATGGTAAGCGGCCGCGTGTATGACATCCGTGCCAAAAAAGTCGTCAATGCCGCTGGTCCGTGGGTCGATGAGCTGCGCGACAAAGACGGATCGAAAACCGGCAAGCGATTGCAGCTGACCAAAGGGGTTCATATCGTCGTCGACCAAAAGCGTTTTCCGCTTAAACAAGCGGTGTATTTTGACACCCCGGACGGCCGGATGGTGTTTGCCATTCCGCGCGACGGAAAGACCTATGTCGGCACGACGGACACATTTTACGACGATGACCCGGCCCATCCGACGATGACGGAAGAGGACCGCGACTATTTATTGAAAGCGATCCGCTTCATGTTTCCATCCGTCGGCATCACCGCCGCTGATGTCGAGTCGAGCTGGGCCGGCGTTCGCCCGCTCATTTATGAGGAAGGGAAGGATCCATCGGAAATTTCCCGCAAAGACGAAATTTGGACGTCGCCATCCGGCCTTATTACGATCGCCGGCGGCAAACTGACCGGCTACCGGAAAATGGCCGAGACCGTCGTTGATCTTGTCGCCAAGCAGCTGGAGAAAGAAGAAGGAAAAGTGTTTCGTCCATGTCAGACGAAACAATTGCCGATCTCCGGCGGCGATGTCGGCGGCTCGCACCGCCTCCCTGCCTTCATCGCCGAAAAAGCGGAAGAAGCGGTGCGCTATGGATTGACGAAAGAAGCGGGAGCGCGGCTGGCGAGACAATACGGCACGAACGTTGATCGCCTGTTCGCTTTAAGCCAGCAATACGACCGTTCATCTGGCTTAACGCGCGAAACGTTCATCCGCCTCGTCTACGCCATGGAGGAAGAAATGGCGGCCAAACCGGTCGACTACTTCATCCGCCGCACCGGCGCGCTGTTGTTTGACATCAATGCCGTCCGGCGGGAGAAAGAGGCGGTTATGGCGTTTATGGCCGGCTATTTCGGATGGACGGAGGAAGAGACGGCGGTGTATCGGGGTGAGCTGGAGCGGGAGCTGCATCAGGCTGTGCTTTCCAATAAATGACGAAAAAGCGCCCACGTCCGGGCGCTTTTTTGATAGATTTTTACTTAAAAATTACGTAAAATGAAAGAAAACGATGAAAGAGGAGGAAGAGGATGGCGATTACATACAATCCACAAACGAAACGGTTTCATTTGCGGGCGGAAAAGGCAAGCTACGTGATGCAGCTTTTCCGTTCCGGTTATTTGACACACGTTTATTGGGGAAAAGCGGTGCGCGATGTTCGGGACGCGCGCGCATTTCCGCGGCTGGACCGCGCGTTTTCCCCGAACCCCGATCCGTCTGACCGCACGTTTTCGCTCGATACGCTGCCGCAGGAATATCCGGCTTACGGCAACACGGACTTCCGCGCCCCAGCGTATCAGGTGCAGCTGGAGAACGGGTCGACGGTGACGGATTTGCGCTACAAAACGCATCGTATTTATAAAGGGAAGCCAAAGCTTGACGGGCTGCCAGCGACGTATGTGGAACACGAGAATGAAGCCGAAACGTTGGAAATTGTCCTCGAGGATGCGCTCATCGGCCTGCAGGTGACGTTGCAGTACGGAAATGGTGTCAAAAAACAGCGAGCTGTACCGGAAGCATCCTGACTGGTGCCTTCATGTGCCCAACCGCCCGCGCTCCGAGGGGCGAAACCAGCTTGTGCTCGATTACTCCCGCCAAGACGTGTGCGATTATATGATCGAAACGATCTCGAACGTCCTCGCGAGCGCCCCGATCACCTACGTGAAATGGGATATGAACCGCCATATGACGGAAATCGGCTCGGCCGCCTTGCCGCCGGAGCGCCAGCGCGAAACGGCGCATCGCTACATGCTTGGGCTGTATCGCGTCATGGACGAAATCACCTCGCGCTTTCCGCACATTTTGTTTGAAAGCTGCTCAGGAGGCGGAGGGCGGTTTGATCCAGGGATTCTTTACTATATGCCGCAAACCACCAGCCCGAAACGAATCGAACCCGGTGTCGCCTAGACATCGGGTTCCAATTGTTTTAGCTTTTCAATAATGCGCCGCTTCCGATACAGCATCTTTCCGGTTTCCGCGATATCTTCCATAAACGATTTGTTAAACAGCGAACCGAAAATGACGCCGATGATCGGCACGGCTTGAAACAACTTTTTCCACCCGTATTGATCGCGGAACGTCATCATCACTTCCCGCCAGCCTTGCAGCTCGGAAAAGACGCGTCCGCGTTCATTGGAGAACGACGAAAGCTCGTCCAAAATCGCTTTTTTCCCGACGATATCTGCCGCGGCAAACTGCAAGCATTTGACAACAAACACGCGCTCCTCTTTTTCCTTCGGGTCGTATCCGTACACGATGGCGATTTCCTGCAGCGTTTTCAGCGCCAACCCGAGCAACGTCGGAATGTCCACTGCCAGCGTCAACGCCCCGCCCACTCCGGTCGCTGCCCCTTGCAGCTGGGCGAACGTGACGCGCGCCTCAATCAACTCGTCGCAAACACGATCCATTTTCTCAAGCGGCAAGTGCGGCACTTGCGCAAGCGACGATACGCCGAGCTTGTTCAATAGTTTCTCCTTGTTTACCAAATACTTCCCGCCGCTTTGAATATAGCTCCCCAACTCATCAAGCAGCTGCCCGAGTTTTCGATGGACGACTTTTGGTGTCAGCTTATCGAGCACTTGAAACGGCAAACGGCCGAGCTTTTCCCAAAACCATAGGTCTTTTTGGGAGTGTTCCCAGTCGGTGATTGATTCGAGTTCTTGTTTTAGCATCTGTCGCGTTTCCATCTCCACTCCGCCTCCTTCTTACATATTAAGGTGAATAAATGTTCAAACGATTATACGTATAAAAAAAGATTCCGTTTCAACGTTGATTTTTGATAAATATTTAACTAAAATATTTACTAAAGATCGATATTTATTTAACCTAAGGAGGCCCTTCCATGATCCCCATCTTAAAACAGCAATTTACCGACCTTTTCGGCGGCTTGGCCGAAGACATCCGCATCTTCTTCGCCCCCGGCCGCGTCAATTTGATCGGCGAGCATACGGATTACAACGGCGGGCATGTGCTGCCGTGCGCACTTGCGATCGGCACGTATGCGCTTGTTCGGCAAACGGATGAGCCGTTTGTCCGCTTTTACTCCCAAAACTTCCCGGAAACGGGAGTGATCACGGTCTCTTACGACGACTTGTCATACCGGAGCGAGCACGGCTGGGCGAACTACCCGAAAGGGATTTTGGCCGCGTTTCAAGCGCTCGGCCCGCTCGAGACCGGATTGGACATTTTGTATTACGGCACGATCCCGAACGGCGCGGGGTTGTCGTCATCCGCGTCGATTGAGCTTGTGACGGCAGTCGCATTAAACACCTTGTTTGCGCGGGGGCTCGATCAGTTGGAACTTGTGAAAATGAGTCAAACCGTAGAAAATAACTATGTCGGTGTCAATTGCGGCATTATGGATCAGTTTGCCGTCGGCATGGGGAAACAAAACTGCGCCATCCTATTAAATTGCCAGACGCTCGAGTACCGCTATTTGCCATTGGTGCTTGACGATTGTTCGATCGTCATCGCCAATACGAACAAAAAGCGCGGCCTGGCGGACTCGGCGTACAACGAGCGGCGGGCGACGTGCGAGGCGGCGCTTTCGAAGCTGCAAAATGTGCTTGGCATCGCTTCGCTTGGCGAGCTGACAAGCGCAGAGCTGGTCCGTTATGAACATCTTCTTTCCCCGCTTGAACGAAAACGAGCCCGCCATGCGGTGACCGAAAACGAGCGGACGCTTGAAGCTGCTCGGGCGCTTGAGCAGGGGGATCTCACCCGCTTTGGCGAATTGATGAAACAGTCGCATTTGTCGCTGCGCGATGATTACGAAGTGACAGGCATCGAGCTTGATACGCTCGTTGAGGCCGCATGGTCGCACGAAGGAACGGTCGGGGCGCGCATGACGGGCGCCGGGTTTGGCGGCTGCACGGTGAACATTGTGAAAAAAGCGTATGTTCAAGATTTTATTGAACGGGTCGGAAATGCGTACGCCGAAACAATCGGGTATGAAGCAAGCTTTTATGTCGTCGAAGTTGGTGACGGGGCGAGAGAACTCACGGAAATGGAGGAGATGAGCCGATGATTTTGGTTTGCGGAGGGGCAGGGTATATCGGCAGTCATGCAGTGTACCGTCTGCTGGAAAAAGGGGAGCGCGTGGTCGTGGTGGATAACTTGCAGACGGGGCACTGGGAGGCGGTGCATCCGGATGCGGTGTTTTGCCAAGGCGATATTCGCGACCGCGATTTTTTGCGCGAGGTGTTTCGCCGGCACGACATTGAGGCGGTCATTCATTTTGCGGCGAATTCCTTGGTCGGTGAAAGCATGGAAGAGCCGCTGAAATATTACGACAACAATGTGTACGGGACACAAGTGCTACTTGAAGTGATGAGAGAGTTTGACGTCAAACAAATCGTCTTTTCTTCAACCGCCGCGGTGTACGGAGAGCCGAAACAAATCCCGATCGTCGAAACCGACCCGACCGAACCGACAAACGCGTACGGAGAAACGAAGCTGGCGATGGAAAAAATGATGAAATGGGCGGACCGCGCCTACGGCATCCGCTCGATTTCGCTCCGCTACTTTAATGTCGCCGGAGCGTACGGCACGACAATCGGCGAGGACCACAACCCGGAGACGCATCTCATTCCATTGATTTTGAAAGTGCCGCTCGGGCAGCGGGAAGAAATTTTGATTTTTGGCGATGATTATGATACACCGGACGGCACATGCATCCGCGACTACATTCATGTGCTCGATCTCGTTGACGCCCATTGTCTGGCGCTTGAGAAATTGCGGAGCGGGGCGGCCAGTGACGTGTACAATTTAGGCAATGGCAACGGATTCAGCGTCAAAGAAGTCATCGAAGCGGCGCGGCAAGTGACGGGTCATCCGATTCCGGCCCGCGTTGCGGCGCGGCGCCCGGGCGATCCGGCGAGACTTGTCGCTTCATCGGAAAAAGCAAAGCGCGAGCTCGGCTGGGAGCCGAAATACCCATCCATTACGGATATCGTCGCATCGGCATGGGAATGGCATCAAGCGCGGCCAAACGGCTATCGGGGTGTGTAAACATGGAAACGATTTTTGCGGCGATTGAACAACTGATTCGTTATGCCGAGCAGCGCGGCCTTTTAGCGCCGGAAGATGTTGTGTACGCGCGCAACCGCCTGCTGGCAACGCTCCGACTCACGGAATGGCAGCCAGCTGAGGTCAAGGACGTTCCCTTGGCCTCGCCGGCCCCGGTATTGGACGTTATGATTGATTGGGCGCATGAACAAGGATTGTTGGAAACGAATACCACGACCGAACGCGATATATGGGATGCGAAGTTGATGGACTGCGTCATGCCGCGGCCGTCGGAAGTGATCCGCGCCTTTTACGAGCGATACCGCTTCGACCCGCAAGAGGCGACGGATTGGTTTTATTCACTAAGCCAAGCGTCGAATTACATCCAAACGGCGCGCATCGCCAACAATCAGCACTGGAAAGTGTCAACCATCTATGGAGAATTGGATATCACCATTAACTTGGCGAAGCCAGAAAAAGACCCGAAGGAAATCGCCAAATTAAAAGAGATGCCGTCATCCTCGTATCCAAAATGTGTATTATGCAAAGAAAACGAAGGGTATGAAGGAACGTGGCGTCATCCTGCCCGTTCCAATCACCGTGTCATCCCGATCACGTTATTGGATGAACAGTGGTATTTCCAATATTCTCCCTACGTGTACTATAATGAACATTGCATCGTCTTTTCCGCCGAACACGTGCCGATGAAGATGGAGCGGAAGACGCTTGAGCGTTTGTTCGATTTCGTCGAAAAGTTTCCGCACTATTTCATTGGCTCGAACGCCGATTTGCCGATTGTCGGCGGCTCGATTTTAGTGCATGACCATTTCCAAGGCGGGCGCTATACATTCGCGATGGAAAAGGCGGAAATCGAAGAGTATGTCTCGCTTCCGCCGTTTCCGTCGGTCACAGCCGGCATTGTGCGCTGGCCGATGTCCGTCATTCGTTTGACTGGACCAAAAGAGGACGTGTTGGATGCGGCTGCCTTTTTGTATGAAACATGGCGGACGTACAGCGACCCAAGTGTCGAGATTATGGCCTACAGCGGCGATGTTCCGCATAACACGATCACCCCGATCGCCCGGCGGCGCGGCGATTTGTTTGAGTTGGACATTGTGCTGCGCAACAACCGGACATCGCCTGAATATCCGTATGGCATTTTCCATCCGCATGAGGAATTGCATCATATTAAAAAAGAAAATATCGGCTTGATCGAAGTGATGGGGCTGGCGGTGCTGCCGGCACGGCTTGCCGTGGAACTGGAGACGCTGGCTGATTATCTCGTGCATCGGACAAAAAAAGAAGACTGGGACGAGTCGATGCATAAACATTGGGATTGGTGCGAAGTCATTCGCTCGGCCTATCCGGACATCACGAAGGACAACGTCCATGACATTTTGAGGCGCGAAGTCGGACAACGGTTTGTGACCGTGTTGGAACATGCCGGGGTGTTTAAGCGGGACAAGCGAGGGAAGGACGCGTTTCGCCGCTTTATGCAGCACGCTGTGGAGCGCATGTCGTCTCTTGTTTAAATGCGGCGAAAAAACGCGTTTCATATGAAACATAAGGAAGGGATCACAAACAGACTATGGCCACGTTAAAAGAAATCGCGGAAAAAGTCGGCGTTTCAGTCGCGACCGTCTCGCGCGTGCTCAATTACGATGCGACGCTGTCCGTTTCCGATGAAACGAGAAGGCGCATTTTTGAGGTTGCCCAAGAGCTGAACTACAAAACATTGCGGGAACGAAGCCAGCAAGCGCGCGAATCGTTTCGCTTCGGGCTCATTCACTGGTATTCGGAGCGCCAGGAAATCGATGACCCGTATTATATGGCGATTCGCCTTGGAGTGGAAAAAGAATGTTTTGAGCGCGGCATCGAACTCGTCAAATTGTTTAAACAGCACGGCGCCTATCCGATCGAACGGATGGAGGCGCTCGATGGCATCATCGCCGTCGGAAAATTCGGGCCGAAGGAAGTCGAGACTTTTGCCGCCGGGGCCAAACAAATTGTGTTTGTCGACTGTTCGCCTGATGAGCATCGGTTTGATTCGGTCGTCATCGACTTGCGTCAAGCGACGGTGACGGTGCTTGACTATTTGCTTCGGTTGGGGCATGCGAAAATCGGCTATATCGGCGGCCGCGAATATGTGGACGGGGAAACGCCGATCCGCGATGAGCGCGAAGCTGCATTTTATGAATATTTGTATTTAAAAGGGCTGTACGATTCCCGTTATGTATGGATCGGCGCCTTCACTGCCGAAGATGGCTATCGGCTGATGAAAAAAGCCGTTTCAGGCGGCGACTTGCCGACGGCGTTTTTCATTGCCAGCGATTCGATGGCGATCGGCGCCCTGCGTGCGCTGCATGAGGCCGGAATCGCTGTTCCTGAAGAGGCGGCGATTGTCGGATTCAATGATATTCCGACGGCAGCATTTCTTCACCCGCCGCTTTCGACGGTGAAAGTATACACAGAATTTATGGGTGAAACAGCGGTTGAGCTGCTCATCGAACGGTTGACGACGAAACGAGCGATTTGCAAAAAGGTTGTCGTGCCGACGGAGCTCGTCATCCGCGCCAGCAGCGAGGGCAATGAAAAGAGGAGCGGTCGATAAGCCGCTCCCTTTCGCATTAATGGAACTCGATATCAACGCGTTTTTTCGTTCCCGTCGTTGTTTTCGGGATATGAATGTCCAACACGCCGTTTTTGTACGTCGCGCGAATGTTTTCCGCCGCGGCATCCGCCGGCAGGGTGATCGAACGCTGGAAGCGGCCGAAAAAGCGTTCGCGCCGGTGCATTTGTTCTTCTTTGACATCGTGGTGGCGTTGAATCGTGCCGCTGATCGTCAACATGTTGTTCTGCACGTCAATGTGCACATCCTCTTTCCGCTCCAGCCCCGGCAAATCGCACGAAACGACGTATTCGTTGTCCGTTTCATGCATATCGATGCGCGGCATCCAGTGCTGCTCATCCATATGAGTGAACAGCGATGGAAAATCACTAGCAAAAAAGCGGTTCATATCTCGGCGGATCGACTCCAAGTGCCGGAACGGGTCATACGGAATTAACGCCATAACTGCCATCCTCCTTGACAAGAAATGTTTTTTCGCTCAGTAGTGTAAACCGGATTCGTCTGTTTTATGTATGATTGGCTTGCAATTGTTCCATCACCGTCAAATACGCTTGAATGAGCGCTACTTTCATGCCATCCGGCAAGTCAGAGGCGGCCGCCCGCTTGACGGCGTAGTAAAATTTCGCCTCCGGCGATTGCCGCACGCGCGGATGCGTCCATTCATCGCGCAGCTCCTGACTGATCGTCTCATATAAAAGAGCTTTGCTTTTCTGTTCATCAAGCGTCTCCGTTGTGATCGAACGATTGGGCCAAAGGCGGCGGTAGGCGTCAAGCAGTGCAGAAAATGGATAGGTCACGTTTTTTCCCTCCTTAAGAAATAAGTTTGGATCTGCATGCGATATGTCCTCCTTGCATTATACCATACGGCCGTCGGGGCAATTCGAGCCGCCAAGCCTTAAAGGCGGCGGAAGCAAGGACGTCTAGCTTGGCAGCTAAAGCGCTGTTTTTTGCTTGCCTATTCACATCGCTTTTAAGCCGTTTATTTTTTTTAAAAATAGTTGACATAATCGAAATCAGCGTATATAATAAAAAACGTCGTCTGGACAAGATGTCGGAGCGTGACAGCTAGATGATCGCGAAACAAAAACTATTGACAAATAACAAAAATCAAGTATAATAATTAATCGCCGCGACAAAAATGTGGCGGTATGAACTAGAGAAACAGTAGTTGACATTCTTGAAAGATTGTTTATAATAATAATTTTCGTTCCTTGAAAACTGAACGAAACGAAGCGCGTACGAAAAGCTGAGGTGAGCGTTTCGCCACGATGGGCAAATGTTCTTCGTCTGGAGGGATGTTTACATCCCGAAGGCGAAGGTTATTTGACCTCGAGCGACGGCGAGCCGAAGCTGAAAAGTTG
>NZ_BCQG01000013.1 GCF_001544315.1 Geobacillus jurassicus NBRC 107829
CTAAGCAACAAATCTATTTTTCTTTCAACCTTTTCCGAGTTATAATGGAAAACGATGATGTTCATTTAATTAGGAGATTTTTTGTATGGCGGGTTTATACATTAACCAGCACGTCCTAAACAACTTATTTTATATTTTAGTCACTATCTTTGCCTTTTCCTTTATTTATGACCATAGTCGAGCGATCCGGCAGCGCCCGCTCTATGGCCAGGCGCTGCTTGGGGCTTGTTTGGCGTTGGCGGCCGTTTTGTGCATGAAATTTCCGATTTACATTGATCCGCTGTGCGTCCATGATTTCCGGCAAATTCCGTTTTTGCTTGGGACATTGTATGGCGGCGGCGCGGTCGGGGCGGTGCTGTTTGTTGTCTTGATGCTGGCACGCACCGTTTTGTACGGATTTCAGCCGCTCACGTTGATCGTTTACGCCATCATGTTTGCCATAGCGGCGGCCGCTTCGCCGCTGTTTCGCAAGCTGCCGCGGCCAAGCAAGCTCGTTATGTCGCTTTGGCTGACGTTTTTGCTCGCAGTGCTTACGACGTTTGCGGCCATCATCGTCGCTGATTTTCCAGTGACAAGACCGTATATCGTGTATTTTCTTCTCATGCCGCCGTTTGTCATGATGTTCGCTGTCTATTTGATGGAGACGCTTCATGAGGCGCAGCTCGCTCGGGCAGAGCTGATGAAGATGGAAAAAATGCAGATCGTCAGCCAAATGGCAGCCAGCATTTCCCATGAAATCCGCAACCCGCTCACCGTCGTCAAAGGATTCATCCAGCTGCTGCAAACTGGTCGGCTGCCGCGCGAAACCGAAGAGCGGTACATTCGCATCGCCTTAGAGGAACTCGAGCGGGCGGAAGCCATCATCCGCGACTATTTGACGTTTGCCAAACCGGCGCCAAAAGAGACCGAGCCGATTGATGTCGCCACCCAGCTTCAGAAAGTGCTGCAAATGATTACGCCAATGGCGCATATGCATTCGATCCATGTATCCTCTTCCCTCGAACATGGCGTTGTCATCGGAAACGCACAATATTTCCAACAGTGTTTTCTCAACTTGTTGAAAAACAGCATTGAGGCAATGCCAAACGGCGGCACGCTCCATGTTGCGGCCGAGAACCGGGGAACATCAGTCGTCATCACCATTTCCGACAACGGCGTTGGCATGACGAAAGAACAAGTGCGCCGCTTCGGCGAGCCATACTTCAGCACAAAAGAAAAAGGCACCGGGCTTGGTGCGATGGTCGCCGTCAAAATCATCGAACAAATGGGAGGAACGTGGACGATCGAAAGCACCGTACAAAAAGGGACGACGTTGACGATCACGCTGCCGGCAAGCCGGGTGCGGCCGCCGACGGCAGAACAAAGCGCCGTCGGCTGAACGAAAAAACGGATGCCCTGTTTTGGACATCCGTTTTTTCTTGGTGATTGGCGCGATCATTTGACTTCCTCAAAATAATCTTTGTAAAACCCGCCGACTTTTCCGCTGTTGTCGATGACAAAATAAAACTCGTCCGTTTCGCTTTTCACTTCATATACTTTGCCCGGCGTCAACACATTGCTGACCATGTACTTTTCCGCGTTCGTGTGAACGCACTTTACTTTTTTGATCGTCGGCCGGGTCGCCCATGTGTGATGAATCATGGCGTCATCCCCTTATCTAGATGGTGTTCTCTTTTTTATTGTAGCGGGACGGCGCGCCGGCTGCAACTTGGAATTCCCGCTTCCTGCCAAACAGCGATGCCAATGATTGGCTGCAACAGGGGATCATGCTATCATGAGGATGTACCGACGATTCTGAAAGGGGAGATTTCGATGTTTTTGCCTTCGTTTCGCTTGGACGGAAAAACGGCGTTAGTGACGGGAGCCGGACGCGGCATCGGCCGGGCGATCGCGATCGGGTTCGCTGAAGCCGGGGCCGATGTGGCGCTCATCGCCCGCACGGAAGCTGATTTGCAAGAAACGGCAAGCCATATCGAACAGTTCGGCCGGAAAGCGTACATATATCCGCTTGATGTCATCGACCGGAAAGCCGTGCATGACGCCGTCGCCAATGTCAAACAACAAGCCGGATCACTTGATATCGTTGTCAACAACGCTGGCATGAACATCCGCACCCCGGCTTTGGATGTGACGGATCATGAGTGGGAAACGATTATGAACACCAACTTAAAGTCGGCGTTTCTCGTCTCACAAGAAGCCGGTCGCGTCATGAAAGAACAAAAGCAAGGCGGAAACATCATCAACATCGCTTCCGTCGCCGGCCATGTCGCCTTGCGCACCGGGGTTGTGTATGCGGCGACAAAAGCGGCGCTCATCCAAATGACGAAAGTGCTGGCGTTTGAGTGGGGGCGCTACGGCATACGCGTCAACGCGATCGGCCCATGGTATTTCCGGACGCCGCTCACCAAAACGCTGCTTGAGGACGAAGCGTATGTGAACGACATTTTGGCCGTCACGCCGCTCAAGCGGATTGGCGAGCTGCCTGAGCTCGTCGGCCCGGCTGTGTTCCTCGCCTCCGATGCGTCAAGCTATATAACCGGCCAAACGCTATTCGTCGATGGCGGCATGACGATCCACGGCTTTTGAGTAAAACACGCCTTGATGACGCACCCTATAAACGCAGCAGTCCATATCCACAAGGGGGTACCAATGATGGATGAGCAAGAAAGCAAACGGCAATTTCAAGACGATCTGGACCAATACCGAATGGACAACGTCATACACGCCCCGAAGCACTATGTGTACCAAGTCGGCTACGAAGCATCAAGCGGCAACCCGACCGGCGGCCATCGAGACGCGAAAAAAACGCGCGAATGGCCGCACAGCTAGACCGGGAAGGAACTCCCTTTCCGGTTTTTTTGGCTGGCCGATCTCCCCGCTTTGTATAGGCGGCGATCGTTGGGAAAAGAACTTCCTTCGCAATTTTTTGATGAATTCTCTTGCCCCTATAACCAGAGCCCGTCGAATCTGCGGCCGCGCCTTCAGCCTAAGGTGGAGCCAACAACCGCCCGTTATGGCTCATCGCGCACACCCTCAAATTCGATGATGCGCCCGCACGGCTCAACCATCGTTTCGCCGTTCGTTTCCACTTCGCGGAAAATCGGCTGCTCGATGCGGCGGACAGGGCGGTAGCCTTCCTGTTTCATTCGCGCTAAACAGGCGGCGATCGTTTCCCCTTCCGCTACAGTAAACCGTTTTTTCTTCATCGCTTTCCTGGCCAAAGAGGCGCGCCCTCCCTCCTCCCACTAGAAATGTTGACATATCAAGGCTTCACGGCCTTTCCTTATAACTATTGTACCCCAAAAAAGAAGCCGGATCGCTTCATCCGGTTCAGCATGTTTTCTGCACATATTTTCGGTACAGCCCGTACAGCTCCGCCGCCTTGTACGTTTCAATTTTTTTCCGTCCAACCGGATGACGGGCGATGCCCGCCTTTTTCAACTCAGCCACAAGCCATCCTTTCGAGCCGAAATGCGCCATGGGCGCTCCCCCTCCTTTTTCGTGCGGCTTGTCTTTATATATATGCGCCTAAACAGGGGATAAGAACGCCTTTGGCAACAGCTTATTCATGCTTGCCGCCATGCCCTTTTCCGTGCTTTTTTTCTTTTTTCTCTTTTTTGTTTTTTCCTTTTTCATGGCCGGGCGTACGCGGTTTTTCCTTCACCTTTGGCGGCACGGATTCAGGCGCCTTTGGCTCACGTTTTTTGTGTTCTCGTTCCGCTTGTTTCACAAGCGGCAGCGAGAAGCGGACGACAGGCTCGTCGGCCAGCGCTTTTTCCATCATATGGCGGAAAATGATGGCCGCCGTTTCCCCGCTCGTCGTCGTCAAATAATGTGTTTCGTCCGGCCGGTCATAGCCGAGCCAAAGCGCACCGACCAGCTGCGGCGTATAGCCGACCATCCATTGGTCTTTCACCCCGTCGATGCCGGGGATCGTCATTTCGGTCGACCCGGTTTTGCCCGCAAGCTCCCGCCCCGGGATGGCAGCGCGCTTCCCGGTCCCTTCGCGGATGACGCCTTCGAGCAAAAACGTCATTTGCTGCGCCACTTTCTTGGACGTGACAACCGTTCGCCGCGGCTTCCACTCCGCTACCTTGCGGCCGTAAGCATCAACGATTTTTGTAATGAGATGGCCGTCCAAACGGACGCCGTCATTGGCGAATACGGCGTACGCTTCCGCCATCTCGAGCGGCGAGACGCCGCGGGACATGCCGCCGAGCGCGATGCCGAGCTGGCGGTCCTCTTTTTCCAACGGCAAACCAAACCGGTGCAGCGCCTCCATCCCTTTGTCAAGGCCGATTTCGTTTAACAGCCAGACGGCCGGCACATTGAGCGAATGGATGATCGCCTCATACATCGTCACCGTGCCGCGGTGCGTGTGGTCGTAGTTTTGCGGGCGGTAGCCGCCGAGATTAAGCGGCTCGTCTTTGAGCAGCGAAAACGGCCCGTACCCTTGTTCGAGCGCCGGCGTGTACACGGCGAGCGGCTTGAGCGTTGACCCCGGTTGACGCCTGAGCTCTGTGGCGCGATTGAAACCGCGGAACACATGGCGGCCGCGGCCGCCGACAAGCGCCTTCACCCCGCCCGTTTTCGGGTCGAGCAGCACTGCTCCGCTTTGGACAGGCACACCGTCCGGGCTTGATGGAAACAGCGAATCATTCGCATACACGGCTTCAAGCGCTTGTTGCATGTTCGGGTCAAGCTCCGTGTAAATGCGGAGCCCCCCGGAAAGGACATCGCTTTGCGTCAGGCCGTATTGTGCAATCGCTTCGTGGATTAGTTCATCGACGTAGTACGGATATTTTCCGGCATACGGGTCGCGTTTTGGTTCCTGTTGAATGGCAATGTGCTCGTTTTTCGCGGCGATCCACTCTTGATCATCGATATAGCCTTGTTCTTTCATGAGCGACAAGACGACATTGCGCCGGGCGACCGCCTTATCGTAATGACGGACCGGCGATAAAGCGGACGGTGCTTTGATGAGACCAGCCAACATGGCGGATTCGCTTAGCGTCAACTCAGAAACGTCTTTGCCAAAGTACGTTTTCGCCGCGCTGGCCACCCCCCACGCCCCCGCACCGAAATAAATGCGATTGATGTACATTTCTAAAATTTCTTGTTTGCTGTACGTGCGCTCAATTTTTTGTGCGATCAACCATTCCTTCCATTTGCGTGTCAACGTTTTTTCATTCGTTAAAAAGACGTTTTTCGCCAGCTGTTGAGTGATCGTGCTGCCGCCCTCGACCCACGCCCCGGCGCGAATGTTGCGCCACATCGCGCGCAAAAGCCCATAATAATCGACGCCATCATGCTCGTAAAAGCGGCGGTCTTCCGTCGCGACGATGGCCTCAAGAAAATAGTTGGGCACCCTGTCGATCGGCACTTCTTCGATGTTTGCCGCCGCGAGCTTGCTCGCGATGCGGCCGTGTTCATCATAAATGATTGTCGCTGCCGGCAACGGTGTTTCCAAGGCGGCAATGTTTTGTCGATCAATCGCCCACTCGAGCGCAGCAACAACGGCGGCCAAAGCCAAGGCGGCGACAACGAGCGCCTGCAGCCAACACCGTCTTCGTCTTGTTTGTCTCATTTGCTGCCTGCTTTGCGCCTCCACAATGTTCCCCCCTGTCTCTTCGTCACGATTATACGATTCGCAGCCGGCCGCCCGTTTTCGTCTCTTTTCCATGGCTCAAAACAAAAAAGAAGCGGCCGTGTGCGCCGCTTCCCTTGTTTACGCCGATGGCGATTTCTGCTTTTTTCCTTTTAAGAAAAACGCCATGACGAGCGCCACCACCGTTAAGCCAGTAGCGACGAAAAAGGCGTCGTTGATCCCCTCGACCGTTGACCGTTGCTGCACAAGTCCATACAACAGCTGAGCGATCGCCTCATCACTTGGGATGGCCTGTTTCAGTTGGCCGACAAGGCTCATGAACAACGGATTGTTTTCCGTCATTTCATTGCGATAAGCTTCCACATGGAATTTCGTCCGGTTGGACATGATCGTCACCAAGAACGCCGTCCCGAGCGAAGCAGCCACTTGACGAATCGTATTCGACATCGCCGTGCCGTGGCTGTACAAATGGCGCGGCAAGGCGTTTAACCCTTCGGTCATAATCGGCATTCCGAGCATCGACATGCCGAACATGCGGAAAATGTAAAGCCAAATTAAATGGCTATACGGGGTGTCAAGTGTCAGCTTGCTGAACTCCCATGTCGTCACAGCGGTGATGATCAAACCGACAATAGCGAGCATCCGCGCGCCGATGCGGTCAAACACCCAACCAGAGATCGGCGACATGACCGCCATCACAATCGCCCCCGGCAGCAACAGCAAACCGGCATCGAGCGGCGTAAAGCCGCGCAAGTTTTGCAAATACACCGGAAGCAAGACCATGGCGGCAAACATCGCCATGTTAATGACCGAACCGATGACGGTCGCCAACGTAAACACTGGGTAGCGGAACACACGGAAATTGAGCACCGGATGCTCCGAGCGCAGCGAACGCCATGTGAACATGATGAGGAACAAGGCGCCGATGACAAGCGAAACAACCACTTCCGTCTCGCCCCATCCTTTGCTTCCGGCCTCGCTGAAGCCATACAGAACGCCGCCAAACCCGATCGTGGAGTAGACCGCCCCTTGCACGTCCAGCACTGGATTGCCTTTACGCGGCGTATGTTTCAGCCAGACGGAGGCAAGCACAATGTCTAAAATCGCGATCGGCAACACGACGTAAAACAACAGCCGCCATGTATAATGTTCAACGATCCAGCCAGACAGCGTCGGCCCGACCGCCGGCGCAAACATCATGGCGATTCCGACCGTTCCCATGGCCACCCCGCGGCGTTCCGGCGGGAAAATCGACAACATAATGACCATCATCAGCTGCATAATAATGCCGGCCCCGACCGCTTGCGTCAGCCGCCCTGTGAGCATGACGGCAAACGACGGAGCGATCGAGCAGACAAACGCGCCGATGGCGAAAAACGACATGCCCGATAAAAACAACCGTTTCGCTGGAAACTTGGCGATTAAAAACGGGCTGATCGGGATGAGCACCCCGTTGACGAGCATATAGCCGGTCACGAGCCATTGAATCGTCGACGTTTCCACGTTGAAATCTTGCATCATATGCGGCAAGGCGACGTTGATCAACGTTTGATTCAAAATGGCGACAAACGCGCCCAGCATGACCGTCGCCACAACCTTGCCGCGGCTGCCGATATCCCCAAGGCCGCCTTGACCGGCCGGAGCGGCCGGACGCCCATCCGTTCCTGTCGACGGCTCTGCTTTCGTTTCCGCTAACGGTTGAGCGTTGGCTTCCGCCGCTTCATCCGCCGCCTTCCCTGCGGCTGAAGCCGGCTTGCGGCGGCGCAGCGCGATGTTGACCGCCGCCAAAACCAAAACGGCAAACACAATATAACCAATGACAAATGTTGTCATCTTCCATCACCTACTTATGGATGCGGACGGTGACGTTCATGCCCGGTACAAGTCCGGTTCCGCTGTAATTGTCAATCGAAATCGTCACCGGAATGACTTGAGTGACTTTCGTGTAGTTGCCGGTCGCATTGGAGCTTGGCAACAGGCTGAACGTATTCGCTGTCGCATTGCCAATCTTTTCGACTTTGCCGCTGAATTTCCGGTCCGGATACGCATCGACATAAATGTCAACATCTTGCCCAACTTTGACGTCTTCAATATCCGTCTCTTCAATATTCGCCGTCACCCACAAATCGTTCAAATCAAACCCGCGGGCCAGCGGCATCCCCGCGGCGACAAACGAGTCCTTGACTGCGTTTTGCTGCACGATCGTCATCCGATGCGGCACCGTCACCGGCACCGTCGTTTTGCCGTCAAACACCTCGCCGATTTCTTCCCCGGCTGAGAAGGTTTTTCCCGTGTCGCCCCGCCAAGACGTCAGTTTTCCGGACAGCGGCGCAGCAACGGAGATGACCTGGCCGTCGATGCGGGCGTTGTCCGTTTTAATGTAGTTCGTCGCTTCATTGACGTAGTAGTAGGCGGCAAATCCTCCGCCGACAAGCAAAATAAGCACGATGATGTTCAATGCAAGCAAACGTTTCACGTTCACTGTCTATTCCTCCCCAAGCAAAATCGTTTTGATTTTTTCATGAAGCCGCAAAAATTGTTCAATGTCTTCAGGAGAGACAAGTTCTTGGATGCGGCGAAGCCGACGGCGCAGCACCGACTGTTCGCCAAACGCTTCAAACACCGTCTCTTTTCCCTTTTCCGTCAAACTTAAAATGACCGCGCGCCGGTCTTGCTTCGACGGCTCGCGGACGACAAGACCGGCGCCAACGAGCCGGTCGACTGTGCCGCTGACGTTGCTGTTGCTTAAGTTTAATTTTTCCGCCAAGTCGTTCAGGCGAATATGCTCTTTTTTCAGCAGCGTGTATAAGACGATCAGCTGCACTTCCGTAATCCCGACGCGGGCGGCATCCTCGCGGATGAGACGGTACAGCGCCTTTTGCGTCCGGAAGACGGCGTACATAATGTCCCGGCTGATTCCTTCCATTCATCCCCCCTCCTTACATCATTCTCATTCGAATAGTTTCAATACGAATTATTTCTACACGAAATATGATTATAGCATGCAAACAGGGAAAATCAACTATATTGTTTCGTTTTTTTTTTTACGAAACATGCGCCGCCGGCGGCAAATGAAAAAGGCGCCCATTTGGACGCCTTTTTGGTGTAAAATTCGAGAATCCGCGCCGCGGTTGCCGTCGGCTGAATGCAGTTTCTCAACCACACTCCACCAGGTGGGTGTTCGCAGAAGCGTTCCTGCCGTCCTCCATGGCGAAAATTGAGGCATGACATTCCCGCTTCGATGTAGAACTCCCTTTCTATTGCCATCGGTTGAAACTTCATTCTACAACGCACAACGCAGCAGCGGATTGGTGATTATTATGATACATGATGTTCTGCGCCTTGGCAAGAGGGACAGCCATCCATTTTTTCAAACCGGATACACCCCATGCTTCCGCTCGGAAAAGACCATATACTTGGACATATAGGCCTCAAACCGCCGGATGAGTTCACTGCGCAAGTCGTTCGGCGCGACGATCCCATCGATGACAAGCTCGGAGGCAAGGCGGTAAATATCGATGTCGCGCCGATATTCCTCGCGTTTTTGCTCGACAAACGCCGCCCGCTCTTCCGGCGGCAGCTCGGCGATTTTGTTGGCGTAAACGGCATTGACGGCCGCTTCCGGCCCCATGACGGCGATTTGCGCGTTCGGAAGCGCCAAGCAGCAGTCCGGTTCAAACGCAGGTCCGGCCATGGCGTATAGTCCGGCGCCGTACGCTTTGCGAACGATGACCGAGATTTTCGGCACCGTCGCTTCCGACATCGCAGCGATCATTTTCGCCCCATGGCGGATGATGCCAGCCCGCTCGACTTTCGTGCCGATCATAAAGCCAGGGACGTCGGCCAAAAACAAAAGCGGGATATGGAACGCATCGCAGAGGGTGATGAATTTCGCCGCTTTATCGGCCGAGTCATGGAACAATACGCCGCCTTTGACGCGCGGCTGATTGGCGATAATGCCGATCGGCTGGCCGGCAAGACGCGCCAGTCCGGTGATGATTTCCGGCGCAAACAATTTTTTGATTTCACAAAACGATCCTTCGTCAATGATCCGCTCAATCAAATCATACATATTGAACGGCGCATTTTGGTTGACCGGCAAAATGTCCTCGATCGTTTTGTCAAACGATTTCGGCGGCTTCGCTTCGGCAACTGGCGGCTTTTCGCTGTAATTGGACGGAAAATACGATAAATAACGGCGCGCATAGGCAATCGCTTCTTCTTCAGTTTTCACGAGCACGTCGCCGCAGCCGGAGACGGTGCAATGCATGCGGGCGCCGCCCATCTCTTCGAGCGTCACTTTTTCGCCGATCACCATTTCTGCCATGCGCGGCGAACCTAAGTACATCGATGCATTGCCTTCGACCATGATGACGATGTCGCAAAATGCCGGAATGTAGGCGCCGCCGGCCGCTGATGGACCGAACAATAAGCACACTTGCGGCACTTTGCCGGACAGCTTCACTTCATTGTAAAAGATACGCCCCGCCCCGCGCCGGCCGGGAAACATTTCAATTTGGTCGGTGATGCGGGCGCCGGCCGAGTCAACCAAATAAATGAGTGGGCAGCGCAGTTTTTCCGCTGTCTCTTGAATGCGGATGATTTTTTCGACCGTGCGCGCCCCCCACGATCCGGCTTTGACAGTCGAATCGTTCGCCATCACGCAGACGGTGCGGCCATTGATTTTGCCGATGCCAGTCACAACCCCATCAGCCGGCAAATCGCCCGCCAAACAGTTGGCAAACAGTCCGTCTTCCACTTCCAGGCCGTTATCGAGCAATAAGTTCAGCCGCTCGCGAACAAATAATTTCCCTTGGGCGGCGTTTTTTTCATGATATTTCGGCGCTCCACCTTTTTTGATGTCGGCCGCCCTTTTCTCCAGCTCCGCCACTAGCGTGTCTTGTTGATTGGCTGTTTCCTTCATCCCTTGTTTGCCTCCCCCTTGTTTTGATCGGTCTTGCCATGCTGATCTCACGTGTTCGATAGAAACGGACGCCGCAGCGAGCCGTTGGACGCGGCTTTTTGTTGCCTCACAAATGCTGCTTCGGCACAGCGCTTCGCCCGCACAGCCGCTTCCATTCAGAAACGTGCGCCTCGTCTCGTCCAAACGGCTTACTCGCCTTTATACACCGGCTTCCGTTTTTCTTTAAACGCCTGCAATCCTTCCAGCCGGTCTTTCGTCGGAATTGTCGCCTCATAGGCGAGCTGTTCAATCGCCAGGCCGGTCTCCAAATCGACGTTGAATACGCTTTGCACCGCCCGTTTCGCCTGGCGGACGGCAATCGGCGCGTTTTCGGCGATTTGCCGCGCGAGGCGAAGCGCTCGCTCCATCAACTCGGCGCGCGGCACAGCATATTCAACGAGGCCGATTCGCTCCGCCTCTTTGGCAGTGATGCGCTTCGCGGCAAAAATCAATTCTTTCGCCTTTCCGATGCCCACAAGACGCGGCAGCCGTTGCGTTCCTCCCGCTCCCGGAATGATGCCGAGCGACGTTTCCGTCAGCCCAAGCTGGATATCGTCGGCGGCAAACCGGATGTCGCATGCCAAGGCGAGCTCCAACCCGCCGCCAAACGCCGAACCGTTTAAAGCGGCGATGACCGGCTGCGGCACTTTCTCGACCTCGTTGATCGTTTTGCTGATTAAGGCGACGGCCTGCCGCACTTCCGTTTCATTCATCCCCGCCCGCTCTTTCAAATCAGCGCCGGCGCAAAACACTTTTTCTCCCGCCCCAGTCAAAATGACGACGCGCACATCTTTTCGAAATTTGATCTCTTGCAAGAGCGCGCCGAGCTCTAAAAGAAGCGCTCTTGACAGCGCGTTGGCCGCTTCCGGGCGGTTTAATGTCACAATCGCGATGCCATTTTCTTGTGTTTCAAACGATACGAGCGTTCCCACGTTTTCTTCCTCCCCTTTTATGATGAAACAGTTTGCAAGTAGCGGCTCGGAAGCGGGCGGTCGATTTTGTCGCGGATAAACAAAGCCGCTTTCGTCAACCGCTCGACATTGATGCCGGTTTCAATCCCCATGCCGTGCAACATATACACTAAATCATCGGTGGCGACGTTTCCCGACGCTCCGGGGGCGTACGGGCAGCCGCCAAGGCCGCCAAGCGAGCTGTCGAACGTCGTAATTCCCATTTCCATCGACACTAAAATATTGGCAAGCGCCGTTCCTCTCGTGTCATGGAAATGCATGGCGATCCGAGCAGCCGGAAAACGGCGGAGCACGATAGCGAGCACCTCTTCGACTTGTTTGGGCGTCGCTACGCCGATCGTATCGCCGAGCGACAGTTCATCGACTCCCATCGCAAACAACCGGTCCGCCACCATCAGCACTTGATCGACGGAAATGCGCCCTTCATACGGACAGCCAAATACGGTCGAGACGTACCCACGTACGGTTTTTCCTGCTTGCTTCGCCGTTTTCACAACATCTTCAAGCACGGGAAACGTCGCGGCGATCGATTTGTTAATGTTTTTTTGGTTGTGCGTTTCGCTCGCTGACATAAAGACGCCGACTTCATCGACTCCGGCGGCAAGCGCCCGCTCAAGCCCCTTTTCGTTTGGGACGAGCGCCGCATATGTGACGCCGGCTTTTCGGCGGATACCGGCTGCGACTTCGGCGGCGTCCGCAAGCTGCGGAATCCATTTCGGATGGACGAAGGAGGTCACCTCAATGTACGACAACCCAGTTTCTGACAATAGGTTGATCCAGGCGATTTTATCGGCGGTCGCGATCGGCGTTGCTTCGTTTTGCAGGCCATCGCGCGGGCCAACTTCTTTGATCGTCACGTTCGCCGGCCATCGGCTCATGCTCTGCTCCCCCTTTTACTCAATCTCGACAAGCACGTCGCCTTCGTTCACGAAATCTCCTTCCTGCACGTGGATGTGCTTCACGACGCCGGACGTTTCCGCGGCGATCGGAATCTCCATTTTCATCGATTCCAAAATGATGACATCTTGCCCTTCTTCCACACGGTCACCGACGGCGACGACGATTTTCCAGACGCTTCCCGCCATCGTTGCAGTCACTTGGTTCATCGTTTCTTCCCCCATTCATTTCGTTTTTATTGGTTTCCAATGTTTCGAAAGGAAATCGGTCGTCGTATCCCCTGCTTGAAACGCCGGATGGGACAATACAGCTTCCAGCAGCGGAATGTTCGTTTTAATCCCTTCAACGCGATAGTCTCGAAGCGCTTCGAGCAAGCGTTCAATCGCCGTTTGCCGATCCGGTCCTTTCGCGATCAACTTCGCGATCATCGGATCATAAAACGGCGTGACCGTGATGCCGCCTTGGACCGCCGTTTCATGGCGAATCCCTTCGCCTTGCGGGGCGGAAAACGCGGTGATGCGGCCGGGAGACGGATAAAACGTGTTCGGGTCTTCAGCATAAATGCGCACTTCAATGGCGTGCCCATCGCGGCGGATGTCCTCTTGCTGATAACGAAGCGGCTCGCCGGCGGCAATGCGCAGCTGCTCTTCGACGATGTCGATGCCGGTGATTTCTTCGGTCACCGGGTGCTCGACTTGCAGCCGGGTGTTCATCTCAAGAAAATAAAAGTTTTTCTGTTCATCGACGAGAAATTCAATTGTACCGGCATTCGCATAGCCGATATAACGTGCAGCCCGCACGGCCGCTTCCCCCATCTTCCGCCGCGTCTCTTCATCTAAAAACGGCGACGGCGCCTCTTCGACCACTTTTTGGTGGCGGCGCTGGATTGAGCATTCACGCTCCCATAAGTAGACGCAGTGGCCGTTTTGGTCGGCAAGGAGCTGAATTTCAATATGGCGTGGACGTTCAATATATTTTTCAATGTACATCGTCCCGTCGCCGAAAAATGAAGCGGCCCGCTTTTGGCTCCCTTCAAACGCTTGGCGCAGCTCCGCTTCGTCGCGAGCGATATGCATGCCGATGCCGCCGCCGCCGGCGGATGCTTTGAGCATGACCGGATACCCGATCGAAGCCGCCGCTTTGGCCGCTTCATCGGCGCTATCAAGCGCAAAGGAGACGCCCGGGACGATCGGCACTCCAGCTTTTTCCATCGTCCGCCGCGCTTCGATTTTGCTGCCCATCGCCGCAATGACGTCAGCCTTTGGACCGATGAAGACGATTCCTTCTTCCTCGCAGCGGCGGGCAAATGACGGGTTTTCCGAGAGCAGCCCGTAACCGGGATGGATCGCCTCCGCTTTAGCTGCTTTCGCGACCTCGATGATTTTCTCGATATTCAAATAGCTTTCGGCAACACGCGGCTTGCCGATCAAATGCGCTTCATCCGCGAGCGCAACATGGAGCGAATCGGCGTCCGCTTCGGAATAAACGGCAACCGTTTGAATGCCAAGGCGTTGGCACGTGCGGATGACGCGGACGGCGATTTCGCCGCGGTTGGCAATCAACACTTTCGAAAACATCATCTCACCCTTTCTGAAAAGTGCAGGTGCCGGCGCCGGACGGTTCGTCCGTCCGGCGCGGCGGGTTAGGTTGTTAAACCGAGTCGCTGTTTTGCCATTTCCCGTAATTTGAATTTCTGAATTTTTCCAGACGCTGTCATCGGGTATGAGTCGGTAAATTCGATATATCGCGGGATTTTATGCCGGGAAATGTTGCCGCGGCAAAACTCGCGAATTTCCTCGGCGGTCGCCGTTTCGCCGTCTTTTAAGATGATCCACGCCATCACTTCTTCGCCGTATACCTCATCCGGCACGCCGACGACTTGCACATCCAAAATTTTCGGATGTTTGTACAAAAACTCTTCGATTTCACGCGGATAAATGTTCTCCCCGCCGCGGATGATCATATCTTTCAACCGACCGGTGATGCGGCAGTAACCGCTTTCATCCATCGTCGCCAAATCGCCGGTATGCAGCCAGCCGTCTTCATCGATCGCTTCCTTCGTCGCTTCGGGGTTGTTGTAATAGCCTTTCATGACATGGTAGCCGCGCGTGCACAACTCGCCTTGCACTCCCCGGGGCACTTCCTTGTTCGTGCCCGGCTCCACAATTTTCACCTCGACACCCGGCAGCGCCCGGCCGACCGTCTCAACGCGCAGCTCCAGCGGATCGTCGGTGCGCGTTTGCGTGATGACTGGCGACGCCTCGGTCTGCCCGTAGGCGATCGTAATATCCGTCATGCCCATTTTCTCGATGACCGCCTTCATCACTTCGACCGGGCAGGGAGAGCCGGCCATAATGCCCGTGCGCAGCGACGATAAATTGTATTTGGCGAAATCTGGATCATTGAGCTCAGCGATAAACATCGTCGGCACGCCATGAAGCGCCGTGCACTGTTCCGCTTCCACCGTCTCGAGCACCCGCTTCGGATGGAACTCGACAACCGGCACCATCGTCGCGCCGACCGTCACACATGCAAGCGTGCTCATGACGCAGCCGAAGCAATGGAAAAACGGCACCGGAATGCACAATCGATCGCCTTCGCCAAGTCCCATGCATTGCGCCACTTGGTGGGCGTTGTTGACAATGTTGTAATGCGTCAGCATGACCCCTTTCGGGAATCCAGTCGTCCCCGATGTGTATTGCATGTTGATGACATCGTGCGGGTCGAGGCTCTCCATCCGTTCATCGAGTTCTTCTTCCGATACGTCTTGCGCCATCGCCAAGATGTCGTTCCATGTGAACATGCCCGGGTATCGTTTGTCGCCTAGAAAGATTACGTTTTTCAGCTTTGGCAGCCGTTTGGATTGCAGCTGTCCGGGCGCCGATGTACGCAACTCGGGAACGATTTCGTACAAAATATCGATGTATGACGAATCGCGATATTGCTCGATCAAAAAGAGCGTCGTCGAATCCGATTGCTTAAGCAAATACTCAAGCTCCGCCGCCCGGTAGTTCGTATTGACCGTCACGAGGACGGCTCCCATTTTGCCGGTCGCAAACTGGCAGGCGATCCATTCCGGAACGTTCGTCGCCCAAATGGCGACATGCTCCCCTTTTTCGATGCCAAGCCGCATCAACCCGCGCGCAACGAGGCGGCAATAATCGTTAAACTGCCGATACGTCAGACGCAATCCACGGTCGGCATACACGACCGCCTCGTGATCCGCATATTGCTTGGCTCGCTCTTCCAACAATTTCCCCACAGTCACCGTCAACATCGGCCGTTTCCTCCCCTTTGTCCGAATTCATTGTTATGGATATGCAGGCATTTCCGCTTTTAGCATCCGAGTTGGCGGGCGATGACGAGCCGTTGGATTTCCGATGTGCCCTCGCCGATTTCCATGAGCTTGACGTCCCGCAAATGGCGCTCAACGCCATACTCTTTCATATAGCCGTAGCCGCCGTGAATTTGAATCGCTTGGTTGCAGACGCGGAACCCCATTTCCGATGCGAACAATTTGGCGAACGACGCTTCTTTTGTAAACGGTTTCCCTTGGTCTTTCAACCAAGCCGCCTTGTACACCATATTGCGGGCGAGCTCAATTTCCATCGCCATATCGGCGAGTTTAAACTGGATCGCTTGAAACTTAGAAATCGGTTGGCCAAACTGAACGCGTTCTTTCGCATATTGAAGCGCTTTCTCAAACGCCGCTTGGGCGATGCCGACGGCTAAAGCAGCGATGGAAATGCGGCCGCCATCAAGCGTGTACAAAAACTGTTTAAACCCTTTTTGCGGGTCGCCTAAGACGTTTTCTTTCGGCACGCGGACGTTCTCGAAAACAAGCTCGCACGTATTGGACGCGCGGACACCCATCTTGTCGTAATTCGAACGGATCGTAAATCCTGGGGAGTCAGTTGGCACGATGAGAGCGGTGATGATGTTTTTGCCGCGCGCATCTTTGCCCGTGACGGCGGTGACAATGACTTGCCGCGCGTATTGGGCGTTCGTGATCCAGCATTTTTCGCCGTTGATGACATACTCATCGCCATCGAGCACCGCGGTTGTGCGCGTGCCGCCGGCATCGGACCCGGCGTTCGGCTCCGTGAGCCCAAAAGCGCCAAGCGTCTCTCCTTTCGCCATCGGCACGAGCCATTTTTGTTTTTGTTCCTCTGTCCCGAAGTAGTAGATCGGGCTCGCTCCGAGCGACACAGCGGCCGCATAGCTTAACCCGGTGCCGCCGCAGGCGCGGCCGATTTCTTCAACGGCAATGGCATACGAAATCGTATCGCCCCCAGCGCCGCCGTATTTTTCCGGAAACGGCAAGCCTAACAGCCCGAGTTCGCCCATTTTGCGGAAGACATCCAGCGGAAAATGCGCCTCTTCATCCCATTTCGCCGCGTAAGGGGCAATTTCCTTCTCGGCGAAGTCGCGAACCATCTCTTTAATCATTTGTTGTTCTTTTGTCAACGAAAAGTCCATGTTCTCCCTCTCCCCCGTTTAAAAAATGATTTATACTAAAACCGACCAGTCGGTTTCCAACCGTCATAAATAATCCGATATCCAAGACCGACTGGTTGGTCTGTGAACAGCAAACCGCTTATTCGGCGGCCGGCCGCAACAAAAACCGCATGGCCGCCGCATGTTCCGTTTGGCGAAGCACCGCGTGCAAAATGAAATCAGCGAAATACGCTGCAATTTCCTCGATGGACAACGGACCGTCCGGATTGTACCATTTATACGTCCAGTTCACCATGCCGATGATCGACATACCGGCGATCTCCACCGATAACTCCGGACGAAACTCCCCGGCCTCGATCCCTTCGCGGATGACGCGGAAAATGATTTGTTTAAATTCCTCACGCTTTTCATTGATCGGCTCCGCGTATTCCGGTTTTAAGTACGTGCTCTCTTGGTAAAATACGGTGATGTGCGGTTTGTACAAGTGAAACACTTTGACAAACGACTGAACGATGGCATACAAGCGCTCAGTCGGCGTCGAAAAGCTTTCATACGCTTCCTGTGCTTTCGTAAGCGCGTAGGTAATAAAAACGTCATGAATATGGTAAAGCAACTCATCTTTCGATTTGAAATTATGGTAAAAACCGCCTTTCGACGTACCGCTTTCGGCGACGATGCGATCGACCGTCACGCCGTGGTAGCCATATTTTTCGAATAAGTGAAGAGCAGCATCGATAATGCGGTCTCTAAGCGGTTTGTCAGCCATAATGATCTCCTTCGTCGTTGATCGTATAGCATTTTCAGAAAAAAAGGAATATTTCTCTTATCCATTAAGATACTCGATTGCTGGCAGCATTGTCAATAAAAACTGTTCTGCTGCCTGAAAAAACGAGGGGGGATTTTAACATGCACCGTCTGGCGCTTCTCCCCGGCCGGCTCTTGCCTGATATAAACCGCTGCGGACATACAAATCATACATAATAGCGGCCGTTTTTCCAAAAAATAATGATCGGAGGTGGCTTCTGTTGGAACCGATGTTATGCCCAAGCTGCAAAACGAACCGGACGCGGTTTCACCTCATCGAGCAGCATCCGCGCGCAGTGAAGATCGACCCGTACACCGGCGAGATTGAACAGGAATATACAAACGACGCGCTTGAACCGTTCCATCTTCCGTACCGCGGTCCGAGCTACCGCGTCCAATGCGGCGTCTGCGGGCTCATCGAAGATGCGGACATGTTCATTCAGCGCGCCAAATCTTCCCCATTGAAGTGATCCATATGGCCAACAAAAAACAAACACCGTCTCCGCTCATCGATCAAAAACAACTCGTCAACGACAAGGCAAAAGCGATGCGGGAGCACGGCGATCAGCACATTCGCCGCGTCACGCCAAACGGCGCGGACGGGCAATAAGAGCAAGGCTTGCTTCCACAACGAAGCAAGCCCCTTTTGCATCAGCATGGCGGCCAGCGCGGCGCTAGTGTTGCGATAGACTGCTTCTACCCATACATCGCCCACAGCCCGATATCGCGAAAACCAAGGCGGCGGTAGATGCGGCCGGCGTCCGGGTTGTCGTAAAACAGGCAAGGCATCTTCCCTTCAGCAAGCAAATCGCAAACGAGCTTCGCCACAATGGCGCTCGCATACCCTTTCCCTCGGTGCTCCTGATCCGTGCAGACGCCGACGATCATCGCCGACAGCGAATTTTCCGCCGATGTCGATGCCGTTGCTACCATCCGGCCGTCTTGTTCAATATAATACGTTCTTGCTGAATTTGTTTCCATCCCTTTCACCAGCATATCGCGGGACGACGGCCTCGTCTCAAATTCGGGAATGCGGCGCCGCAAGTCAAGAATCCGGTCGACATCCGCCAATCCGGCTTGTTTGACGGCAAAAGATCCGTTTTCTTGACGGGCATATTCATCCGTTTGGCATTCGCAAAAGTAAAGCGTCCGTTTCCGCCCGAGCGGCAGCCGCCCTTCGAACTGCTTGGCAATTTCCGCCTTGCCGGACAGCTGGATGGACGATGAGCGGGCTGTCTCGCGGATGAGACGGGCAACGCCATCGGCATCAAAATCGTCAGGCGCGTACGGAATGAAGGAATCGTAATAGCGAAGCAGCACCGCCTTCAACGAGCCGGCATCGTCAAACTGCCCCCAAACATCCTGGAAATCGGCGTCATAGCCAAACGACTCAATATCGCCGATGATAAATAAGTTGAACGACGGATCTTGCCGCAAAAACGAAAATACTTGTTGGTGGTCTTCGGCCGTTAACCGGCGAATCATGGAGCTCCCCCGCTTTTCGGATGATATTTTTTTCATTATACTATGAATAATCACTGCTGCCAATGGCATTTGTGGCGCCAAAGTGAGAGACTGCCGATGCCGCCAGTCCGCATCGGCCAACTGCAAAGAAAGGAGGAAGCCCGCTCTCAAAAAAGCGAGGCGACTATGCCGATGAAGTTTATTGACGAGCTGTACGAATACTACAAAGATCGACTGACCGGAGATGAAGAAGACGCCGAAGCGGTGGCGATGTCGATTTTAGACGAGCTTGACCGCCGCGATGTGCTCAAGCTGATCAATGAGATGACGGATGAAGAGCTGCTTGGCATGTTTGGCTTGTACGTATTTGAAAGCTTGAAAGCGAAAATGGCCCGCGAAGGCCTCGGCGCGACGAGGCCGCAAGATGCGCCGCGCGTGCATTGACAAAAAAAGCCTTTGCCCGTCACGAAAGAGATGGGCAAAGGCGCTGATCGTTTCGAGCTAGAAGTTCCATATGAACTTCATACCATTGTTCTGCCGCTTCATCATCGTTCTTCAAGCTGTTGCCATGAAAAAATGGGCGCGAGCGGAATCGCCAACCCTTTAAATTGCACAGAGCGCACCCTCGTCATTGGCTCCGTACGTGGCGATGCGTTCATAGGAGCCATCCCGCAGCGAATAGACATGCAGCATTTGGTTGAACGTGTCGACAATTCAATACTCGTTCACTCTATAATGCTCGTACGCATAAAACTTTTCGCTGTAATCTTTTAAAGCCGTTGATGGCGACAACACTTCCACAACAAGTGCAGTCGGTCCGAAGCACCCTTTATCGGTGATTTGTTTTTGGTCACAAATAACAGCTATATCCGGTTGCACAATGTCGTCAGGCGTCTCATACGCTCCTTGTTCACTAAGAAAAACATCAAATGGAGCCATAAAGACAAAGCAGCGCTGATTTTGGAAAAAGCGGCGCAGCGCAAAATACAATTCGCCAACCACAAATTGATGCCGAGAAGACGGAGCAGGCGTCATGTTGTATGCTTTCCCGCCAATCAGCTCCCAACGTCCTTCCCACGTTTTCCAATCGTCATACGTATACGTTTTTTCCGGATCGGGAATATTGGCCACCATCCCACCCCATTCCGCCACTCGTTTACTTTTAGCTTATCAAAAAAAGCAGGAAAAAAGGAAGGGAGAAGGAGCTGAACTGCAGCCTCTTAGACGAAAAAACATTTTCCAGTCGCCGCTTATCGGTAAAATTGAACGTCATACCCTTCTTTCAGCAACACTTGGTAAATTTGCTGGATATGGTCTTCATTTTTCGTCTCGAGCGAAAAATGAATTTCCGCCTGGCCCGGCAGCACTTTAGCGCCGATGCGCTGATGGTGGATCGACATGACGTTCGCCTCAAGCTCGGCGATGATGCGGAGCAGTTTGTTCAACTGGCCCGGCTTGTCGGAAATGACGGTCGTAAACGTCACAAACCGGCCGGCTTCGACAAGCCCTCGCTCAATGATGCGGGAAATGAGCGTCACATCGACGTTGCCGCCGCTCAACACGGCAGCGACCTTTTTGCCGCGAAACGGGAGCTTTTGATACAACAGCGCCGCCAGCGGGCAAGCCGCCGCTCCTTCGACCAACAGCTTGTTCCGTTCCAACAAATACAGCATCGTCCGCGAAATTTCCGCTTCCTCAACGCAAACGACGCCATCGACATATTGCTCAATGTATTGGTACGTAATGTTGCCCGGCTTTTTCACCGCGATGCCATCCGCAATCGTTTCCGACGCGGCGATGGCCACCGGCTGTTTATGGCGCAAAGCGGCCGTCATGCCAGGGCAAGCTGACGATTCGACGCCGTATACTTCGACCGACGGTTTTAGCTGTTTTAAGGTGAAAGCCAGCCCGGCCAGCAGCCCACCGCCGCCGACAGGGCAAAGGACGACGTCGACATCGGGAAGCTGTTCCATCAACTCCAAGCCGATCGTCCCTTGGCCGGCCATGACAGCCAAGTCATCAAACGGATGCACAAACGTCATCGCCCGTTCGCGCTGCAGCTCAAGCGCATGCTCGAGCGACTCATCAAACACATCGCCATATAGCACGACTTCCGCTCCGTAGCTTTTCGTCGCCTCAATTTTGCTGAGCGGCGCCCCTTTCGGCATGACGATCGTGCACGGAATGCCAAGCATGCCGCTTGCATAGGCGACCCCTTGGGCGTGATTGCCGGCTGAGGCGGCGATAACGCCGCGCGCTCGCTCTTCGTCGGTCAACGACATAATTTTATTGAATGACCCTCTTACTTTAAACGAACCTGTTTTTTGCAAGTTTTCAAGTTTCATATATACATCATTGCCGGACAGCCGGCTGAACGTTTGCGAATGTTCAAGCGGCGTTTCATGAACAACGCCTTTCATTTTCATCCGCGCTTGTTCAATGTCTGTCAACGTCAACATCACCAAACCACCCTTTCTGATCAAGGCGACCAATTCTTTTGTGCCCCGTTTTATTATATACAAAACGTTTTGCCGCCGACAAATTGTTGCCTGCTCAGGACTGTATTGGTTGTTTGCCGCCCGCAGTCGAGCAGGCTGTTCGTTTCTTCTGACCTGCTGTTGTGTTAGATTTTAGTTGATTATTTAGCACATAGTTCTGTAATAAAATTCTCATGATGAAGGTTCAACTCGAATTAAGCGGCTCTTGTTGAGGTTTTTTATTTAGAATATAGTTCTTTGAATGCAAAACAAGTTCGGAATAGGCAAATATGAATGTATTTGCTAATATGTAAAGAAAAGAATTCGGAACGCGAAAGGATGAAGCTGTGGTGACCAAAAAGTTGTACTATACAGCGCCGGACGTCGCGGCGTGGACGACGACGGTGACAGGTATCCGCCAAGACGGCGAAACGTATGTCGTCACATTGGCGGAAACCGGGTTTTACCCGGAAGGCGGCGGCCAACCGTCTGACGCCGGCACGATCGCCGGGCTGCCGGTGCTCGAAGTGTTTGAAGAAAACGAGGAAGTGTACCATCGCCTTCCCGCTCCCCCGGGAACGGGCGCTGTTTCGTGCGCCATCGATATGGCCCGGCGCCGCGACCATACGCAGCAGCATAGCGGCCAACATCTGCTGTCCGCTGTCTTCATCGAGCAGCTCGGCGCGGAAACAGTCAGTTTTCACCTCGGACGCGATGTCGTCACGATCGATTTGGCGATCGAAGCGCTGTCTGAACAAGAGCTGTTGGCGGCGGAAAACCGAGCCAACGAGCTCATTTACGCTAATCTTCCGGTTGAGACGTACTGGGTGACGCCTGAGAAAGCGGAACGGATGCCGTTTCGCAAACGGCCGGATGTGAGCGGCAATGTACGTGTCGTTGAGATCAAAGGCATCGATTTATCGGCTTGCTGCGGCACCCATGTGAAACGGACGGGCGAAATCGGCCTCATCAAATTGCTAAAAGCCGAGCGTCATCGCGGCATGACGCGCCTCTCTTTCCTTTGCGGCCAGCGGGCGCTTGCTGATTACCAACAGTCCCACCGCATCGTGCAGGCGGCCGCCGGACGGTTCGGGACGAGCCGCGGCCAGCTGCTTGAGGTGATCGCGAAATGGGAACACGAGAAAAAGGAGCTGGAAAAACGGCTGCGCCAATACGAAGGGATCGTCTTTGCGGTCGAAGGGGAACGTGCCGCTGCCAAGCCAGGGCGGATGGTCATCGGCCGCTACAGTCAGTATGGGGCGAAAGAGCTGCAAACAATCGCCCGCCTCATCGCCGACCGCTACGGCAAAACATCGCTGCTCGCCTCTTTGACGGATTGGCGCGCCGTCATTGTCAAAGCTCCATCTTCCCCGCTCCATGCGGGAAACTGGCTGAAAGAACAAGCCGCTCCGTTTGGCGGCAAAGGGGGAGGCAATGAACGGCAAGCTCAAGCGTTTTTTCCATCTCTTGAGTCGCTTGAGCAATTTCTCGCCCGCGTGGAGACGGCAAACATCGATGACCGTTCCTATTAATGCCGGTTGGGGGCATGGCCATTCCACATTGGGCGCCCGAGCGCCGGCCAATAGGACATTCGCCGTAGCCAATGGCCGGCGGTTTTTGTAAAAAATGAGAAACGGGATGTGCAGCTAAGGAGTTGGGAAAGATGGATGACCGATTGGTACAACCGCAAACCGAAGAGCTTGAGCGAAAGCTGCGCGCCTATGAGCGGCTTATTGAAAGACTTCCGTTTCCGTTCACCTTTGCCGATTACGAAAGTGGAATCGCCATCGAAAAAAAGCGCGGCGACGTCCGGCCGCACCTTCGCGCCATTCCGCCGTCCCTTGAAAAGGAAGCGGAATGGCAGTGGGATATTGACTTGTATCGCGACGTGCCGTTTGAAAAAGTAGAAGCCTTTTTGACGCCGTTGCTCGATCTTGTTCCACACCATATCGTCTTTGTCGACGCCCAAGGGATCATCACACTTTGCAATTTGCAGGCGGCTGTTGACACCGGCGTGGATCGCGACGCCATCATTGGCAAGCATATTCGCGAGCTGCTGAAGCTCCCTGATGAACTGATCGCGACGCTCCAGTCGCTCGAAAAAGGCGAGCCGCTTTATAATCACGAGGTGCTTGACCGGTTTTACGGCATCGTCAACACCCGCTTTATTTACAACGATGATGGATCGGTCAAACGGGTCATCAGTATGTTTCAGTCGCTCAACATGATGAAAGAAACGGAAAAGCTGGCGGTCGCCGGCCGCATCGCCGCCGGCATCGCCCATGAAATCCGCAATCCGCTGACGACGGTGCGCGGGTATTTGCAACTGTTGAAAAGCGACTTGCCGGATCGCATCGCCTCGCTCGTTGAGCGGCTTTTAATTCCTGAGCTCGACCGGGCGAACGACATCATCACTGATTTTTTGAATATCGCCAAGCCAGCCGACGTCAAACTGGAGACGTTCAACTTGCACCGCTTTTTGCGCGACGATGTCGGCGTCCTATTGCAGAGCGAGGCGCTGTTGCATAACGTTGACGTCCATTTTGACCTTGATGGCCAGCTTGACGATTACGAAATGAACGGCGACCGCAGCCAGCTTTTGCAAGTGTTTTTAAACTTATTTCGCAACGCCGTGGAAGCGAAAGTGGCGAAAACGATGACGGTGTCGATCTGCAGCCGAAAAATCAACCATCTCGTTCAGCTTCGCTTCTGCGACGATGGGCCCGGCATTCCGCCGTCGGTCATCGACCATGTTTTCGATCCGTTTTTTTCAACGAAGGAAACGGGAACCGGGCTCGGCCTGTCATTATCGAAAAAAATCGTCGAACTGCATCGCGGGACGATGAAAGTGCAAAGCGACACGTGCGGTACGTGTTTTTTGATCGAATTTCCACTTTGCATCCAGCCGCCGTTTCTTTCGTCATAAACCGCTTCCGAAGAGGGGGGAGGCCATCCCGGCTTCGGAAGCGGAGAAATTGATGATTTAGAACAATGTGTAACTTTATCACGGAAAAGGAGGGCCATTATGGCAACGACCGCTCCGCCCAACGGCAAATGGCGGCGCCTGTTCGCCTTGTTTCTTCCCATTTTTGTTTCGCAAACCGGCCAATATGCCATGAACTTTGTTGATGTCGCCATGTCCGGTCATGCGAGCGCCGAAGACCTCGCTGGCGTGGCGATTGGCTCAAGCTTATGGGTGCCGATATTCACAGGGGTCGGCGGCATTTTGCTCGCCCTGTCTCCAATCGTCTCCCATCATTTCGGCGCCGGACGGCATGAGGACATCGCCCGCACCGTCACCCAAGCGCTTTATTTGGCTGTTGCGATCGCCCTCGCCATCATCGCAGCCGGCGCCGCCGCCTTGCCGTTCATTTTGGGCCGGATGCAGTTGGAAGAAGGCGTCCGCCATATCGCCTTTCATTACTTGTTCGCGTTGTCGTTCGGGATCATCCCACTGTTCCTTTATTCCGTGCTCCGCTATTTCATCGATGCGCTCGGGCAGACAAAAGTGACGATGTGGATTACGCTGACCGCCTTGCCGGTCAACGTGCTGTTCAACTGGCTGTTGATTTACGGTCACGGCGGGTTTCCACGCCTTGGCGGCATCGGCACTGGTTATGCGACGGCGATCACGTATGCGTACTGCTTCGCGGCCGCTGCCTTTGCCGCCTTGAAATTTCGCCGCTTGGCTCCATATCGCGTGCTCGTCCGTTTTTACCGTCCGTCATGGGCCGCATGGAAAGAGCTGCTGAAAACCGGGGTGCCGATCGGGTCGGCCATCTTTTTTGAAACGAGCATTTTTGCCGCCGTCACGTTGCTTGTCGGCCGGTTTGGAGCGGAAACAGTGGCCGCCCATCAAAGCGCCCTCAACTTCGCTTCGCTGTTGTATATGATTCCGCTTAGCTTATCGATGGCGCTGACAATCGCGGTCGGTTTCGAGGCGGGAGCCAACCGTTATGAAGATGCGAAACAATATTGCTTGATCGGCATCACCCTCGCCTTGGCCGTCGCGGCGGCTGCCGCGCTGTTCCTTTTCGCCTTCCGCGGCCATATCGCCCGGCTGTATACAAACGATCCGGACGTGGCGGCGCTGACCGGGAAGTTTTTGTTGTATGCAATCTTTTTCCAGTTTTCCGACGCCATCGCCGCTCCGATTCAAGGGGCGCTGCGCGGCTATAAAGAGGTGAACGCCGTTTTTTGGGCCGCCCTTGTCGCTTATTGGGGCGTCGGGCTTCCGCTTGGTTGCGCGCTCGCGCTATGGACGAATGCTGAAGCGTTCGGCTATTGGATCGGCCTGATCGCCGGATTGGCAGCGGGCGCACTGTTTCTCAGCTTTCGCCTGCGGGCCGTTTGGCGCAGGCATGGCAGCGGGCGCGCGCCGCTCGCCTCTTAAGGCGGATCGGCCCGGGCAGCATCCATAAACAAAAAGGGGACATCCCGAGCATGACGGGATCCCCTTCCTCCTTCAAGCATTGAAACGATTGATCCGGGGCGTTCCGGTTTGACAACCGACGGCCGCTTAGTCCGCCGCCTTTGGCGACGGCTGCTGCTTCATATAATCCAACACATCGAGGTCGATTTTTCCTTTTTCCACTTCGCGCTCCTCAAAGTTTTCTGTATGTATATACACGGTCAGCGCCTCATGAAGCGCCTCGCTGTCTGCCGCGCGCTCTTTCGACAAATAACCGAGGCGGACCAACTGGGCGGCCACCTCTTCCTTGACGGCGCCTTCCATCGCCGCCACCTTTTCAGGACGAGGCTTCTCGAAATACAGCTGGCGCAATTGATACAAGCGAATGAGTTCCTCGATCGGCTGCGGATGATCATCAACGCGCAAGTCGATATAACGGTCATTGAAGCCGCCATATCCCCCACCTTCCTTCACGACGAGCAAGGCAGCCGACTGTTGCCCGCGACGGTCTCCCCCTGCCGCCTGGCCGGCTTGAAGCGCCTTTAACAACCGCTCGGCGAGCGGGCCTTTTGTCTGCTCAAATGTTCTTCCCATCGCCAGCACCGTTTCCCCGCCGGCTAAAATATTGCCTTGAGCCGCGTAGTTCGGGCCGGTGATGCCGCCCGCCCACGGATAACATTTTTCTCCGGTGAATGTCGCCGCCCGTCCTTTCGCATCAACGATGCCGACTTGGCGCAAATCGCGCTCGCTGTCGTCGCCAATGAGCAACTCGAGTGTTTCTTGCGCCGATTTCCCTTTCGCCATCCATTCTAGGCCGCGCGGTCCGTACGACGTATTGGCGTACGACTGCGTCGCCACTGCTCCGACGCCCGCTTTCGCCCACGGCACGACCGCACCAACGCCTAAAAATTTCGATTGAACAGCGATGCCAAGCTCCCCAGTCGCCGGATCGAACGCGACGATCGAAAACGTCGCGACGATGTCTTTCGAAATGTGCTTCATTTTCTCGTCCCTCCATGCGTTTTCCATTGCCGTTTCTTTTATTATTTCCCCGTTCCCCTTCACTGTTCCTGCCTGTTCACAAAAAAACGCGGGGGAAACCGCCGTCGCCTGGCCGTTTCCCCCGCTTGGCCCATCACTGTTTAGCACCATGTCGCCCCAACGATGATGAGCAAAATAAACAAGACGACGATCAGCACGAAGCCGTAGCCGTAGCCGCCCCAGCCCGGATAACCGAAGCCATAGCCGCCCCAGCCCCAGCCGTACAAGCCATATGGCATATTCGTCACCTCCTTGCTAGCAAGTAAGAGGCATCAGTACACCCAACCACCGACACATGCGCATCCGACAATAATCAACAAGATGAACAGAACGACGATCAACGCAAATCCGCCGCCGTAAGCTGCACCCATTTGCCAGCACCTCCTTCGTTGTTGTACTAGTAAACTATTCAGAAGACGAAGAAATGGTTAGATGTTTCGGCAAAAATGGGTATTTGCCGCGCAGATGACAAAAAAAAAGCGGCTCGTCCCTCGGACCGCCGCTACGCCTGCAGCGAGTTTCGCTTCCATTTTTTTCGCCCCGGCGCCCGCTTGATTTGGACGGCAGAAAACAAAATAAGCGCCGCCCAAATGCAGCTAAATGCATAAATATGTGCTTTCGTAAACGGCTCGCCGAACAAAAAGACACCGAGAAGAAGGCTGATCGTCGGCGAAATGTATTGCAAAAAGCCGAGTGTCGTCATCGACACGCGCTTCGCCCCTTTGGCGAAATATAAAAGCGGCACAGCTGTCGCTGGACCAGCCCCAGCCAGCAGCGCCCATTGCCACCACGCCGCCGTCTCGACGAGGGCTGGCGTTTCGTTGTACACCCATAATAAGTAAACGGCTGAAAGCGGCATGACGGCCATCGTTTCGAGTGTCAAGCCGATGGCTGAGTCAACGTTGGCCAGTTTTTTCACTAACCCGTAAAACCCGAACGTCAGCGCGAGCGATATGGCGACCCATGGAAACGAGCCGTATTCTGCCGTCATCGCCGCCACGCCGGCAGCGGCAAGAAAAACAGCGGCCCACTGCCCAACGCTCAGCCGCTCGCGCAATATGATCGTTCCGAGCGCCACGCTGACGAGCGGGTTGATATAATAGCCGAGGCTGGTCTCAACAATATGATGATGGTTCACCGCCCATATGTAAATAAACCAATTGGCGCTGATGAGCACAGCGGCGGCGACGATCCCCCACACCATGGCCGGCTGGCGGTGCATCCCCCGAAGCTCCTGGCGAAAGGCGCCAAGCTGTCCGGTCGCCGCCAAAAGGATGGCCATAAATGCGAACGACCAAACGATGCGGTGCGCCAAAATTTCAAGTGCCGGACGTTCTTCCAGCAACTTCCAGTAAAGCGGCAATACTCCCCATAATAAATACGAAGCAGCAGTATACAAGATGCCTTGCTTTTCTTCGCTCCAATGCCCCACGTCGTCTTCCCCTTTTCTCTTGGATCATTTCTGTTCCATTATACCGCCGCAGCTTTACTTTATCCATCAAAAAACACGCTCGCATCGTTCGACGCGGCGGCCAATGAAGAAAGGGGCGCAACTGAATACGATCCGCCCGTCCCCTTCGCGGCCCGGTTGGCCGCCGCTTATTTTTCCGCTCACCAAGCGACACAGGCACAGCCAACAATAATCAGTAAAATGAACAGGGCGATGACAACCGTATAACCGTTGCTGACGAAACTGCTCACGGCGGGCACCTCCTTCATCGGTTCACGGGCCATCATATGCGCCCGCCCGCCCAAACGGCTGGGCGAATGCCTAAATTTCTGGAAAAACGCCTATTTTTCTTTCGTTCCCGTCTCTCCCCACCAGCCTTTTCGCTTAAAGTAGAGAGCGATGAGCATAGCGACGGCTGCCATGAGCAGCAAAGCAAACGGATAGCCGTATCTCCATTTCAGCTCCGGCATGAAGGCAAAGTTCATGCCATATACACCGGCGATAAACGTCATCGGCAAAAAGATGACGCTTACTAATGTCAACGTCTTCATAATGACGTTCATATGGTCCGATTTGAGCGACAACTGCAAATCGAAAATGGCGGACAACGATTCTTTAAACGCATCGAGCGCAGCCGTCACGCGCCCAAATCGCGACGCCACTTCCTCAATGTACGGATTCGTCTCTTCGTTGATATACGGCAAATCCGCGTGGCGGATCGTTTTTATTGCCTCTTCCTGCGCCTCGGCGATTTGGCGCAGCTCATGAAGATGCGTTTTCATCCGATAAATCTCGCGCCCGATTTCGTTGGCAAACGGGGTCGCAAACACTTGACGTTCAAGCGCCTGAATGCGGTCGGCGATTTGGTCGATGACTTGCAAAAACCGGATGGCGGCCAAGTCTAAAAAATGATACAGCACATACCCGGGATAGAGCGCCTGATCGCGATGATCCAACAACCGTTCTTTCACATGGCCGATCAGCGGATCGTCTTCATCCATATAACTGATCATATACCGGTCGGCAGCAAGCAGACGGACGTTTGCCGTCCAACCGGACGGGCGGACGATGAACAACGATAAGAAGAAACTTCCTTCGTATTCGTCAAACGCCGGAATGTCCGTCCCGTTCATCAGCCGCTGTTGGGCAAGCGGGTGAACGGACAGCGAAGAAAGAAGCCGCTCCAAATCCGGCTTGGCGGCGGCGGTGAAATGGAGCCAGCACGACTGGCTGCCCGCCGGCGCATGGCGTTTGTACGTTCCGTCAACCGTTAAACGAAAGTTCTGCTCGATGGCCATAGACTGACGTCCTTTCCATGCAAACGATTTTAATTGTTATTGTTTGCTGTTTGCCGCAAAACTACTCCCCACCCGCCGCCAAAAACAAGCCAGTGGCAACGGTTTGTTGGCTGAAAAACATCTCCTTCTCGCCGCATAGCTCCACGCTCCGACAAAGCCGTTATTGGCCGCGCAAAGCGAGACAGCCCCGCCGAGGCGCCCAAAGCTGGTCAGCGCGCCGCTTCCGGTTCCACGTGGACGTGCGTCGCCTGGATGTTATGCCGGTTTCGCATCAAACGCTCGACTTCATCGGCGATTTCATGGCTTTTTGCCACTGTCAAATGCGAGTCGACGCGAATCGTGACTTCCAGCACGATGTCGTTGCCTAACATGCGCGCTTTAATGTCGGCGACATCGCGCACGCCGCTCACCGCCGCGATTTCGTCTTTGTAAACAGCAAGCTGCTGTTCGTCAAAGCCGTCGGTCAGCGTATGCGCCGTTTCCATAAACACTTCCCATGCCGTCTTGCAAATGAGTGCGCCGATAACAAGCGCCGCCAGCGGATCAAGCCATGGCCACTCGAGCCGCGCACCGACGATGCCGATGGCGGCGCCTATGCTCACGAGCGCATCCGATAAATTGTCTTTGGCCACGGCCGCCAACGCCATGCTATTTGTCCGCCGCGCCAGCCGGCGGTTGACCGCATAAATGACAATCATAACGGCCGCCGAGGCGAGCGCAACGACAGCCGCTAAAACGTCGGGAGCCGCTGCCTTTTCCTTGACGAACAGCGACCGGACGCCTCCCGTGATCACGTCAATGCCAATGGATATCATCAAAAAGGCGGCCAACAGCGAGGAAATGTTCTCCGCGCGCGAATGTCCGTACGGGTGGTTGTCATCCCGCGGTTTTTTAGCGATTTTCATGCCGATATAGACTGCCAAGGAAGCGATAATATCACTCAAATTATTCCAACCGTCCGCCTTCACGGCATCCGAGCTGAACGCCGCCCCAGCCAGCAGCTTGCCGGCTGAGAGAAGAAGATAGACGAAAATGCTCAGCAGCGCGCCCGCCTCGGCCCTTTGTTTCCAATTCACGTTCTTCACCAACCTAGCCATCACATTCTTGCACGTATCAGTGTATCAGCTTAAGGCCGGTTGGGTCTACAGCAAGAAAATTTCCTCTCTTCATAAGTATAGGGATAAGCAAATTTTTTTGTCTAAAGGCAAAATTGAGCGTGTTTGCGTATGATAAAGCAAATCGGAGCAAAAAAAGGAGAGGAACATATGTCTGCATATTTAGACTGGTTAGCGGACATGGGGATCGATGGCGCTCATCCAGGCGGCTTTGAGTTGACAAAACAAATCTTACGTAAACTCCAGATTGATCACTCGACGACTGTGCTTGACGTCGGCTGCGGCACTGGGCAGACGGCGGCTTATATCGCTGAACGGTACGGAGCCGATGTCACCGCCATTGACATTCACCCGACGATGATCGCCAAAGCAAGGCAGCGCTTTGCCGCCATGGTTGCCCCGGTCCGCCTGCACCGCGCCTCAGTCGAAGCGCTGCCATTTCCCACTGCGACGTTTGACGTCGTGATTTCTGAATCAGTGCTCGCTTTCGTTTCACTGCCGAACGCGCTCGCCGAAATCCATCGCGTGCTCAAAAAAGGCGGCCTGTTCATCGGCATTGAAGCGTGCCATGAGCGATTGACCGCCGCCGAGCAAAAGAGAGTCGCCGCCTTTTACGGCTTCCAGAGATTGATGACGCCGGCCGAGTGGAAAGAGGCGCTGGAACAAAACGGCTTCCGCTGCCGCCAGTTTTCCTACACAGCCGCAGTCGAAGCGCCAAGCTACGGAACACCTGTCATCCTCGTCTTTCCGCCGACACCGGAGATGGAAAATATGTGGAAGATTCACCAAGAGATGACGGCGCAATTCGGCGACCACCTTGGCTATTGCGTCTTTTGCTGCGAAACATAGCCAGAAAGAAAACGGCGCTCACAACGAGGCGCCGTTTTTACACTTTTTTCACCACTTTGAAATATTCTTCAAGCGTCAAACTGCGCTTTTTCATCACCGCGGCTGCCTTCCGTCCGACGTAGCGGAGATGCCACGGCTCATACTTGTATCCGGTCACCGCTTCCTTCCCTTTCGGGTAGCGGATGATGAATCCGTACTCGTGTGCATGGGCGGCCACCCATTGCCCTTCCTTCGTGGCGCCAAATGCTTCCGTCAGCTGATATCCGGCCGAACGGCTGCTGATGTCGACCGCCAGCCCCGTCTGGTGCTCGCTTTGCCCTGGATGAGCGACCGCTTGAACGGCTTTTTCCTCCCCTTTTTGCCGCACTTCTTCGGCAAAAAGAGCCTGCTGCCGCTCGTATGACCGATAAGCGGACACCGCCACAAGCTCAACGCCGTCGCGGCGGGCGGCGGCAAACATCTCCTCAAGCGCCGCAGCCGCCTCGGCCCGCATATGCCGCTTTTCCGCCTTCGGGTCGGTAAACGAAAACGGCACGCGCGGAACGACTAGATCTGCCGGCTTATAGCCGGGCGGAAGCGATTGTTCTTTATTGACAAGCACCAAAATGTTGTCAGGGTTCATAATCAGTTTTTGCCCATTTTGCACTTCGATGATGTTCCAATACTTCGCCTCAAGTTGCAAATCGGGATCGACCGGACTTGGGGCGGGTTTTTCCGATTCAGAACCGCTAGCCGGCGCCGTCCGTTCCGGCGGCTGTTCGGATGGACCGGGCGCACCGCTGCCGCCGCTTTCCCCTATTTGGCAGCCTGCGAGCAGCAAGCATACGAACAACGCCGCTTGCCATCGCTGTTTCATGTTCCTTCCCCTTTTCTGTTTTCCCAGGTCCAAGCGTCCGGCAGCACAATCACGCGCCATTGCGGATCGCTGTTTCAAGCGCCACTTCAATCATCTCGTTAAACGTCGTTTGCCGTTCCTCAGCCGTCGTTTCTTCTCCGGTGAGAATATGGTCGCTGACTGTCAGTACCGACAGCGCCCGGCAGCCGAATTTCGCTGCCAGCGTATAAAGCGCCGCCGTTTCCATTTCAACAGCCAATACACCGTAGCGCGCCCACACATCCCAGTTCGGCTCATCGTTATAAAACATGTCGGCGGTGAACACATTGCCGACTTTCGGCGCCAGCCCTTTTTCCAACCCTACTTCATACGCCGTCCGCAACAGATGGAAATCAGCGGTTGGCGCGTAATCGCGGCCGCGGAAAATGAGCCGGTTCATGTTGGAGTCGGTCGACGCGCTCATCGCCAAAATAACGTCGCGGACGCGCACCTCGGGCTGAATCGCCCCGCACGTTCCAACGCGGATGAGCGTCTTTACGCCGTAGCTTTGAATCAATTCGTTCACATAAATCGAAATGGACGGCACGCCCATGCCGGTCCCTTGCACGGAAATGCGCTCCCCTTTGTACGTCCCGGTAAACCCGAGCATGCCGCGCACTTCGTTGTAGCATACCGCTCCTTCCAAAAACGTTTCGGCAATGTATTTGGCGCGCAGCGGATCACCCGGCAGCAAAATGCGCTCCGCGATCTCCCCTGCCTTCGCTCCGATATGTACGCTCAACGGGATTCCTCCTTTCGTTTGAACGATCGTTGTCGGGCCATGCCCTCGTTTATCATATCATATGTTTGCGGAAAATGGCAGTCTTCCTTCGAGTAGCTAGGGCGGCGAACGGGCATACTATTTGTGCCCGCACCACGGGGAAAGGAGGAAAAGGCTCATGAAAAAGAAACTCGAACAAGCGGTCGAATACGCCAACAAAACAAATCCGTCGTCCAAATCGAACAACCAACCGTCCACATCGAAAAAGGAAAAGACAAAATTTTAAGGGAGAGCGTCTCTCCCTTTTTATGACGTCTTGGAGCGACGATCATCGCTCCGATGGCGGCGCGCCAAATACCGCTCATTGATATACAGCACCTTTTTGTCTTTGCTGCGCGTATATTTTTTCTCACGCTCGCGCCGCCTGTTGATGAGCCAACAGGAAAACAAATACAACGGCAAGACGAGCTGCATCGCGCCGACAAAGACGTACCAAAACCCGTTGATGTCGGCCAAATCGCGCAAGTACACGTCGATGCCGCTAAGCCGATAGTACGCAGCGGCGACGATGGCAGCGACGGCGGCGACGTTGATTGCATGGAGAAACGGAACGCTCCTCCAACGGAACAAGAGCCGCTCAACTTGCCCTTTGAGCCAAAGCAATACAGCGATCGAGATAACGCATAAGAGCAGCGATAACGCCAGTGCGGCCATCGTTTCGCTCCCTTCCCCCTTTTTCTTCTTCTGCATTCGCCCGATGCCGCCTGCAAACATTTTCCGCCGATGAACCGCCGCCAAACCTCATACACTAACGACGACAACGGTTCAAGGAGGGAAAACGATGGGCAAAAAACACCGCAACCGCATTAACGGGCAGAAAAAGAACAACCATATTCCAAAAGAAGCATTGATCGCGGAAGATGAGGCGCATGCCAAAGAATATTCCGCCGCCGGCGGCCGGAAAAACGGTCCGGGCCACCACGACAATCCAGAATCGTGACAAACTGCAGAAACCCTTGTGCTATACAAGGGTTTCTATCGCGAGGCCGACGGCTCGGCTTCGTCCCAAGCGAGCGTGACGACTCTCGTATACTCCCCGCGCTCAATTTCCTCTTTCGTCGCCTTCTCGTTCAGCTCCTCATCATCGTCGATGCCCGGCGCCACCGTTGGCATGTCGCGCTGCCTGTCGTCATGTTCCATCGAATCCGCCCCCCTTTCCTTTCTTATCCGTTCCCTAAACCGCCGGGCTTTATTCATATTATACCATCTCCTCCCGCCAGCCGGCGACTATGTTTTTGAATATTCCGTCAACAGACTAGCTGGCGTTCGACCCGTTTCCAGCCATCCGGACAAAGGCGATAGTACGTCTGCCCTCTGCGACCCTCGTCAATCAGCACAATGTCCCCTGTTCCCATAAACCGGGCTTGGCAGTTTTTCGGCATCAAGTCAGCTATATTGAACATTCGATACAACATCGCGAGCGCCTCATCGTGGCCAGCCGCTGTCACCGTCAACCGGCATACTTGCCGGTAGCCTCTCGTTTCCCCAAGGCGCGGCGTTTGAAAAACGACCGCCTCATACGCACGTTTTGTCATCCACATCCGTTTTCCCCATAAACGAACCATTGTTTTCCTCTCCCTTCCCCCAAATAAATCGGCCCTAGACATCCCATACTATGGTTGATTTCGAATTCGATCACGAATTGTCTTCAGGGCCGAGACAAACGTGTCGTGTATTTTATTATTGGTGATTCCGTTTGTCGATTCCTTCAGCAAATGAGCACACCTTTTGTCGAAACGATCGTGGTCGTTTGACAAAAACCCGCAAATGACAGCAAAGGAGAGACAGCCTGATGCCAACTCGCCCGCTCGCTTGGCTGCGCCATCCGCTCCAGTATGCCTATCGCTCCTTTTTGTACCGCCGATCGGTCCGCCTCGCCGATGGCCGCTTGCTCCTCCGGATGGCCGCCCGCGTCGCCGCTCCGGCTGATGGACCGCTCAGCGCAGAAGAAGAGGCCATTGTTGCCGCCATTCGGTGGAAAACTGCGGAACAAAACCGCAACAACGTGACGCGTACGGCCGCTTATTTGACGTTTTTTGAGCGCCACCCGGAAATCCATTGGGCGTTTTTGGCCCATCTCGTCTCGCGCAACGGCGGCTGGAACATGACCGATTTGCGCGGCGGCCTTCTTCCATTTTTGCTGCCAAAACAAACCATTGCGCCGCTTTTTTTGTTTTTGGAGTGCGCCAATGCCTTCATTTTTCATGACGCCTATCCGCAGCTTTTGCTGTATGAAGAAAGCAAACGGAGAGGGATGCCGCTGTTTCATTTGCTTCCTCGTTTTTCCGTTTCTTCGTTTATGAAACCGCTTTGGGAATATTTTTGGGAAACGGGCGACGCAGCCCTGCTTACGGTCGCCTTAATCATTAACGAGCAGCAATACATCCAGCTTCGTGTCATCGAACATCCGTTTTTTCGAACCCGCGTGCTGTCGAGTTGGCCGTTTGTCGCCGAGCAATGGCTCGGGTTCAACGATGTGCTCATCCCATATGCCAAAGGCCGCCGCGTGGCGCTTGCCGGAACGACGGTGCGCGATTTCGCTGACGTCCACCACCGCATCCATATCGGCAAAACGCTATATAGTTTGCTGCTGTTTGACGCCAAGCTGTTTCGCAGCGCCTGCCGCTTTGCCCGGCGCATCCCCCACAGCGGCTCGCGCGCCGACTTTTGGCCGCAGTCGTTCACCGAAACGCCTGACGGGCGCCGCCTGTACAGCCCTCGCCTTGAGGCGGCTTGGCCGGATCTTGCCCACTCTTTCTGTGACCGGCGCGATTGGTTTACTGATGAGGCGGTCATGCAGGCGCTTGAAATGCTCCCGCTTCCGGCCTCAGGCGACATGACCAACCGCTATGTGCGGCATTTGACCATGATGAAAACGGCCGCCATCGCGGCGGCCAAATCAGCTCCATCATAAAACGACGAAGACTACTTCTCGTCGATGTCAACCTCTTCATCGATGATGCATTTTTCAAGCAAATAGTCAAACGTAATATCCGCGAGCTCCTCAAGCTCCTCTTGCGTTGGCACAAAGCCGCGGCGGATGAGTTCTTGGTAAAAAAACTCGGCGATTTCTTCCGTATCGATAATCACTTCAATTTCCTTCACCGCATCTCGCCCCCTTTGTAATGTTGTATGTCGCCGCCTTCCGTTTTATGTCAAAAATCATGTTGTACTATTTTTTCGCTCTCCCCCATACATATGTACCAACAAAACCAAAACACGGAGGCGGACAAAATGGACAAGCTCACTGCGATCGATAAAATGATGGAAACAGTTGTAAATGGGTTGAGCACGTTCGTCATCTTTGTCGGCATTCCTTATTTTCTCTTTATTCTTTATCAATTTCTATCTTGGTGATCGGCGATTGCCTGCAAACGTTTGACAACCGTTTCCATCATCCGTTTATACTGTTCATCGCCGAACCACTCATATAATGCTTTATAATCGTTGTACATGTCAAGGAGCTCGTCGACCGACGGCCCTTTCTCTCCGCTGTCGGCCGGCGGCAATCGAAGCGACGCTTTCACCGGCGCGGCGATGACAATATCTTGCACGATCGTGACGGACGTCTCCTCTCCGTCGGCAAGCGGAACAATGTCTTCCAGATGGACTTCAATCTCCCAACCGTCCGTCAGCCGTTTCAATTCGTAAATCGTCTCTTCCCATCCTTCTCCGTAGTAGCGGTAAATTTCCGTCCGCACCCCGACGACTTTGAACAAATGGCTGCCATAATCGCGGACGCGGACAATTTCGCCGAGAAAAAACGGCAGCTCAATTTCAATCTCTTCCGCGATCCATAAATCGCCCGCAAACTCAGACAATAAAACGAGCGCTTGCTCGGCAAACAAGCTATGGCCATGGTTGATTTCGTATAAAAACGTGCCGTCGATCTGCTGAATATCGGTGACGGTTCCGACCGTTCCGTACAATGTATTGACGACGATATCGCCGACGGAAAATTTCGGGCGTTTCGGCGCGCTCATTGGCATCTCCCACCCTTTTGAACAAATGGTTAGTATAGTATATGCATGCAGAGAAGGGTGGACACCTTCAGCCGCGCGGAAAAAGCAGTTTGAAAGCGCTTCCAATTCATAAAATAGGAACGCTTACATAGTTACGCTTCATGCAAAAATTGCTCCCATAGTTCATCAAAAACAACCATGCTTTCCAAATAGTCACCGTTAAGCTCCAAATAGCCGCTCAGTTCTTCATAGTCCGTCGACCCTTTTGGAAAGCTGTGGTCTTCATACGCTCCGTTCGCAAACCGGACGACCGGATCTTCCTGGCGTCCATGGCGGAAGCGCAGCAAGTAACGGTAGAATGATTTGGCCATGTCCCCCATCCTCTTCCTTTCCTTTTATTGCTATTATAATGAGGTTTGGGCTGTTTGTGAAGCCCTTTTTCGCCGCTCGTATTGCCATCGTACGCGTCGGATTGGCTTTTCATGCCAAAAAAGCGCGTTGAACGGCGCAAAGGAGGGCAATCCGCTTTCTCGTCAGAGCACAATGGAAAGCCACGTCCACCAGCCATGCGTGCGCTCCGCTTCTCGCCAAGGCTTGCTATGCACCATCGAGACGCCCCATCTGAAACGGCATGGGGCTGCCATGCCTCCGCTTCGCTGCACCTTGCCCACGGCGCACATACAAAAAGCCGCCATTTTCCGGCGGCATCGTTCATTATACGACTCCAGCCCGCGGAGCCGGGGCAAATTCGATCTCAAACCCAAGATCCTCAAGCATTTGATAATCGGCTGACTTTTCTTGCCCGGCGGTCGTCAAATAGTCGCCGACAAAAATCGAGTTGGCGGCATACAGCCCGAGCGGCTGGAGCGAGCGCAAATTCACTTCCCGACCGCCAGCGATGCGAATTTCTTTTGTCGGATTCATATAGCGGAACAACGCCAGCACTTTCAAGCAGTAACGCGGGTTTAATTCGTTCGTGCCCGCCAACGGCGTTCCGTCGATCGCATGCAAAAAGTTGACCGGAATAGAGTCGGCGTCAAGCGCCCGCAAGCTGCGCGCCATATCGATGACATCCCGCTTCGTTTCTTTCATGCCGATGATGACGCCGGAACAAGGCGAAAGGCCGGCGTCTTTCACCGTTTCCACTGTCCGCACCCGATCGTCGTATGTATGAGACGTCGTAATGTTCGGATGGTGCTGCTTCGACGTGTTGATGTTATGATTGTAGCGGTCCACCCCCGCCTCTTTCAGCCGCGCTACCTGCTCCGGCTTTAATATCCCGAGGCAGGCGCACACTTTCAGCCCGAACCGCTCTTTAATTTCCTTGACCGCAGACACAACGGTGTCGATCTCTTTATCGCTCGGGCCGCGGCCGCTGGCGACGATGCAGTACGTCCCAATGCGCAAACGGTGCGCTTCTTCCGCCCCGCGCAAGAGCGTCTCTTTGTCGACCATTTTATACGTTTTCACCGGCGCCGTCGACACGGCGGACTGCGAACAGTAGCCGCAGTTTTCTGGGCAGAGGCCGGATTTGGCGTTGATGATCATGTTCAGCTTCACTTTGTTTCCATAATAGGCGGAACGAATCCGGTACGCCCCTTGCAGCAAAAGGAGCAGCTCCTCGTCCGGACATTCCAATATCGCCAACGCTTCCTCATCGGTCAACTCGTGGCCCCCCAATACTTGCTCAGCCAAGGCCAGCCAGTTTGCCATCTCTCCTCTCCCCTTTCCATATCATTACATTTATCGTAACGGATTGGCCGCATATTTGTCAACTATATTTTCATTTAAGTTTACTTTTTAATCCGTCCCAGGCAGACAGCAAAAAAACAGGCCCCCGTTTGAAGGGGCCTGCCCTCGGTTCCTCACCTAATGCGTCAATTTCTCGACGATGTCGCGGGCGATCCAGACGCCGCAGGCGCTCGCCTGCGCCAGCCCGCGCGTAATGCCGGCGCCGTCGCCGCCGACATACAGCCCGGCGATTTCTGTTTCAAAACGGTCGTTCAGTTTCGGGCGCGCTGAATAAAACTTCGCTTCCACCCCATAAAAGAGCGTATGCTCAGAGGCAAGCCCCGGAGTGACGTGGTTGAGCGCCTCCGTCATTTCAATCAAGCTTTTCATCGTGTTGTACGGCAAGACGAGGCCTAAATCGCCCGGCACCGCTTCTTTTAGCGTCGGTTCGATGAACCCTTCTTTAATCCGCTTTTCCGTCGACCGCCGTCCTTTTAAAATGTCGCCGTATTTTTGCACGATGATGCCGCCGTTGGACAAGGCGTTGGCCAACCGTGAAATTTCATGGGCGTACTCGTTCGGCTTGTCAAATGGGTCGGAAAATTTATGCGAGACAAGGAGGGCAAAGTTTGTGTTGTTGCTGCCGAGCTTTGGGTCTTTATAGGCATGGCCGTTCGCGAGCATAATGCCGGAATGGTTTTCGACGACGACATGCCCGGACGGGTTGCTGCAAAACGTGCGCACTTGCGTCCCAACCGATGTGTTGAAAATGAATTTCCCTTCATACAGATGTTCGTTAATTTCTTGCATGACGATGTTCGATGTTTCCACACGCACTCCGATGTCGACCTGGTTGTTGATCATCCGCAAACGGCGCTTGCGCAGCACTTTGCTCAGCCAAACTGATCCATCGCGCCCCGGAGCGATGACGACTTTTTCCGCTGTCAACGTTTCGCCGTTTTTCAGCACAACACCTTTCACTCGATGGCCGCTATCCGTCCGCTCGGTCACGATATCATCCACTTCCGTTGTAAAACGCATCGCAATCCGTTCGCGCAAATATTCAAAAATGCTTTTCAAAATTTCCAAGTTTTGCTCTGTGCCCAAATGGCGGACATAGGCGCGCAACAGCTTCAGCCCGGCGGCATAGGCGCGCCGCTCGATCTCTTTCACTTTGTCGGTCATCGGATCGGTGATCGATGTCGTCGCTCCGTGTTTTAAGTTGATCTCATCGACATATCGGATGAGCTCAAGCACGGTCGACGCCGGCAAATAGTCGGTCATCCAGCCGCCGAATTCGCTTGTGATGTTGAATTTGCCGTCCGAATACGCCCCGGCTCCGCCGAAGCCGTTCGTGATCGAACAAGCCGGCACGCATCCAGCATAGTCCTTTTTGCCGGCTGGCGGTGGGCATTTCTCAATTTTTTTCTGCAAAATCGGACAGTTGCGTTTATATATATCATGCCCTTTATCAATTAGGAGCACGTTCGCTCCAGGCAGTTTGAGCGTCAGTTCGTAACACGTGAAAATGCCGGCCGGCCCGGCACCGACCACAATCACATCGTAATGATTGTTCATGATCCATCCCCCATTTCTTTAGCTCCATCCGGAAGTATACGGGACATCCGCCGGTTCGTCAAGATAAAACACGAACTTTTTGTAGATAAATTACAAAAAATGTTCGAAATTATTACTGGTTGTGCGGAACGAAAAAAATTGGTATGGTAGGTAGGGAATGAACGAAAGCGAGGAGAAGGCACATGCGTTTTTTCGTCAAAAACTTCCTGAACGGCATGCTGACAATCGTACCGATTTGGCTGGCGATTTACGTGTGCTACAAAGTGTTCGCCGTTTTGGACGGGCTGCTCGGCCAATACGTCCGCCCATATCTGGACGGCCGCTACGTCCCCGGCCTAGGCCTATTGGCGACAGTCGCGCTGATTACCGTCTGCGGCTGGCTGTCGACGCAATACGTGAGCGGCCGCCTCATCCGGCTCATCGACCGGTTGCTTGAAAGCATTCCCTTGATGAAAACGGTCTATTCGGTCGCGAAAGATACGATCGCTTCATTTGTTGGGGAAAAACGGTCGTTTTCGCAAGTTGTGCTCATCACGATGCCGGAGAGCGGCTGGAAATGCCTCGGCTTCATTACGATGGACGAGGTCGGCGCCTGGCATGACCCGCTCGCCGACTATGTGGCTGTCTACATTCCGCAGACATTTCAAGTCGCAGGGCTTACGCTGCTTGTCCCAAAAGAGCAAGTGGAAGTCGTCGACATCTCACCAGAAGAGGCGATGAAATTCATCCTCTCCGGCGGCGTGGCCGCCCGAAAGTCAAAACGGCTGCCCGAGTGACAACGGGCAGCCGTTCGCATGGCCATCCAAAACGCGCTTGGCCGTCAAAAGTATCGCTTTTTCCAAAAGATGTACGCCGTCGCCGCTGACAGTGAACCGGCGAGCGCCATGGCGATCAAAAAGGCATACGGGGAGTGCTGGAACGGAATCGGCACGTTCATGCCGTAGAAGCTGGCCACCATCGTCGGCAGCGAAATGACGATCGTAATCGCCGTCAAAAATTTCATCACAATGTTTAAGTTGTTCGAAATGACCGAAGCGAACGCGTCCATCATGCCGCTTAAAATGCTGCTGTACACTTCCGCCATTTCAATCGCCTGCTTGTTTTCAATAATGACGTCCTGCAGCAAATCTTGGTCATCTTCGTACATGCGCAAATAGTTGAGGCGCAAAAGCCGCTCCATGACGATGTTGTTCGCTTTGAGCGACGTCATGAAATACACTAAGCTTTTTTCCATGCTGAGAAGCGAAAACAGCTCTTTGTTTTTCATCGATTGGTGCAATTCTTTTTCGATTTCGCTCGTCCGCCGATTGATTTGCTTCAAGTAGCGCAAATAATACGTGGAAATCATGTACAACATTTGCAAGGCGAACCGCGTTTTCATAAACGTATAAAAGTTTTTGATTTTGTTTTTTGAAAACTCTTCAAAAATAGGATTTTCTTGCAAGCAGACAGTAATAAAACACGTATTCGTAATGATCATGCCGATCGGGATCGTCTCGTACATCGGGCCGTCGACTTCATCGTGGGCGACAATCGGAATGTCAACGATAATGAGCACATGGTTGTCTTCCTTTTCGACGCGCGACCGCTCTTCATCGTCCAACGCGTCTTTGATCGAATCGATCGGAATGTCTAAGTGATGGGCGATGTAGCGAATTTCGTCTTCCGTCGGGGCGACGAGATTGATCCAGCAGCCGTTTTCAATACGGTCAATTTCACGCATTTTGCCGCTGGCATCCGACAAATACATTTTCATCATTTGGCATCCTTCCTCCTTTTTGCGCGAGGAAGGCGGCGCCTCTTCCTTTCCGTCCGGAGCTCGTTTTCGTATGATGAGCAGCGGGCCGGAGAAGGAACAGGCCGCGTTCCCCGCTATATTCCGGTTCCGGTTCGTTCGGACTTGAACTACTCATATACGAAAACGCCACTCCTTTCAAAAAAGATGTCCCTCAAGTAATGATAGCGCGGACCGGCCCGTTTGTATAGTGGGTGCCATGAAAAAAAAGCAGCCTACTGGCTGCTTTATTCACTCGATGGCGTCGTGTTGAAAAAATCAGGTGCTTGTTTGCCGGCTGACTGGTCATGATTCGAACGGCGCGGGGGCTTGTTTTTGCTTTTCACCCCCATCACCTCATCGGATTCATAGCTTGGCGCAAATGAACGCTTTTTGTTCACCGCCTTCACCCCCTTCATTTTTACTGTTTGCCGCCGGCCGACGTTTTACTCGAGCCAGTCACGGTTAGGGGATTACACTTTCTGGAAAACACTTCACCTTCAAATGTCAGCCAATGTTCACACAATCATTTTTCTAGCTGCTTTCGCTTCGCTTATAATTACGAAATGAGGAGGGGAACGCAATGAACATTACGATTACGAAAAAGGCGTTGAATTGGTACAAACGGGAGCTCGGGCTGAAACCGGGCGATGCGATCCGCTTTTTTGCCCGCTACGGCGGGTGCAGCACCGTGCAAAAAGGGTTTTCGCTTGGCATGACCAAAGACGAACCGACAGACAAGCCGGCGGCGCAGACGACGGTCGACGGTGTCACCTTTTTTGTTGAAGATGGCGACCAATGGTTTTTTGACGGACGCGATTTGACTGTGGATTTGGATGAAAAAAGCGATGAGCCGGTTTTTCTCGTCCATTGAACGTCCCCTGGCGGTTGAAAAAGCTAGCCTTGGCGCTAGCTTTTTCGAATGATGGCGATCGTACAGCGGGAAATGCAGACAAGCTCCCCTTGTTCATTAGTGATGCGCACATCCCACACCATCGTCGTCCGGCCGCGGTGCAACACCGTGCCCGTTGCCGTCACCGTCCCGCTGCGAACGGCGCGGACGTGGTTAGCATTAATCTCCAACCCAACGACATTTTCCGTATGCGGATCGACAAGCGCGTACGCGCCGATGCTGGCGACCGTTTCCGCCAAGGCGACCGAGGCGCCGCCATGCAGCAGCCCAGCCGGCTGGTGCGTGCGGCGATCGACCGGCATCGTCGCGACGACGCGGCCTTCCCCAATCTCGACAATTTCGATGCCGAGCGTATCGATCAACGTATGTTTCGCCATTTCCTTCACAACGGCTAAATCGATCATCATTCCTTCTTCCCCCGTTTCGTGAATCGTTCCAACTCAAAAAGCCGTCCTTCCTGTTGCAAAATGCGTGTTTGTGTATCACCGAGCAAATCAAAATGCGGAAACTCACCGCGCCGGTCGATCCATTCTTCCTTCAGCCCGTACTGCCGCCCCCACTCGGCGAGTTTTTCGACATCGGCGCAGCCGACTTTCGTCACCGTCGTGCAATGCGGAAAACGTTCGTCGTACCAATAGTGGGTCAAAAAGGCGATTTCGCCGCGCTTCACTTTCTCTTTCCACGCCGCGAGTTCATGTCGGCGGATGCCAAACGCCATCGCACCGCTCCCCTTTATCGCTTCGCCCGCTCATACGCTTCGTGCCAATCGGGAAAATATTTGCGAATAACGATCGGCCGAAACGTATCGCGCTTGACGCAAACGTGCTGCGACTTTCCGGTCACCGCCACCTCGCCATCCGGAGCGAGGATTTCATAGCCGTATGTCACGCGAATGCCGTCATAGGCGTCAATCCACGTGCGAACGATCGCCGTTTCCCCATAACGGAGCGGCTTTTTGTACGACACTTGCAAATCGACAACGGGTGAAATGATACCTTCTTTCTCCATGTCAGCATAATGAAAGCCGAGCTGTTTGATCAATTCCGTGCGCCCGACCTCCATCCACACTAAATAATTTGCGTGGTAGACGACGCCCATTTGGTCTGTTTCCGCATAGCGTACTTCAATTTGTTTTTCTGCCACTTTCACGTTCGTTCTCCCTCCATTTTTTGCCGGACCTCCCCTTTTATGTTACCATTTGCCCGTTGGCTCGCTCAAGCAGCAGATAAAAAAAAAAACGAAGCCGCCCCCCCACATGAGGGCCGCTTCGTTTTACTGGTAGCCGTGTTCCCGTGCAGCTGCTTCGTCTCGGATTTCCGCACGCATCGCAGCGATCGCTTCTTCGCGGCGGCGGTTTTTCGCACGAATCTTCTCCTGTTCCTCCGGCGACGCAAACTGCATCGTTTCCTCGGCCTTTTCTATGTTCTCAATTGTATTTTGCACCATTTCTTGCAGCTTTTCCACATTGTCGCTGCGGTCATCCGGTTTCGGACGCGGCATGGATGCTTCCTCCTTTGCGCGAGTTTCCGGCTATTCGCCTTTCGTTTGGATGACTTGGGCGTGCTGGCCGGACTGGTCTTGCATTTGTTTGCCCTTGTTTCCTCCTGCGGCGCGAGGCTGTGTACCGATATGGTTCGGCACGAAATGTTTCCGGCTTCCTTTCGGATTGCTCATTGTCTTCGCCTCCTCGCCATCTAGTCTGTCCGCCCGGAGGACCGCTATGCATGGGTTATTCTGCTTTCTTGAGCATCCGCTCTTCCAGCTTTTTCTCAATTTTTTCGAGCGCTTCCCGATCGTTCAACAATTGCCGTTTGTTCTCGCTGATCAGTTCTTGGAGAGTCATTTTGCGGGATCGTCTCATCGCTTCAACCTCCCCTCACTTTTATTGTAATCTTATTCATGCCCAAAAAAGATAAAAATTATGACAACTTTTTGAAAAATAACAAACCATGAAGAAAGCGCTTTTCGCTGCAGCCATCGCTCAACGAAAAAGCGCTGTTTCCTGCTCGAGCCGTTTCGCCGTCACGGGACCGACGATCTTCCGTCGGATGACGCCATTCGGATCGATAATATAAGTCGTTGGAATCGTTTGGATTCGATATTGACGCAATGCTTCGCCGCGCACATCGAGACCGATCGGGAACGCAAGCTTGTTCGCTTTCGCAAACCGCTCGGCGTTGTCCAACGTATCTTGCGTCGTCAAATGAACGGCAAGGAGCGCGACTTCGCGGCCATGCCGCTCGTAAAACTCAGCAAGCTCCGGCATTTCCTTTTTGCACGGCGGGCACCATGACGTCCAAAAGTTGAGGACGACCGGTTTGCCGCGCAACACCGACAGCTTGACCGATTGACCTCCAAGCACCGGCAAGGTCAAGTCAGGAGCCGTCTGGCCAACTTCCGGGCCGGATTCGTTTGCTTCATTCGGTTTGTCGGCCGCCATCGCATTCCAAAGGCCATAGCCGGCCACAGCTAAAAACAAAAGAACGACCAGCCATTTCCGCACGTTGTTCCCTCCTCGCCGGCGCCTTCGCCGTTCTGTTCGCAATTATAGCACATATGTTTGTTTTTTGCCAACAATCACGCTTGAAACGAAAAAACGAGGGCGCGCCCTCGTTCGTTACCGAATGTTTTTATGGTCGTTCTTCATTTTCTCCGCTTCGACTTCCGCGTAAGAAGCGAATTCGCTCGTCCATTCGTTGAAGCCGTTCTTCTTCTTCGCGTTGTTGTTTCGTTGGGCATTGGCATTGCCGAGTTTTGTCCGGCCCATGCTTCTCCTCCTCTGCTTCCGTCGGTTCACCCATAGTATCGCCGACCGGAGAAAAACTATGCATGCAGCGCTTCGGGCGCCGGCCGAAAAAATGGGAACGATGAAAAAAGCTCCATGTTGAAGAAAAGGGAAACAAACACCAAGCGAAAACCGCCGAAAATCAACATCGCTTCGAGCCCATGCGGACCGAAGAAAAACGAAAAGAAAGCGGCGGTTTCATCCAACAACAGCCGGGCGTCAAATGATGTTTCACCATGGGCCGGGGAAACTAGGCATCGGATGACGGATCGCCCGTTTCGATCGGGTGGTCCGGATAGGAAATCCAGTCGCTGAAACTGCCGACATACAGCCGGACGTTGCGATAACCGGCTTCGCGGAGCGCCAACACGTTCGGGCAGGCGGTGACGCCGGAGCCGCAATAGACGATCAGCGGCTTCCCACGGTCAAAATCGGCAAACCGCGCCGCCTGCTCAGCGGCGCTTTTCCAGTAGCCGCCTTCACCTACTCCGTCCTTCCAAAACCGGTGCACCGCTCCTGGGATGCGGCCGGCTAGGCGGTCAATCGGTTCTTCCAAGCCGGCGTACCGCTTCCACTCGCGCGAATCAATGAGCACGGCTGAGCGGTCGCGGACGGCGGCGCGCACATCATCGACCGTCGCCAGCCATGACCGATCCGGGCGCGGCCGAAACAGCCGAGGCGCCACGGCGGGAACAGCGTTCGTCACCGGATGCCCTTGTTTTTTCCATTCGCTGTAGTTGCCATCAAGCACATAAACGCGCTCATGGCCGAAGTAACGAAGAAGCCACCAGCAGCGCGCGGCCATCGCCCCGTCTTGGTCGTCGTAAGCGACAACCGCCACCGTTTCGTCGATGCCGGCTCGGCCAAACACGGCCGCCGCCTGATCCGCCGATGGGAGCGGATGGCGGCCGCCATGCTCTCCGACCGGGCCTGACAGGTCACGTTCTAAGTCCATGTAGACTGCCCCAGGAATGTGATCTTCCCGGTAAGCGGCCGCTCCCTTGGCCGGGTCGCCGAGCCAAAAGCGGCAGTCAAGAATGCGCGTGTTTTCGTCGTACAAATGGCGAAGGAGCCATTCATGGGAAACAAGCGACGCCATATTTTCTCCCCCCCCTCTTCGTTTTGCCGCCGCCAAGCGGCGCTTCAGCGGCGGAACCGAAAGCAGCCCATCGGCAGGACACCGGCGGCCCCGCCGATGGGCTTACGCCGGCGCCATCGTCACGGCCGCTCCTTCCCTTCGAGCCGGCTCACGTACTCATGCACCATCTCCGGCGTCACATAGCGGCGCGCCGGCACGAGGCCGCTTTTGGCCAGCTCGTTCATCTGCTTCGTCACTTCATTGATCCCATCGACCGTAAACGGCTCGCCGCGGCGGCATCGTTCGACCGCCTCAGCGATATGCCGTTCCCGCTCAGCGTCAAGCGCGGCAAACCGTTTTAACATGACATGCTGTTTTTGCACATGGGCAGTGATCGCGTGATGCACTTCGCTCAATGGTCCTCGTCCTTTCCTGCTTCTTTTTCCATTAAACGCCGGACATTCGGTTTCGGCGTCCAGCAGTTGAACCGATAGTTCGGTTTCGTCGCATAGCCGAGCCGGCAGCAATACGTGTACAGCCCGTCGGCTCGCTTTTCCATGCCGTAGTGAATGCACGTGGCGCAGGCGTGAAACCGGTTCATCGACGCACCTCCCCGCCTCGGCCGGAAAGAAGGCCGCAAAGCGCCGCTTCGATCCGGCTGAGCGCCTCATGGTCCGCCGTCTCAGCGAGCGCGGCAAGCAAACCGTCCGTATAGCTGTCAACTTGTTCCGCCAGCGCAGCTGAAAGCGCAGCGACAGCAGCACTGTATTGTTCAGCATACGCCGCTACAAGCCGCTCCTTTTGCTCGGCTAAATAGCGATCGACCGGCTCAACAAGCGCCGCCTCAATTTCTTCTTTCATCCGCCGCTTTTCATCGCGCTCAAAAAACGATTTCGCGTTTTTGTACAGCGCAAGCGCCTTGGCAAACCGCGCCCGGTCCACATCACCAAGGGCGTTGGCAAACTCCGGAGCCGAAAAGGCAAATGGCTCGGGCGGCGTGAGCGCAAGCGCGTCATCTAGGCGGCGAAGCTCACGGAACAGGCGCGAGAACTGTTCGGCCAGCTGCTTGTGCAAAAACGACTCAACGCGCAAGCTCGTCGCCCGCAGTTCTTGAGCCAAATCAAAACCGACCGATGCGAGCAGCTCATCGAGGCAGCGCTCAAGCGCCCGGCGCGCTGGGCCTTGGTCGTCGCGGAGCACCGCCGGGTTAAACGCCTCCTTAAACACATCGTTGAGGCGGAAAAAGACGCGCTGCTTCACGTAATAGAGCAATTCGTCGACTTCCTGGCGGAGCGCCTGCCGGCCGTAGACGTCATCAATGCCGGCAAGCACGGCGTGCATCTTTGTTTTCGCCGCCTCAAGCGCCTGCCGTTTCGCTGCTTTTTCCGCCTCACTTTGCCCGGCGGCGCGCGCAAATTCCTCCGCCGTCCGCCGCACCCGCTCAAGCTCAGCATACGCGCTCTCGATGGCGACCTCCGCCAGCTCCTCCGTTAAGAAGCGGAAAAAGTCGGCTTCAAAAGCGGACAGGCCGGAATCGGTCAGGACGCTGTGCGGGCCGGTTTCCATCCCTGTTTTTTCCGCCAGAGCCAAGCGGCTTGAGAGCGCATAAAGGCGCGGGAAGCGGATGCCGAAGCGGGCGAGCTCGCCGTTCATATAGGAAACGACAGCCTCAAGCTCTTCTTTCGACTGGGCCAAATCGGCCGCATTGATGATGAAAAACATTTTATCAAGAGCAAACGCGTCTTTGACGCGCCCAAGCTGAAGCAAAAACTCGCGGTCTGCTTTTGAGAACGCATGGTTATAATACGTCACAAACAAGAGCGCATCGGCGTGCTTCATGTAATGGAACGCCACTCCCGTATGTCGGGCGTTCAGCGAGTCCACCCCCGGCGTGTCAACAAGCGTCACCCCCTGGCGGGTGAGCGGACAGTCAGCGTACAGCACGACCTCATCTAAGAAGCAGGACACCGCCTCAACGGCGACGTACGTCTCGAGCTCTTCCCAACCGATGGAAACCACTGCCCCGAATCGGCCGTTCATCCGCTCATAGCCGGCCGCAACGGCCGCCAAGAAAGCGACATGCGGCTTTTGCGCCGGATGTTCGGCCCCGGATTCGGCAAGGCGGGCGCAAAGGCGAAGCGCTTCATCCCACGTATTTGCCTCATGGCCGCACTGCCGAAGCGACGATTGCACATCCGCCCAAATTTGTGGTTCGCTTTTCACTTTCACGACCGCAGTGCCGTGCGGGTGCTCTTGATCGGGCGGTGCGATTTTGCTGATGGCGGCGGTTGTCGGGTTGGGCGACGACGGCAAAAGCGGCGCGCCGAGCAAGGCGTTCGCAAGCGATGATTTGCCGGCGCTGAAGGCGCCAAATAGAGCGACGGTAAACGACCGGTCGCGAAGCCGGCGCGCCTTGTCGCGCAGCGGTCCGGCGAAGCGGCTGAGCATTTTGGACCGTTCAAGCCAAGCCGCCGCTTCCTCAAGCCGCTCGGCCGCCTCTTCGCTCCGCTGCTTTCCGCCGCTTGAAGGCGTCCGAACTCCGTCCGCCCTTTCGCTCGCTCCGTCGCAGACCGTCTCCTGACCGAGCGCTTGCTCTTTGGCGGAAAAACGGTTCGTTGCCGCCGGCTCGGATGCGGCTTGCGGTTTTGCCGCCTCAGCGTGGCGCGCTTTCCGGAAAACCGGCGGCGCCGTCAATGCAACGAGACGGCTTTCATCAAGCAATGCGGACTCGCTAGGGGCGGCGATCAGCTGTTCAAGCGCACGCTGGCGCTCGTCCCGCTCGTCTCTGAGGCGGGCGAGGCGGGCGAGGAGCTCCGCTTTTTCGCGCGCAGCCGAAAGCTGTCCACTCAATGTTTCCGTTTGGGCGGCTGCCCGTTTGGCGATTTGTTCCTTCAATCCAGCGAATAAGGCGAGCGCCGAATCGCGGTAGCGCTTTTTCAGCGCCGCCGCCACGTCGTCTGTATAGTTGAGCAGCGCCGCGCCGCTTGACTCCGCCCCTTGTTTGACGAGGACGGCAAGCAGCGTCTCATCCCACTCCGCCGCCCATCGCTGGCACTCGCCGAGCCAGGCATCATCAGCATGCCATTCCTTTCCACACTGAACGAGCAGCTGGCGGACGTGCCACTCGATTTGCGCCGCCGCCTGCGCCTTCACGCTTTCGTAAAACGCCTCAAGCCGCCGCTTGCGCTCTTGCTCCGTTTTTGCCTTTGCAAACAACAGCCCGACTTTGAAATTCGGCTGCATCGCCTGCAAGTACGCCTCAGCGCGCGCCCTCGTCTCAAACGGCATCAAGTACGCGTTTTGCAGCACGCGCTCAAGCTCAGCGCGAAACGCCTCTTCCGCCCGCGCCGGCGCCGTTTGCCAATCGACAAGCTCCGCCTCGAGGCGTTCAAACTCTGCGACGGCCGCCGCCTCGTCATTGGCGCCGCCAAGCGCCTCGAGGCGCGCCTCTATCTCTTGCTCAATCGGCTCGTGCCGCGCGCGGAGCTGTTCAAGATGGCGGGCGGCAATCCGCTTTAACGCCGACTCAGCGCCGCGGATGATCCATTCCTCTTTGTCGGCAAACAACCGGTGCAAACAAGCTACAAGCTCATGCCATTCATTGTGCGGATGCGAAGGAGCTTTCAGCGACAGGAAAAACAAACGGGCCGCCTCAACTCCCCAGCGCCGAAACGCCTCGATGGCCGAAGCGCGGAATTCGGTGAACGGAAGCTCACCCTCGCGATGTTTATCGATTTGGTTGATGACCAAATAGACTGTTTTCCCTTCATCTATCAATTGTTTTGTAAATTGGAAGTTTAATTCCGCCTGCACATGGTTATAATCCATGACGTAAAAGACGACATCAGCCAAATGAAGCGCCGATTCCGTCGCCAGCCGGTGGGCGTCATCGGTCGAATCGATGCCCGGAGTATCTAGGATAGCGACTCCCGGCGGAATGGCGTCCGTTTTTCGGCTGATTTCAATCCATTCGATCGTCTCCCCGTCCCGGCATTGGGCGCGAATCAAATCCGGGTCGTACGGCGGTTCATACTCGACCGGCTCATCGTGATGGAAAAAGACGCGCACATAGTCTGGGCCGGCTTTCACTTTAACGAGGTTGGCGCTCGTCGGAATCGGGCTCGACGGCAAAAGCGGCTCGCCGAGCAGCGCGTTGATCAAACTTGACTTTCCAGCGGAAAAATGGCCGCAAAACGCGACAACAAGCTCGCCGGACGCTGCCTTTTCGATCAACTGCTTCACTTTGTCCGCATGCTCCTGGTCATCCGCGGACTGAAGTTGTTCGTGCATGTCGATCATTTTCGAAAGCCACGGCCGCAATGACGGCCGCTCAATCGCAATATACCCCATGGCCAAAACCCCTTTGTTTCCGTCAATATCATTTACATTCATTTTACTGCATTTCGTCCCGTTTCCCAATAGAAAAAAAGAAAAATCCCGCCGTAACCGGGCAGGATCACATAGAGAAAGAGACAAGCCCCCCAGCACCGTCTGTTAACACATAGATGGCTCGCAGCTTGGTTTTCGTTGTCCGCTGCTTTAAGCTTGCGGCCTCTTGCCGACGGCATTTCCTCTTAACCGGGGCAGAAAACGCGGCCGCATCCGAAACGCCTCCCGGTAATCGGTGAGCGCCGCCAGCGCTCTTTCCTCAACCGCGATGCGAATCGACAGCAAAAATGCGTTCAAAAGCGAAAAGACAAGTGCGGTGATCGGCGCTTGAAACAAAAGCGGCAACAGCGCGATCTCTAAGGCGACAACCACATAGTTCGGATGGCGAATCCATCGATACGGCCCTTTTTTCACTACTTGGCCGTTTGGCACGATCAAAATTTTCGTATTCCAAAAACGGCCGAGCGACGAAATCGTCCATATGCGCAACCCTTGCACGAAAAGAAAGAGCGGAAACAAAAGCGGCCAGCGCCGCGACGGGCGCGCGCCTTTTCGAAGCGCCTCAACGGCCAACGACAAAAAGAAACCGACATGCATCAACACGATCCACGGGTAATGGCGGGCGCCGAACTCCTGCGCCCCGAGCGCCTTCACGTACCGTTCGTTTCGTTTCGCAAGTCGAAGCTCAATGATGCGGATCGTGACAACGGCCAAAAACACGAACAGAAACCGCACGATCATCCCCCCATTGAAGCAGCACCATTTCCGCACTAAAGCCCGGGCCGAGAGCGATAAGCAGGCCGTGCCCGGGCGAAAGCGGCTGCCGCATCATCTGCTCGAGCACAAAATACACGGTGGCCGACGACATGTTGCCGTAGCGGGCGAGTACGTCCCTAGCCGCTTTCGTCTGCTCCGGCCCGAATCTGAACGCCTCTTCATACACTTCCAGCACCTTTCTCCCGCCTGGGTGGGCGATGAAATAACGAATATCTCCAAGTCTCAGACCATGTTCTTGCAAAAACGACTCGACTTGCGGACGCAGCCATGTGCGGACGATCGTCGGAATGTCTTTTGAAAAAATGACAAACAGGCCTTCGTCGCGAATGTCCCAGCCCATCACGTCTTCCGAACGGGGCATAAGCGCCGACCGAGAGGCAATGATGCGCGGCGCGCCGTTTGCCGGCGCCGCTTCGTCGCCGGCGACAAGGACACACGCCACACCGTCGGAAAAAAGCGACGTGCCTATCACATTGCTTTTGGACAAATCGTTCATCTGAAACGTTAGGCTGCAAAACTCCGCGGCGATCACAAGCACCTTGGCGTTTGGAAACGCACGGCAATAGTCGGCCGCTCGGGCGAGCCCCGCCGCCCCACCCGCACAGCCGAGCCCCCACATCGGCAAACGCACAGCATGTCGGGAAAACGGCAATCGATTCATCAGCCGCGCCTCGATGCTCGGCGTCGACAGCCCAGTCGTTGAGATGTAAAACAGCGCGTCGATCTCCTCATGCAAAATGGGGTCGAACGAAGCCTTGCGCAAACAGTCGTCGACTGCCTCAGCGCTGTAGCGAACAGCGCAGTCGATGTACACTTCATTTTTCTCCCCGAACCCGCGCGGCACGCTGTACCAAGCAAGCGGCTGGACAAAAGTGCGCGTACGGATGCCGCTGTTGTCAAACGCCTGCAGCAGCCGCTCAGCGCGCGCCATTCGCCCGGCGAACAGCCCGGTGACATGCTGCTTCACCTCGTCTTGGGCGGCCGTATACGGCATCCTTGCTGTGCCGACAGATAAAAGAACCGGCATACAAACACCTCGGTCTGTTCCTCTTTTTCTATTAGGGTGCGCAACAAGCCAATCGGTATGCAGAGGAAAGTGTGTTTGTGCACCAATTTTTTTCGGGAACAGCTGATCGATCCCTTGTTTTTTGCGGCCAAAAAACAGCATGCGGCAATCAAAAAACAGGCGCGGACAAAGCCGGCCTGTTTTTGAAGGAAAATGGTCATGAGCGAGGATGTACATAGAGATGTTTGTCGTTTACCTAGCTTTTAGCGCGCGGATTTCGCTTTCATGCTCAAGCAAGTGCAAAGCGAGGGATTGAAGCACGAGCTCTTGCCGGGCTTGTCCGGCAATGGCTTCATTGACTTTTTGTTGCATTTCTGTGAGGGTTTGTTTCATCGCCGAAATTTCATTGAGCGTTTCTAACGTTTCCACGACAGCTTGCCGAATAAACGGCAATTCGGCAACGTCCTCTTTCGTCGCCATCGTTTGTTCAATGCGCCCAATCCGGCTGTCAAGCGCCGCAATGCCGTCTCTGTTTGCCGCCACGGTCTGTTCAAGCTGTCCGATGCGCTCATTCGTCCGTGCGACGTCTTCTCTCGTTGCCGTCACGGTCTGTTCAAGTCGCTCGATGCGCCCGTTTAACCGCGCAACATCCTCTTTGGTCGCCATCTGAGTCCGCATTTGCCGCAATTCATCGAAAAGGCGCTCCACCCATTCGTCCATTGTTTCACCTCCTTTTTCCTCTCCATTATACCATCAGCCTTTCACCATCTTCTAGCATTCTTCCCGTCAATCGAGGCGCAAACAAGAAAAAGTCATCCCCATTTCCCGAGCGACACCCGGAAAATGAAGATGACTACCAAGTCCATGACCAGAATTATGAGATTTTTTGTTCCTGCAGCGGCAGTGCAGCCGATTTTCTTGCCTTACCGAAATGGAAGACGGCGTTTAAGATGATGGCGGTCAAGCTGCCGGCGACAATGCCGCTGTCGGTTAAAATGCGCAAGCCGGTCGGCAGCTCGGCAAACAAGTTCGGCACCGCCGTCACCCCAAGCCCCACGCCGACCGAGCAGGCGATGATCAGCAAGTTCTCTTGCACAGTTAGGTCGACTTGGCCTAACATTTTCACACCGTAGGCAAGGACCATGCCGAACATCGCGAGCATCGCCCCGCCTAAAACCGGAGCAGGTATGATCGTCGCCACGGCGGCGATTTTCGGCACGAACCCAAGCAAGACAAGAAACGCAGCAGCAGCGTAAATGACGCTGCGCGTTTTCACGCCCGATAATTGGACAAGGCCGACGTTCTGCGAGTACGTCGTGTACGGAAACGCGTTCAGCAGTCCGCCAATGATGATGGCCAATCCCTCGGCGCGGTAGCCGCCTGCCAAATCATCATCCGTCAGCCGCCGGCGGCAAATGTCGGATAAAGCGAAGTAGACGCCGGTCGATTCAACAAGGCTGACGATCGCGACGAGCACCATTGTGAAAACAGCGGGTCCATGAAACGACGGAGCGCCGAAGTAAAACGGCTGCGGCCAATGAATCCACGATGCCTCCGCGACCGCTGTCCAGTCCACTTTCCCCATCATGGCCGCTGCCGCCGTGCCCACTGCCATGCCGAGCAAAATGGCAATGGAGCGAATGAACCCTTTGAAGCAGCGGTACAACACGATAATGAGCGCAAGCACGCCAAACGACAGCGCCAAGTTAGCCGGATCACCAAAGTCCTTTGCCCCTTGCCCGCCGGCCATATTGTTCACCGCTGCCGGAATGAGCGTCAAGCCAATGACGGTCACGACCGAACCGGTGACAACGGGTGGAAACAACGCCCGCAACTTGCCGAAATACGGACTGATGAGCACCACAACCGCTCCGGCGCAGAGGATCGCCCCATACACCGCCGGCATCCCGTACTGTCCGCCAATAGCGATCATCGGTCCGACCGCCGTAAACGTGCAGCCAAGCATAACCGGCAAGCCGATGCCAAACCACTTGTTTTTCCACGCTTGCAAAAACGTCGCAATGCCGCACGTCAATAAGTCAATGGCCACTAAATACGTCAGCTGCTCGCTCGTTAAATGCAGCGCCCCGCCGACGATGAGCGGAACGACGATCGCCCCGGCGTACATGGCCAAGACATGTTGGATGCCGAGCGACCCAACTTGCCACCATTTCATCTTCATCGAATCATCACCTCGTCAGCAAATTGAATGGCGCCGCCATCAAGCGATGCGATGCGGGCGAGCGACACAACGCGGAAGCCGCGCGAACGAAGCAGCCGGCCGCCGTCTTGAAACGCTTTTTCAATGACAATGCCGATGCCGATCATATCAGCCCCCGCCTGCTCGACGATCTCCACCATCCCGAGCGCCGCTTGGCCGTTGGCTAAAAAATCATCAATGATCAGCACCCGGTCGCCGCTGCCAAGCAGCGAGCGAGAGACAATGATTTCGTTCGTCTCTTGCTTCGTAAACGAATGCACTTGCGCGCGATACACATCATCAGTCATTGTCAGCGGCCGCCGCTTGCGGGCAACGACAAGCGGAATGCCGAGTTCATAGGCGGCCATAAGCGCCGGACTGATGCCGGATGACTCAAGCGTCAACACTTTCGTCGGCCGCTCGCTGCGAAACCAAACGGCAAACTCCTCGCCGATCCGCTTCATCAGCTGCGGGTCGACTTGATGGTTCAGAAAGCGGTCGACTTTCAGCACCCCTCCCGGCAGCACCTCCCCTTCAGCGGCGATTTTCTCAAGCAATTCGCGCATCTCAATCCCCCTCAAAATAAAAAAGCTTAAAAAACACCGGCCTCACTCATTCCATGAGTCAGGCAATGTCTTTTAAGCCAAGGCAAAAGGAAGGCGCAGGACGGCCATGACCGCCTCCCCCTGACATTGCCACCCATAGTCAGCCGATTTACGGTCGGCTGGTAGAGACTCGCAAGCCGTATTCTTGCGATTATATGAGTGAGTCAGCGTGATTCAGTTATTAGCAGTATACCACGAGCAGCGGCGTTTGGGAAGCCGTTTCCGACAAAAAAGCGAACATTTAAAACTAAAATACCCTTATTATTCGTTTTTATCCCCTCCAACCGTGAAGACTCTTACTTCTAACGGAAATGGGAGCCGCCATGCGAAGCTGCCCGTGACCAAGACGGGGATGCCGTCCAAAAGTTGAGTTTGTTGCCTTCACAAGGCAACTGAACCGCGGGACGCACGGAGATCCTGCCGCATGGCGGTTGTTCCGAAAAAATCCCCCACTTCTACGCCCTAGCGTAGACGGGAGAGCGTTCCCTTCATCCCTTTCATCCCTTTACCGTCATACTTCTTCATCATTTTTTCACAAATGTCACCATTTGTTCACACTTCCAGCATCGTTTTTGTGAGAAAAGTCACTGTTGCTGCAGTTTTCTACAGTTATGATAGTGTCAAAGCAGGGAAATCCGCCGCTTGGCGCGCCTGCCTACCGACGTTATGGGGGATGAATCCAAAAAAGAGGAGGGATATGACATGGCAAAACCGACTACAGCGGTCCGGCAAACGAAAAAGGACGAAGAGCCGGCGCTCAAAGGCACGCTGGCCTCTGTGTTTCTGCTCGGCTTTTTCATCATCTTCGCCTGGGTCAGCGTCTACTTTTTATTTTTGCACCGCCTGTAAGCGGCAAGGGAGGGACTCGTCATGCACATTCACAAGTATGAAAAAATTTGGCTTGCGTTTGGCATCGGCTGTTTGATCGTCTTTTTGACGGTCGTCGGCGTAAGCGCGTTCGCCGCCGGACAACAGCCGCCAAGCTGCCTAACGACGATCGATCCGGAAAAAGTCGATTCGACCCCGCCGTTTGATCATCCGGGGCTTGTCAAAAAAGGGGATAACGAATACGAACTGAACATCGTCGTTGCGGCGTTTTCCTTTACGCCAAACACGATCGAAATTCCAAAAGGAGCGAAAGTGACGATCAACGTCACTTCGAAAGACGTCATCCACGGGTTTGAAATCCCGGGAACAAACGTAAACATGATGGTCGAACCCGGTTATGTGAATAGCTTAACAACCACGTTTGACAAACCGGGCGAATATACGATTCTTTGCAACGAATATTGCGGCGCCGGCCACCATATGATGACGGCGCGCATTAAGGTGGTGGAGTAAGATGACAACCGCAGTTGAAAAAGTCAATCGCCGCGATGCGAAACTGGCGCTCGCCCATTTGTTCGTCGCCTTTACCGCCCTCGCGCTCGGGGGGTTCGCCGGCCTATTGCAAACGCTCGTCCGTTCCGGCAAGTTTGAGCTGCCGGCCGGCATCAGCTATTACACGATTTTGACGACGCACGGCGTCTTGCTTGGACTCGTGCTGACGACGTTTTTCATTATCGGCTTTCAGTTCGCCGCCGTCAGCCGCACAACCGGGACGCTCTCAGACGGTTCGCGCCGGACCGGTTGGGTCGGGTTTTGGCTGATGACGATTGGAACAGCCATGAGTGCGTTTTTCATCTTAACCGGCAAGGCGTCCGTCTTATATACGTTTTACGCACCGCTACAAGCGCACGCCGGCTTTTACATCGGCTTGGCGCTTGTCGTCGTCGGCAGCTGGGTGAGCGGCTTTGCGATGTTCACTCATTATGCCCGCTGGCGGAAAGCGCACCGCGGTCAAGTTAGCCCGCTGTTGGCGTTCATGTCGGTGACGAATATGGTGTTATGGCTCGTCTGCACGCTTGGCGTCGCCGCCACCGTCGTCTTTCAACTCATTCCGTGGTCGCTTGGGCTCACGGACCGGGTGAACGTGCTCTTGAGCCGGACGCTGTTTTGGTATTTCGGACACCCGCTCGTCTACTTCTGGCTATTGCCGGCGTATATGGTTTGGTACGCCGTCATTCCGAAAGTGATCGGCGGCAAAATGTTCTCCGATTCGCTCGCACGGCTGGCATTCATCTTGTTTTTGCTGTTTTCGATTCCGGTCGGCTTCCATCACCAATTGCTTGAGCCAGGGATTTCGCCGTTTTGGAAATACGTGCAAGTCGTTTTGACGTTCATGGTCATCATTCCGTCGCTCATGACCGCATTCGCTATGTTTGCGACGTTTGAATCGTACGGCCGCTCGCAAGGGGCGACCGGCTTGTTCGGCTGGCTGCGGAAACTCCCGTGGAGCGATGCCCGCTTTTTCGCTCCGTTTGTCGGAATGCTGTTTTTCATTCCAGCTGGCACAGGCGGGATCATTAACGCCTCGCACCAGCTCAACCAAGTCGTTCATAACACCATTTGGGTGACCGGCCACTTCCATTTAACAGTGGCAACCACCGTTGTTTTAACGTTCTTCGGCGCATCGTACTGGCTCATCCCGCACCTGACCGGCCGGGTGATGACGAAAGCGATGAACCGGCTCGCCATCATTCAAACGATCGTTTGGGCAGTTGGGATGACGTTCATGTCCGGCTCGATGCATTTTGCCGGCCTGCTCGGTGCACCGAGACGCTCGGCGTTCTCAACGTACGGCAATTCGCCGCAAGCGCTTGAATGGATCCCGTATCAAATCGCTCAGGCGGTCGGCGGCACAATTTTGTTCATCGGCATTATTTTGATTCTCGTGATCGTCATCAACTTGGCATTTTTCGCTCCGAAAGGCGAAACGGAATTTCCGATTGCCGAAGCGGCCGCTCCGTACGAACGGGCTGCATTGGCGCTCGAAAACTGGAAACTTTGGATCGGCCTCGTTGTTGCGCTCATTTTAATCGCCTATACGGTGCCGATTATCGACATCATTCAAAACGCCCCACCGGGGTCGAAAGGATACAAACTATGGTAAAACGAATCCCCCTCTTCATTACGGAAGAGGGGGATTCATGATTATAATCGGTAAATGGCCTTGTATTTCCCTTCCAAATATTGAATCAAATAATCGGCTTTCAACGCCTCGCCCGTCGCATCGCGCACAAGATCAAGGGGCTTTTTCGTTTTGCCGAACCGATGAATGTGTTCCGTCAGCCATTCGCGGATCGGTGCGATGTTCCCCTCTTCAAGCAGGCGCGCTACATCCAACTCTTTTTCCATCGCTCGCTTGAATTGGGCTGCATACATATAGCCGAGCGCATACGACGGGAAATAGCCGAAGCTGCCGCCCGACCAATGAACGTCCTGCAAGACGCCGACCGCATCGTTGTGCGGGCGGATGCCAAGGTATTGTTCATATTTCTCATTCCATACATCCGGCAAGTCGGCCGCTTCAATCTCCCCGGCAAACAGCTGTTTTTCGATTTCGTAGCGGACGATAATATGAAGCGGGTACGTCAATTCATCGGCTTCAATGCGGATGAGCGACGGCTTCGCCTCATTGATCGCCCGGTAAAACGCATCAAGCGGAACGCCAGCAAACTGCGCCGGCGCGTATTGCTGCAGGCGTGGGTAGTGGCGCTTCCAAAACGCGTAGTGGCGTCCAATCATATTTTCAAAAAAGAGCGACTGGGACTCGTGAATGCCCATCGATGCCCCGCTTGCAAGCGGCGTGCCGATAAGCGTCTCGGAAATGTGCTGTTCATACAGCGCATGGCCGCATTCATGGATCGTGCCAAACACTGCGGTGCGGAAGTCGTGCTCGTCGTAGCGCGTCGTAATGCGCACATCGTTCGGGTTGAGACCGATCGCAAACGGGTGGACCGTCTCATCAAGCCGCCCCTTGCCGAAATCGTAGCCAAGCTCCCCAAGCAGCTCAAGCAAAAAGGCGCGCTGCTTGTCTTTTGGAAACGGCGCGAACAAAAACGATGTGTCCGGCTTGTCGGAGGCAGTGGAAATGGCGTGCACAAGCGGAACGATGCGTTCGCGCAGGCGGCTGAACAGTTCGTCAAGCAAATCAACGGTCATGTCCGGCTCGTATTGGTCAAGAAGCGTATTGTACGGATGCCCTTCATACCCCCAATAACTGATAAAGCGGCGTTGAAACTCGATGATTTGCTCCAAATACGGTTGAAAGAGAGCGAAGTCAGCGGTTGCTTTCGCTTCTTCCCAAACGCTTTCCGCTTTGGAACAAAGCACGACAAATTCTTTGTATTCATCCGCTGGAATTTTTTTGTTGCGTTCGTACTCTTTCTTGCACTCATCAAGTGCTTTTTTCGTCACGTCATCCAGCTGTTCGTAGACGGCTTTGGGCGACAGCTTGGCGATAAACGCCGCCATCTCCTCAGATGTCGACATGCGAAACACTTCTTCCGACAGCATGCCGATCACTTCAGACCGTTGCTCAACCCCTTTCTTCGGGGCGCCGGTCCGCAAATCCCAATACATGAGACCGATCGCTTCGCGGTAGCCCATCATTTTTTTCACGTATTGCAAAAACTGATTTTCGATCTGCTTCATCGCGCTCAGTCCCCCTATGTATTTCGTCGACATATCATCATTTCCATCATGAACCGCCTTTTTCCTGCCTGCAGATGGTGAAATGTTGCACTCGGCAAAAAAATGAAAAAGAGGGAAGAATTTTATTCTCCCCCCACCGCTGTCGGCAACACGTCTTTGATCGCCGCAATGACCCGTTCATCTTCCCTGTCGGTGACGAAAATGGAAACGATGCCGCGGTCGTCGCGCGTGCGGATGAGCCGCCCGACTCCTTGGCGAAGGCGAAGAAGCATATACGGCACATCGACGTCCCAAAACGGGTTGCTATACGCTTTTCGCTTCGCCTGAAACACCGGATCGTTCGGCGGATACGGAAGCGACCAAATGATGACGTTTGACAGCGACGGCCCCGGGATATCCAACCCTTCCCATAAGTGTTCCGAACAGAGCACAGTCTCCTCGTTGCGTTGAAACTCGGCGACCAAATCGCTGATCTCGCGGTCGCCTTCAAACAAAAACGAAAATGGTTCGCCGACTGCCACCTCTTTAAACTGAAGAAGCTCCTCGCGCGTCGGGAACAAGATGAGCGCCCGCCCTCCGGTTTCGCGCAATTTTTCAAGTGCATACGCGTATTTTTTGGCAAACAGCGTCTCATCCGCGCGGAACGTCGGCATATAAATCGTCATCTGTTCGTCGTAATCAAACGGCGACGGCACGCTGAACGACAAATAGTCATCAATGCCTAAGCTTTGCGCCATATATTGGAATGATTTTCCGTTTGATAGTGTTGCCGATGAAAAGACAAACGGCATGCGTTTGCTGAACACTTTTTCGCGCAACACTTCCTGAACGGTGCGCGGCATGACGACAAACGTCGCCTCTTGACGCGACGACTCAAGCCACGTAATGGCGTCGGCGTTCGTCAAAAACAAATCGAGTGAATACTGGATTTGGTCCAAATATTCATCCACAATGTTCAGCTGGTAATGATCGATCGTATACGTCTCGCTTTCAAACACAAGCTCGTTGCCGATTTCGACAATTTGGCCGCGCAGCTGCTTCGCCCATTGTTCAAGGCGCGGCGACGGCAAAATTTCTTTCCGGTTCGAACCCGGAACGTCTTTCGCGCACGCTTTCAGCTCATCAAAAAAGCGCGTGCTCGTCTCCAGCGTCTCCTCAATTAAATAGGCGAGCTCTTCGCGGATGTCGTTTTCAAGAAGCCTTGTGAGCAGCGTCTCAAGCGTCGTCTCTTTCATTCGATATGTCAACGCCTTTTGCGCAGCGAACTCCAATAAATGCCCTTCGTCAAACACGACACAGCTCGCTTCCGGCAACAGCGGCAGCTGTCCTTCCCGCTTGCGCGCTTCATACGTCCAAACATGTTCCATATAAAAATCGTGCGAGCAGACGATCAAGTCCGCCGCCTTCCGGTAATAGTCGCGCCAAAGCGTCTGTCCGCAACGATGCCGCTTTTCGCACGTGAAACAGTCTTGAAACGGATCCCAAGCGATTTTTTTCCACTGCTCATCAGTCAGGTGGGCGTACTCTTTCCGGTCGCCGTAGCGGTAGAACGACTGCAGCGGTTTGTTGTCATGGACGAAGGCCGGAAGTTCATCGTAAATTTGCTCATACAGCTCGATGTCGTCATCGTCATACGTCGTCACTTCTTCCAGTTTATTCAAACATAAATATTGATCCGGCGATTTCGCCAGCCGGACGTCGATTTCCAGCCCGAGCACGTTCGATAGCTTCGCAATATCGCCTTCCTTTTTGACGAGCTGCTCAATGAGCGTCTCATCGGCGCAGGCGATAATGGCCGGCTTGCCGGTATAGCGGGCGTAGCAGACTGCATACAGCAAATACACGATCGTTTTCCCTGTGCCAACCCCCGCTTCGGCGAAGATCACCTTTTTTTCGCGAAACGCCCGCTCGAGCTGAAACGCCATATAAATTTGCTCGTCGCGCAGCTCAAAGCCGGCTTCCGGCAAAATGTCATAAAAAACATCGCCGATCCACTGGCTCAACTTATCAAAAAAGTTTTCATTTTTTTCTACAACAAACGGATAACGCTCATGGCCCATCGTCGCCACCCCTCCAAATTGGCATAAACTCCCCCGGCATATCATGCATAAGCGCGCAACAAGCTTGTTGCGCGCGATCCCTAGTAACAAGACAATATTATGATCGATGGCCGCCGAGAAGTCAACTTCGAGCTTCGCGCGGCGGCCGCGGCCCCCAGTACTGGTAATAATGCGTTTCAATAAAGCCGTTAAACAGCTTGCGCCGCTTCGTCGCCGGGCGGCCGTAATGCGTTTCAAAGCCGCGGTGGGCGGTTAAAATGTACACCGACCACGTATCCAAGGCGGCGAAGGAGCGGCCGATGGCGCGATAGAGCGCTTCAACCTCCCTCCGTTCGCCGAGACGCTCACCGTACGGGGGATTGCCGACGATCACCCCATATTGTTGATCCGTGCGAAACTGCTCGGCACGACCCTCCCGAAAAGAGATGAGATCAGCCAATCCTGCTTCGGCCGCATTCATCTTAGCGATCTCGACCATCTGCGGGTCAAGGTCAATTCCGCAAATGTCGAGCGGCTGGTCGTAACGCGCCATCTGTTCCGCCTCTTGGCGCGCCTCCTCCCATACCGACTCCCCGATCCACGGCCATTGCTCCGAGACGAAATCGCGGTTAAACCCCGGGGCGATGTTTTGGCCGATCAACGCCGCCTCGATAGCGATCGTGCCCGACCCGCAAAACGGATCGACAAACGGGCGCTCGGGCGTCCAGTTGGTGAGCAGCACTAAGGCGGCCGCGAGCGTTTCCCGAAGCGGAGCCTCCCCTTGACGGGTGCGGTAGCCGCGTTTATGCAGGCCGGCGCCGCTTGTATCAATCGTCAACGTCGCAATATCTTTATGGAGCGCCACCTCGATCCGATACAGCGGGCCGGTTTCCGGAAACCACGACAAATGATAGTGTGCTTTTAAACTTTCAACGACCGCCTTTTTCACAATGGCTTGGCAGTCGGAAACGCTGAACAGCGTTGATTTGACCGACTTCCCGATCACCGGGAACTCGGCGTCTTTCGGCAAATAATCCGCCCACGGCAGCGCCTTCGTTTGCTCAAACAGTTCGTCAAACGTCGTCGCCCGAAACTCGCCGACTTTCAGCTTCACGCGGTCAGCGGCGCGCAGCCAAAGGTTGGCGCGGCAAATGGCGAGCGCATCGCCTGCAAACGTCACTTTACCGTTCTCCACTTGGCACTCATAGCCGAGCCGGCGCACTTCTTCCGCGACGACCGATTCGAGCCCCATCGCCGCCGTGGCAATCAGCGAAAACGATGTCATCGTGTTCCCCCTATCTGACAGACGTATGTACAAAGCTTCATATACTTCCATTATAGCCATACGGCAGAAAAAAACACGCCAAAAGGAAAAGCCCTCCTTCTTGCAGGAGGGCTTTTCACGGTTCCAACCACCGCGTTAATCATGTTCTGTAAGCCATGTTCTGTACCTTCGTACTGCAAGCGGCTTTCGCCTCGTACTCCGGCGGTAATCATCTATCTACAGGCAGCGAGCGCCGCCTGTCCTTCCCTCCGTTCATTTCCTTCGGGAAGGTGCCCCTACCATCATTTGGGTTTCTCGCTCGTGGGGTTTACCGCGTTCCACCTCTAAGGTTTCCCTTAGAGCTGCGTCACTGTGGCACTTTCAGGGTAATCGAACCATATCCGCATAGCGGACGTAGGTTCTTTCCCCGCCGTCAGCCCAGCCGAAGCCAGACTGCCCTAGCTTATGGATTCGCTAGGCACGAACACTACGGGCATCTCAGCACCGTGCGAGCATGGACTTTCCTCTACGGCCGAAACCGGCCGCAGCGATTACCCGAACATGATTAACGCTGCGAGCATCTTACAGTATAGCTGATTTTGGTGTGAGAATCAAGAAAAAAATTTAGAAGTCACCTGCATCAACGTCGCCCAGCCGGCTGGTTATTCATACAGTTTCCGGCCAAACACGTGCTTTTCTAAGTTGGAAAGGCGCTGCAAAATGTCGTAGTTCGTCGTTCCCGCCGACATCGCCGGCCGTTTTTGCAGCTCCTCGACTTGCCGCTTCAGCCGGGCGTTTTCCTGGCGCAGCTCGTCAATTTCTTGCTGAAACGCTTCGTAATCTTTAATAATGAGATCCAAAAATTGATCCACTTCGTCTTGGTTGTACCCCCGTATGCTTACTTTAAATTCCTTTTCCAAAATGTCTTTCGGCGTCAGTTTCACCTGATGGGCTGACATGGCTTTTCACCTCAATCCGCATTCAACGATCATCTTTTCTTTATTTTTTCAGAAATTCAGTCGGTTGTCAATTGATGGTTCGCTGGCCGCGCCAAACAAAAAAACCGCATGGCATGCACCAACTTTCCTCCAACCGATTAGCGCCGACCGCTCACGATAAAAAACAGAAGCCGGCAAAGCGGCTTCTGTTCGGCATTTTAGCATCCAACTGGAAACGGCGGCACCGGCCCCGGGCAATACAAATGCCGATTGGCGGCCTGGGCGACAGCTGATTCGGTATGCGGGAAATAGTGATGATGTTCATATAAATGATGGTAAACGTGCGTCGTATGCGACGGATGAATATGCGGCACCACCGTTGCTTGGAAATGGTGCTTCACACAGCACAAAGGCGGATGGACGATCGGCGCCGTCACATTGGGCGGACAATGCATATAGCGTTCCTCTCCTTTCATCAAGTTAGGCTGTTCATTGACAATACTAGCCTATGATGAACAGAGCGGACTCGTACTAGTATAGACACCCATTTTCAGCAGCCATTTCACCCCCGACGCTTCGGGGGTATTTCGCCATCGCCGCTCGGTCCTTTGGCACCGTTGTGCGGCGCCGGATGTTTCGTCATTCATCAATATACATAATTGAACACGACAAACGTCAGGCCGACGACAACAAAAAAGAGATACAAAATTTTTTTATACATGCTCCGCATCGTCTTCTTCTCCCTGCCATCGTTTTCATTCATTCCGATGCCATTGTACACGTTTTTTCTTTTTTCTACAAGATTCACAACAAAAAGACGAAACATTTTCGTTTTCTGTCACATTTTGCGCTTGCCAGGGAAATGGACGGGTTCTCACCCGTTTTTCTTGCGTTCAAGCCGCGCGAGCCGTTTGCGCCATTCCGCTTCTTCTTTCTCGCTATGTTGTCGGCTCATCCTAGCGAGCGACTGCCACGCTTCATATGCCATAGCCGCATAGCGGTGCGCTTCAGCTGCATCCCGGAAATAATGTTCATACACTTTCGCCAATTCAAGCCCGGCTTTCGCCTTCCAATAGCCATTTCCGTGGACAAACAAGTCGCGCCAAAGGAGAGCGGCCTCTTCATACCGTTTTTCTTTCCGATACAAAAGCGAAAGCTGCCATTTCGCCGCTTGCGCTTCCTTCGCCTCTTTGCCGCTTGCTTCCTTATACACGCCGCTAGCAGCCGCCGTTTCCCCAATTGCCTCGAGCCAACGGGCGGCGGCCAATTGCTCCTGGGGATCAGCGAGCTGGGCCGCTTCAAGCAGCTGAACGGATAAGTGAATGTAGAGGGCAATGAGCGACAACACATCGCGCTCGTTATGGCGCAATACCGGCATAAGCCGGTCTGGATGAGGCGTTTGCAAAAACTCCTTGTACATCATCGGCGCCAAAAAACCCGGAACATCATCGTCCCGCTCGACATGAAGAATGTGCCGCTCCACTTCCGAAAGGCGCAGCGAATCCAATTTGTCTTTCCATAAACGGCGGGCGGCGTGATACAAATCAAAATGGCCGAACGCCGGCAATTTTGGCACCATATCGCGGACAAGCGCATGGCGCGTTTTCAGGCGCGGCCAGTCGAACGCCTTCCCGTTATAGGTCACGAGCGTCGTGTAATCGACGTCAGACAAAAAGCTTTGATAGAGCGCTGCTTCCGCCCCCGGATGCGGCAAAACATGCTGGCGGACGACGATGCGGTCGCCAAGCACGCGGGCGTAGCCGAGCAAAAACATGACGTTTCCCGCCCCGCTTGAAAGCCCCATCGTCTCCGTGTCAAAAAAGAATAAGTCGCTAACGGCAAAGCCGCGGCAGGAGAGCGGATGGGAAAACGGCGCCTCCTGCCATCTTTCGTGCACCTCATACAGCGCTCCGAGCCGATGGCGGCCGTGCTGATAGTCAACCGGATACACCGTTTCCCTAATAAGGCAGTAATCGCCGGCAAACCAATACGGCTTGGCGCCGTACTCCCGCCAAACGTCGGCAAACGGCACGTCCGCCGCTGGCCGGCTGTCCGGCTGCTCTTCTTTTTCTTCATCAGTTTTCTTTTTATGCCGGGCGGCAAGCAGTTGTTTCCATTGCGCCAGCTTCGGCTTCATCCGTCCGATCCCCCTCCTTTCTTGACACGAGCTCGGCAGCGCCGCGCATAACGGCGCTTAAACAGATGGGCCGGCCCAGGCGGCGAGCTGTTCGTTTAAAAACTCGACGAGCTCGCGCTTTACCGACGGACCGTCGACGTTCGAGGCGCCAATGCACGATGGACAGCCGTCCGCGCACGGACAGCGCTCGACCCATTCTTTCACACGCTCCATGATTTCCCCATACCGTTCAAACACCGCCTCCGATAGGCCGACCCCTCCCGGATAACGGTCATAAAGGAAAATCGTCGGCCGCCCGGAATGCGGCGCCTTAAGCTGCGGCACAACGTGAACATCAGAGCGGTCGCACATGACAAACACCGGCACGAGATGGCCAAGCACATTAGCCATGCCGATCAGCAATTGCTCAAACAACGCCGGGGAAAAGCGCGATGGCACCGTCTCCCACTCCATCCACGCCGCTGACGTATGAAGCGTTTCCTCCGGAAGGCGGATTGGCCCCGAACCGATGTTTTCAAACGTGGACAGCTTTATCTTTTTAAAAATCGTCGCCATCGCCCGAACCGATACATCGCCATAACGCACCGTCATGGGCCCGTACGTTTCGCTCCGGTCTTCCGACAGCACATCGAGCTGCACCGCCAAATTCGCATCGGTGAAATATTCGACATTGACTTGGCGGACGTACGCTTTTTTCTCTTCCCAATCAAGTTTTTCGACTTGGTATTGCGTCCCTTCGTGCAAATAAATTGCTTCATCGTGAAGCAGCGTCATCGCGCTGAAACGATCCATTTCACCGATGACGCGATGACGGGCGGTGTTCGAAATATCAATGATGACGACATTTTCCTGCGCCGCTGAACGCAAGCTGACATCATGCGCCGGAAACGCGTCGCTCATCCAATGCCAGCGCCCGGCGCGCTCGTGAAGCACCCCTTGCTCAGCCAAAAAGTCGAGCACCTCTTCGACTTCAACGCCGCCGAACGTCTCGCCGCGCCGGAACGGAAGCTCATAGGCGGCGCATTTGATATGATCGACTAAAATGAGCAGATTGTCCGGGTTGATGCGCGCCGTCTCCGGCGAGCGGGCGAAAAAGTATTCCGGATGGGAGATGATGTACTGATCAAGCGGACTCGAGCTTGCGATCATCACAACGAGCGAATCGCCCTGGCGCCGGCCGGCGCGCCCGGCTTGCTGCCACGTGCTGGCGATCGTTCCCGGATAGCCGGTTAAAATGCACGCTTGCAGCTGCCCGATATCGACGCCGAGCTCGAGCGCATTCGTACTGACAACCCCGATAATTTCGCCGCTGCGCAGCCCTTTTTCAATGGCGCGCCGCTCGTTCGGCAAGTAGCCGCCGCGGTAGCCGCGGATCGTCGTTTCGCCGATTCGTTCGTTCACTGCCGCCTGCAAATGGCTCAAGATGAGCTCGACGCGGACGCGGCTGCGCGCAAACACGATCGTCGGAATGCGGTTGACAAGCAGCCGGCTTGCCAGCGCAACGGCCGTTTTTGTCGCGCTTTGGCGGATGTTCATCGTCCGCTCAACAACCGGCGGATTGTAAAACACGAAATATTTCCGCCCGCGCGGCGCCCCGTTGTTGTCGATGAGCGTCACAGACTCGCCAATCAGCCGCTCGGCCAACTCTTTTGGGTTGGCGATCGTCGCCGACGTGCAAATAAATGTTGGTCGGCTCCCGTAAAAGGCGCAAATGCGCTTTAAGCGGCGGATGACATTCGCCACATGGCTGCCGAATACACCGCGGTATGTATGCAGTTCATCGATGACGACGTAGCGCAGTTGTTCAAAAAGAGAAATCCATTTCGTATGGTGCGGCAAAATCGCCGTGTGAAGCATGTCCGGGTTGGTGATGACAATATGACCCGCCTGACGGATTTTTTGCCGCAGCGCCGGCGCCGTGTCGCCGTCGTATGTATGGCTGTAAATCGGCACGCCCATTTCGACGATGATCTCGTTCAGTTCATTCTTTTGATCTTGAGCAAGCGCCTTTGTTGGAAAAATATACAGGGCGCGGCTGGATGGCTCTTTGGCAATGGCATCGAGCACCGGCAAATTGTAGCAAAGCGTTTTCCCGGAAGCGGTCGGCGTTACGGCGACGATGTTCCGCCCACTTTGCACCGCGGCGTAAGCGGACGCCTGGTGCGTATACAACGAAGTGATGCCGCGCGCTTCAAGCGCGGCGCGCAGCCGTGGGTCAAGTTCGTCTGGAAACGGTGCGAGTTTCGCTTCTTTCGGTTCGATTTCATGCCAATAGACGACGTTCGGATCTTGGCGGAGCTGTTCGATCCATTCGGAAAGCGTCTGTTTTTTCACGTCGCAAGTCACCTCGTTTTCTATTTTACATGCATTCCGTTTGTTTGCACGAAAAAAAAAACGCTGCAAG
>NZ_BCQG01000014.1 GCF_001544315.1 Geobacillus jurassicus NBRC 107829
GGCTAATTTCACGCCACAGACGCCAAAAACGCCGTGGCGCACGCGCTTCGTTTCGTTCAGTTTTCAAGGAACGATACAAAAACGATGTAAACTCTTTATGGAGCGGGTGATGGGAATCGAACCCACGACATCAGCTTGGAAGGCTGAGGTTTTACCACTAAACTACACCCGCATATTGTTTGATTGACACTCGCCACACCAAATCCATTCCTCTTTCTCTGCTAGCTTACTCAAAGAAGTTGGATGCATGGAGACAACTCGCAACTTATTCAGCGAAGTAAAGGCTCGCGGCTGAAGTTTTACCATAAACTGCATCCATATACGATTCGGATATTAAAATCGGGAAGACAGGATTTGAACCTGCGACCCCATGGTCCCAAACCATGTGCTCTACCAAGCTGAGCTACTTCCCGATTATGGCGCGCTCGAGAGGATTCGAACCCCTAACCTTCTGATCCGTAGTCAGATGCTCTATCCAATTGAGCTACGAGCGCATATTCGCTCTCCAAAGCGACAGGCTTTATTATAGCAATTTCTCTTATTGTTGTCAACAGCTTTTTAGTTTTGCGAGATGCGGTCGAGAGGACTTGAACCTCCACGGGGTTGCCCCCACTAGGCCCTCAACCTAGCGCGTCTGCCATTCCGCCACGACCGCGTATCAACTGAACATGCGGGTGGAGGGACTTGAACCCCCACGCCGTGAGGCGCCAGATCCTAAGTCTGGTGCGTCTGCCAATTCCGCCACACCCGCTAACATGGTGAGCCATGGAGGACTCGAACCTCCGACCCTCTGATTAAAAGTCAGATGCTCTACCTACTGAGCTAATGGCTCATAGTTAAGTATACACTCACAACCTACGATGTCCCTTCCTCTACCAGCCCATTCAAGGAAGTCGTATGCGTCGGGACAACTCGAAGCAAATTCGAAGATGTAACCCTCGTTACTGAACTAATGGCTTATATAAACATAAGAATGGCTGGGCCAGCTGGATTCGAACCAGCGCATCACGGAGTCAAAGTCCGTTGCCTTACCGCTTGGCTATGGCCCAGCGACCGAATGGTGTGGCGGTCCCGACGGGACTCGAACCCGCGATCTCCTGCGTGACAGGCAGGCGTGTTAACCACTACACTACGGGACCGCAACCCGCGGGGAATCCCCCCGCTGTCAGTGACCCGTACGGGATTCGAACCCGTGTTACCGCCGTGAAAGGGCGGTGTCTTAACCACTTGACCAACGGGCCACGTATAAATCGAAAGTGGCGGAGAAGGCGGGATTTGAACCCGCGCGCCGTAAAGCCACGACCTAACGGTTTAGCAAACCGTCCCCTTCAGCCGCTTGGGTACTTCTCCAAGGAGATGGCTCCGCAAGTAGGATTCGAACCTACGACCTACCGGTTAACAGCCGGTTGCTCTACCGCTGAGCTATTGCGGAATGGTTGCGCAAACGCTCGCTGCCTCTTCCTCTGCAAGTTCATTCAGAGAAGTTGGATGCATCGAGGCAACTCGAAGCATATTCGACGATGCAGATGCTCGTCGCTGAACTATGTGAAATCTCACCTGACAATCGACATTGTTTATTATATTGAGCTGTTTGTCATTTGTCAATATGTTTTTCCTACAACTTGTTTCGCCGTTTGGCGAAGGCTTTTATAATTTAGCACACGGCCATCTTGCTTGTCAACCTTTTTTCGCAAAATGTTTTTTGATCATTGGCGTTGGCTGGAAATGAGTTTGAGCTTGCCGCGGCAACGTCCGCAGACGTAACGGTCTACGTTGATCCGTCTTTTGCGGCGGTAGGCGAGGCCGCATGACGTGCACATGTATGTATGAATCGTTTTCTGCGTCTCTGCTTTTTGTTCAAGCGGACGGCAATAGCGGGGCGCGCCCACTTGTTTGAGCAACTCGCGGAAGTCGCGGTCGCGGTGGCGGTAGCCTTTCCCTTCGAGGTGCAAATGATAATGGCATAACTCATGCTTGATGATGCCGATCAACTCTTCTTCGCCGAACAGCTCATAATGTTTTTTGTTGAGCTCAATGTTGTGGGTCTGCAGTACGTAGCGTCCGCCGACGGTGCGAAGCCGCGGGTTGAAGGAGGCGGTATGGCGGAACGGTTTGCCGAATGTGTTGATGGAAATTTGTTCGACGAGCGCTTGCAGCTGCGTTTGGTTCATGGCAGGTCTCTCCTTGATCTTTTTGACACGGAACAATCAATGCAGAGCTACATAAATTATATACTACCTTTCCATTGTTAAGGAGGTGACTGTTTTGCCTACATGGCTAAAAAATCAGATGAGACGAGCCTATTACGAGAAAAACCGCGAGCAAATTAAATTGTTGAACCAATGTTGGTTTTTTTATTGGAGAAAACACTGCTCTTGAGGCAGTGCTTTCTCCGTTTCACTCTTCAGGCGCCACCATCGACAGCGAAATTCTCCCCTTCGCCACATCGACATGTTCGACCCATACTTTGACGACGTCGCCGACCGAGACGACATCAAGCGGATGGCGCACGTATTGTTTGCTTAGCTTCGAAATGTGCACAAGCCCGTCTTGTTTGACACCGATGTCGACAAAGGCGCCGAAGTCAACGACGTTGCGCACGGTTCCTTCCAATTCCATGCCTGGCTTCAAGTCCTCCATCTTTAAGACGTCTTTGCGCAATAACGGTTTCGTCAGCTCGTCGCGCGGGTCTCGCTCCGGACGGCACAACGCATCGATGATGTCGCAGAGTGTAAGTTCACCAATACCAAGTTCAGCTGCGGTCGCTTCGATATCGAGCGTTTGCAGCGCCTCGCGCAGCTCGCGGCTGCCGATGGCAGCAGTCGTAAAGCCTAACGTGTGCAACAGTTGCTTCACTTCCGCATACCGCTCGGGGTGAATCGGCGTGCGGTCAAGCGGTTCATCACCGTCAACGATGCGCAAAAAACCGATGCACTGCTCGTATGTCTTCGCCCCGAGCCGCGAGATCGTTTTCAGCTCTTCACGGCTGCGGAATTTCCCTTGCTCTTCGCGGCGCTTGACGATGTTTTCCGCAACGGTTTTCGTCAGCCCCGAGACGTATTGAAGCAGGGAAACAGACGCTGTGTTGACATTGACGCCGACTTGGTTGACGACCGTCTCAACGACAAAACGGAGCGATTCAGCCAGCTTTTTTTGCGACACATCGTGCTGGTATTGGCCGACGCCGACCGATTTTGGATCAATTTTGACGAGTTCGGCGAGCGGATCTTGGACGCGGCGGGCGATCGAGACGGCGCTCCGCTCTTCGACTTGCAGGTCAGGAAACTCGGCGCGTGCAAGGTCGGACGCCGAATAGACGCTCGCTCCGGCCTCGTTGACGATTAAGTAAAAGATGTCGCGCTGCACTTGCTTGAGCGTGTCGGCAACAAACTGCTCCGTTTCCCGCGATGCCGTTCCGTTGCCGATGGCGATCATGTCAACACGATAGTCGTCAAGCAGGCGAAGAAGTTTCGCACGCGCCTCTTCTTTTCGCTCTTGCGGCGGATGCGGATAGATCACGTCAATGCGAAGCAGTTTCCCCGTTTCGTCGACAACGGCGAGCTTGCACCCAGTCCGATAGGCTGGGTCGATGCCGAGCACCGTTTTTCCTTTGAGCGGCGGCTGAAGAAGCAGTTTGCGCAAGTTTTCAGCGAAAATATGGATGGCCCGCTCCTCCGCTTTTTCCGTCAACTCGTTGCGGATGTCCCGTTCAATGGCAGGCTCCATCAGCCGCTTGTACCCATCCTCCACCGCTTCCGCCACGATTGGAGCGGCCAGGGACGATTCATCGGCGATCGTTTTTCGCCGCAAATAGCGAACGATGTCCTCGATGGGCGGTTTGATCGAGACGCGCAGCACCTCTTCCTTTTCACCGCGGTTTAAGGCTAAGACGCGATGGGGAACGATTTTGACGAGCGGCTCCTCGTAGTCGTAGTACATTTCATACACGTTCTTTTCGTCCTTTTCCGCAGCCTTGACGGTGGAAACGATCGCCCCTTTTCGCCACGTTTGTTCGCGCACCCATTGGCGAAGAGCGGCGTCATCGGCCACTTTTTCAGCGATGATGTCTTTCGCTCCTTGCAGCGCCTCTTCAACGGTCGCGACTCCTTTTTCTTCGTTGATGAACATCTTGGCCTGCTCTTCGGGAGTCGGGGCTGACGGACATGAAAGGAGCCAGTCGGCAAGCGGCTCAAGCCCTTTCTCTTTCGCGATCGCTGCTTTCGTGCGCCGTTTTTGCCGGTATGGGCGGTATAAATCTTCGACTTGCTGCAGCTTCGTGGCCGCCATAATTTCGTTTTTTAACTCTTCCGTCAACTTCCCTTGCTCGTCAATGAGGCGGAGCACTTCTTCTTTCCGTTGTTCTAAATGCTGCAAATACTCCCATCTCTCAAGCACTTCGCGAATTTGCACTTCGTCGAGCGCCCCGGTCATTTCTTTCCGGTAGCGGGCGATAAACGGGATTGTGTTTCCTTCTTGATGGAGTGCGATGACGTTTTCGACTTGCTTCGCCGCCAGCTGCTGTTCGGCGGCGATGACCTGAATGAGCCGCTGTTCGTTACCCAAGCGTTTCCCTCCCTTAATGATATTGGGCATAAAAAAAGCGCTACTTGTGCGCAGCTGCTTTGTGAAACAATATACATAAACAAAGATGGAGGGACAGACCGTTTCGTGAGGCCGATCTGCCCATCTCACGCCATTAGCGTGAACATAACCAAGACCGATGCCGCACGTCAACGCCGCTTTCCCCATCCGCTCGTCCGCCCGTTGGCAACCGAAAACGCTGTTTTCTCCCGCTCGCTGTTATGCCAAAATCAAAAGTTTTTCGCTCCTAATCAAAAGTCGATCAGTCCTAAACTAATTTGCAGCGCCTCATCGACTTTATCCATCATTTCATCGTCCAAATGAGTGATTTTATCGGTCAGTCGTTGCTTATCGATCGTGCGGATTTGCTCAAGCAAAATGACCGAATCGCGTTCAAACCCGTAGCGTTTCGCGTCAATCTCGACATGCGTCGGCAGCTTCGCTTTTTGAATTTGCGCCGTAATTGCCGCTACGATCACCGTCGGGCTGAAACGGTTGCCGATGTCGTTTTGGATCACCAACACGGGGCGCACGCCGCCCTGCTCCGAGCCAACGACCGGGGAAAGGTCCGCAAAATACACGTCGCCACGTTTGACAATCAAGGCATTACCCCCCGCTAACTAAGCGTTCAACGGTGTGGTCGGCCTCGTATTCAGCATGAAACGCTTCAGAAGCGATAGATAAATTGATTTTCGCCATTTCCATGTAGCCTCGTCTCATCGCCTCGCGAATTTGCCGTTTCTTCCGCTCGCGAATGTACATTTTCGTCGCTTGATAAATGAGTTCATTGCGGTTGCCGTTTTCCTGCTTTACGAGCACGTCCAGTTCCGTCAGCAGCGACTGCGGCAAACGAACGACGATTTCCGTTGTTGCGCCAGATTCCGACACAAATATACACCTCCACGAACTGCAGCCATTCATTGCTTCCACTTCATGATACCATTAAACAACGGCGCTGCAAAGTCATTTCTCCATTTTCTATCCTTTGTCTTCCGAAGCAGATTATGCATCGCTTCATCCGCGACCAACGGCGTTTCTCACTTCCATTATACGCTTATTTCGGAAAAAAATACGGGGCACCCGATAGCTGATCGTGCACGGCACTTCATAATTGATTGTGCCCAAATGGCGGGCGACATCATCGATGGAAATGACTTCGTCCCCTTGGCGGCCGATTAATGTCACCTTCGTTCCGACAGGCAGCGGCCCCGGCAGGCGGATCATGCATTGATCCATGCAGATGCGGCCGACGATCGGCGCCCGCTGCCCGCCAACAAGCACATGAAAGTGCTGCAACCTTCGCAGCCAGCCGTCCGCATAACCGATTGGAATCGTGCCGATCCACTCTTCCGTCTGCGCAGTGTACGTCGCACCGTAGCTCACCTTTTCGCCTGGTTGCAGTTTTTTGACGTGTACAAGGCGGCTATGGAGCGAAAACGCCTCTTTCAATTCGTATGGGAGGAGCGGCTTGATGTCCGGCGATGGGGCGAGCCCGTACATCGAAATGCCAAAGCGAACCATGTTGAACGCTCGATCGGAAAAACGAAGGGCCGCCGCGCTGTTGGCGCAATGAACGAGCGGCGGCCGCGACGGCAGCCAGTCAAGCATATGCAAAAAGCGGGCGTATTGATACGAAAAGTACTCCGTATTCACGTCATCAGCGGTCGCAAAATGGGTATACACCCCTTCAAGCACAAAGGACGGATGGCGGTCGATCAAGGCCGCTATTCGCTTTGTCTCCTCTTCGTCTTTCACCCCAAGCCGTCCCATTCCCGTGTCCATCTTTAAATGGAAATGAATCGGGATCGAACTGTTATACAGCGATGACGCCTCCTCGAGCCAATCAGAGCGAAACACGGTTAAGGCGATGCGGTGTTCGGCGGCCAACGCCACATCCTTGGGACGAGACGCCCCAAGCACTAAAATCGGGACATCGATGCCTTTTTTTCGTAAGGCAATCGCCTCGTCCAAAAAGGCGACGGCCAAGCGGGAAGCGCCCGCTTCGAGCGCCGTTGCCGCCACTTGGGCATCGCCGTGCCCGTAGGCGTTCGCCTTGACAACGGCCATAATTTGCGTGCCTTCCGGCAAAAAGCGGCGCAAATTCGCGACGTTGTCGTAGATGGCATCCAGATCAATTTCCGCCCATGTATCGCGGTGAAACTCATCCATCCTCTCTCGCTGCCTTTCTAGTCATAGCCAGTTTGAAAGCGCTTGAATCGATTCGATTCCTTTTTTAGTTTACCATGTTCCTGGGGAAGACGGAATAGGATGAGCGGCGGAAAAATGAGAAAAACGGCGGAAAAAGTTGGACGGCGCTGCATTTCACCTGCTGGGGTGCCCGCACCGCTCTCTCAAAAACAAAAAGCAGCTCCTCCGCTTCGAAGCGGAGAGCCGCCTGTTCTCAAAACCGGGCTGTCATTTTGCCGCTTTTTCTTGCACTGAGCTGGCGACCATCACCATTTCTTCCGGCGTTAAATCGTCTGAAGCCAGCGTAAACTCGACTCCATTGTACGACCATGTCAACGTTCGGTCAGTGAGGGCGCCAATGGTGAATCCTAAATCAACTGGGTCGCCGTTGACAAGCACTGGCATGCTTGTCGCCGGAAGCACATCCGCTTTTTCCTGCACGAGTGTAAACGATTTTTTGCCGCCAAAGGTCATAATGACGCGCGTGCCATTTTCACCTTTCACTTCTTTTTCCTCAAGCGCTTGAACCCCTTTCGGGAGCTGGCTCGGGTACATGACGGCCATCACTTGCTCTTTTCCTTCCGCCATCGTCGGCACCTCAAGGCGTGCTCCAGTCATGTTTTTCTTTGTATCAAACGCATCATCATCAAACTTTTTGTTAAACTCGACGTTGGAAAACTCGACCGTCAACAGCGCTTTCCGGTCCGTATCCATCACTTTGACCGAGACGGGCGCCAAATCTTTTTTGCGCAGCGTAATCTCTTGGGTTGGAACAACTTCGCTGTTCGGGTAGTTCGTTTTTGTCTCGAACACATAGTAGTCTTTCGTCGCCTTAAACTTGGCCTTGGAATCGCTCAAAATGTCTTTGACGAGCGATTCATACAAATACGCTTGGCTGCTGTTTTTCGGCCAATCGCTCACAAACTTGAAGCTTTTGTTGAGGGCCGGCGTGAAGACGAACACCCCTTCGTCATTGCGCAAAATCATTTGGCTTTGCCTTTTGTCGGCGTTTTTCAAGCTGACGCGGTAGTAGGACGGCTGCTTGTGCCACACTTCGACATGATACACTTGCGGCTTCTCACCGGTGCGGAACGTCATTTTCGCTTCGGCCTGATAGCCCGTCATCTCATCCATCTTTTCATCAAGCGCCTTAAGCACCTCTTCCTGCGACTTCGACCCGCAGCCAGCCAAAGCAAACAGAAAAATGATGCCGACCAATGCCATCAGCACGTTTCTGCCCATCGCTTCAACCCCTTTGCCTCATATATCGGTTTCTGCCCATGCACTACAATATATGAGACAACTTTCGGGAATATGCAGACTAGCCATGGCAAGCATCAGTCGACATCATCGGCCCAAGGTGCTCAATGATGACTTGGGCGACGGCGTAATCACGGCTATGGGAAATGGATAGATGAACCACCTCGCCATCGCGGCGGGCAGCAATACTCGGCTTCCCGTGCTCATCGGAAACGATCTCGATGTCTTGAAACGATAGATGCCGCCCGATCCCCGTTCCGAGCGCTTTGGCGTACGCTTCTTTCGCCGCAAATCGTCCGGCGAGAAACTCTGCCTGTCTTGCGGGCGGCAACTCGCCAAACTGCGCTTTTTCGCGCGGCGTCAAAATTCGCTCCGGAAATTTGCAGTTCCGCTCGAGAAGGGAGCGGATCCGTTCCAACTCTACAATATCAATGCCGATGCCGACGATCACTGCTTCCTCACCTATCCTATCCGTCCGGATGGTCGGACAAATTTTTCATGAGAGATCCGCATAAGATGGTTTATAAAAACGTCCCATTTTCGCGAAGAAGGGAGATCAGCCCGTGTTTCCATATGCCAGCGATGTTCGATCATTTATTCGCCTTTATCCTGTCGTTGCCGCCTTGTTGTTGGTCCATATCGTCGTATGGCTGTTGTTTTCTCTTCCCTTAACAGCGCTTGAGCCCGTTTGGCAATACGCCGTCGGGACGAACGGCGCTATTCGCAATGGAGAGTACTGGCGGCTTGTCAGTCCGCTCGTGCTGCATCGCGATTTCCACCATATGGCCGCCAACAGTTTGTCCTTATGGCTGTTTGGCCCCTGGTTAGAGCGCGCACTTGGGAAAAGAAAGTTTTTGTTTCTGTATATCGGAGGCGGAATCGGCGCCAATGTCGCCACTTTATTCCTTCTGCCGCCGCTGTACACCCATGTCGGGGCGTCGGGCGCCATTTTCGCCTTGTTTGGCATGTACAGCTACCTCGCCCTATTCCGCCGCGACTTAGTCGCCCCCCGCCACGCCCAGCTGTTGCTTTCGGTCATGGCGGTTCATTTGCTGCTTGGCATCATGACACCAGATGGGAATTTATTGGCCCATCTATTTGGCTTCGCTGCCGGCGGACTGCTTGCCCCTTTTTTGTCCATCCGCCCCGAACGGCCGTCGTTTTACATGCTCAGCCCATGAAAAAACGGCGCTTAATGCGCCGTAATCCGCCGTTTTTTCGTCCGGCTTCGGGCTGAGTCCGGGCGGCCGCCCCGCTTTTTCTCCCGCTTGACCGCTAAAGGCGGCTCTTCCGTCAATTTCACCGGCGTCGTATCCGGCTCGCGCGTCAACATTTTCAAGCAGGCAGCGACAATCGTCACCGAGTCGTGTTCCTCAAGCAGTTCTTCCGCCGCCCGTCGGTAAAACGACAAGTTTTCTGTCTCAACGACGTTGAGAAGCTTTTCGATCGCGATGCGCTGCTGGCCTTCGAGCGCCTCATCGAGCGTCGGCGGTTTCATCCGCTCCATTTTTCGCTTCGTCGTCCGCTCAATATGGTGGAGCTGGCCGATCTCCCTTGGGGTGACAAACGTCATCGCCACCCCCGTCTTGCCGGCGCGCCCGGTGCGCCCAATCCGGTGGACATAGCTTTCCGGGTCTTGCGGGATGTCAAAGTTGTACACGTGCGTTACGCCGGAAATATCCAAGCCGCGCGCCGCGACATCCGTGGCCACTAAAATTTCAATTGTTCCTTCCTTAAACTTGCGCAGCACCGACAACCGCTTCGCTTGGCTTAAGTCGCCGTGGATGCCTTCCGCTGCATAGCCGCGCAAGTTGAGCGCCTCCGCAAGCTCATCGACGCGCCGCTTCGTGCGACCGAACACGATCGCGAGCTCCGGAGCCTGAATATCAAGAAGCCGGGTCAAAATGTCGAATTTCTTTTTCTCGTGCACTTCTAAGTAGTACTGTTGAATGTTCGGCACGGTCATTTCCTTCGCCTTCACTTTGACAAGCTCCGGCTCATTCATGAAGCGCTCAGCAATGCGGCGAATCGGATCCGGCATCGTCGCCGAGAACAGCAGCGTCTGCCGCTCGGTCGGCACATGGCTTAAAATCGCCTCAATATCTTCAATAAAGCCCATATTGAGCATTTCATCAGCCTCATCAAGAACGACCGTATGCACATGGTCAAGGCGAAGCGTCCCACGGTTAATATGGTCGATAATGCGGCCCGGCGTGCCGACGACCACATGAGGATGCTTTTTCAAAGCACGGATTTGACGCTCGATATCTTGACCTCCGTAAATCGGCAAGACGCGCACCCGCTTGACGGCGCCAATTTTATACAGCTCCTCTGATACTTGAATGGCGAGCTCACGCGTCGGTGCCACAACAAGCGCCTGAACGGCGCTGTTTTTCACATCCACTTTTTCAACGATCGGAATGCCAAACGCCGCCGTTTTCCCCGTTCCGGTTTGTGCTTGGCCGATCACGTCTTTATTTTGCAGGCTGAGCGGAATCGTTTTCGCTTGAATCGGGGTCGTTTCTTCAAACCCCATCCGCTCGATCGCTTTCATCACTTCTTGGCTTAATCCTAATTCTTGAAATGTCGTCAATGTTATTCAAACTCCTTATAAAAAATCGTCCCTTTATCCGAGAGAAAGGTTTGACAGTTATCATACCATGTTATGCGGTGATTTGCAATGATGGGCGTGGGCAACGCGCAAAAATGGCAGTTGCACTGGGCGGTGTACGACTGGTTCGGGTGTTTTTTGCTTTTAAAGCGGGGAGCATTCGCCGTTCCATCGAAGAATCGGTCAAACACCTCGGCCAACTGTTGCAATGCATTTTGCAAGGCGGTCGAATCGGGCGCTTTCAGCCACGGGAGCGTTTGCTTCAACGCAGTCAACCGCTTGGAGCACTCGTTATAGCTAAGCCCTGCCCCTGTTGTTTCATACGCCTGATTCCATTCGGACAAAAAGTGATTGTACACAAACCGGCAGCACCCGATCGTTTGGTGGATGAGCTCCGCTTGTGTTCGGGTGGGATACAACCGAAAGCGGTAGGCTTTGTGCATGACCTTCCCTCCCCCTTACAGAACATTTGTTCTATCCTCTATTTTACACCTTTTGTTCGTTGAAGGCAAGAGAGAGTGATGGCGAATGCCGATTCATCCCCCACTTCCGCTCACGTGTAGAAGTGGGGGTCTTCTCGGTTGGGAATGATAAAACGCCGCACTCAACAACACAAGCTTGGTGACCGGGTATTTTTCCGCCAAGTAGACGGCGATCACTCCACCCATTGAAAACCCAATGACATACACCGCACTGCAACGGTGATGGAGCGCTAAAAACGCTTGTTCCGCCGCCGCGATCCATTGGTCGTATTTGACACTCCACACACCTAAAGAGCGTGGGATTCTTGGGTCGTTCGCGTCCTCATCCATTTCTGGTTCAGACAACGCCCAAGTTCAGGGGTGTGTCATCACCCCGTCCCATCGGGTTAAGTTGTACCCCAATGGGCGGCGCACCTGTGACCAGTGCGCTAGAAGGCCGGTGAAAAAGTACACTCTAAGGCAGGGATTTAGGGGGCTTATGTCGAAAAAGGAGGAAAAATCGTTGGAATGGAGCGTGAATGGATCATGAAAGCCCCCAAAAACCCTTCGACTCAGCCTCGGCTGTTTCAAGTCATCGACATGGAGGACCTGGTTCCCCCACATCATATCCTGCGCCAAATCAACGAAGCGGTTGACTTTTCCGTCATTCACGATTGGGTGGCTCCCCTGTACACGGAAAAAACGGGTCGCCCGGCGGCGGATCCGGAACGGCTGCTTCGCCTGATGCTGCTCTCGTATTTGTTTGATCACTCCGAGCGGGAGTTGTATGAGATCCTCCCGATGCATGCCGGATACCTGTGGTTTTGCGGTCTTGACTTTGAATCCGTGCTCCATCCCGACCCGCATCATCCCACGCTTCCGGATCGAACGACGCTCGTGAAAACACGGAAACGCTGGCGTCAACACGGAATCGTTGATCGGCTGATGACCTATGTGGTGGACCAGTGCATCGCGGCGGGGCTGGTCTCTCCGGATGTCCATGCGGCGGCTGATGGCACCCAAGTGCGGGCGAATGCTTCGATCCACAGCTTGCGGGAGGTCAAGCTCGCTCCGGTGGAGACGTTGGAAGACTGCCTGGCCCGCACCGCTCGGGAAGATGAACAGACCGAGTCCTCGGAGGCTGACCGGGATCCCGATGACGATCCGCCTTCTCCGTCTCCCCAATCAGGAGAGCGCGCCCATGCCGAAGAACGAGGAAACTTCCGTGGAACCACGTTTTCCAATCAAACCCATCGAAGCGTGACGGATCCGGATGCTCGGTTGTACAAGAAAGGCAAAGGGCAGGAAGCGTATCCTCGGTATTTGGTGCACGATGTCATCGATGTCCGGTCACGCGTCATGTTATCTCGAAAAGCGAGCGTGGCCACCGGAACGGCGGAACGGGAGACGAGTTTGGAGCAGCTGGCTTCGATTCGATTCCGCCACCCGTCGATTACGGACAAAGCATATGGCACCACGGAGTATTTGGAAGCGCTCTTCGCCCAAGGCATTACGCCGCTCGTGTCGCTGCGCCGCAAGGAGATGGAGGAGATTCCAACCTGGAAGCGCCGGGCAAAGGATCCCGCTCAGGAAGCACAACGCCAGGCGAAAGTCCGAGAAGTTCAGATTCGCAACCAAGCGAGGCTCCTTCAGCAACAGGGCGGTTATCGATCTATTCAAGCCCTTCGCACGCGTTGTGAGCATGTGTTCGCCGAAGGGAAGGAATGTCATGGGCTCGACCGGGCCCGAAGCCGGGGCCTGGACGCCATGGAAGAACAGGCGTTGTTGACCGCCGTCGTGCAAAATCTGAAGCGATTGTGCCGGTTTCGAAAAAAACGAGGGGGGACCGGCTCTTTGGCGTGCGCAAAAACGGAATTTGGAGCAGGAAGTCCTGCTCGTCCTCCCGTCCTTTGGCGCCAAATGGCGGGGAGAATGGCCTCCAAAATTCGACATGAGGGAAGTCTATGCCCCATTAATTCACCGGCCTTCTAGGTTAGGCGGCGAAGCCCGAAATCGCTTTGGCGATGTTGATCGCGCCATTCAAGTCGGCGTGGATGGTGTATCCGCACTTTTGGCATCGGAAGTGGATGCCGTTTCGGTTCGCTTTCTCCCGATGCCCGCATCGGCATGTTTGACTGGTGTAGGTCGGATTCACCCACTCCACCCGAATGCCCGCCATTTCGGCTTTGTAGGCAATCATCGTTTGCAGTTGATGAAACGCCCATGAATGAAGATTTCGTCCTGCTTCTTTTGCCGAAGCGGCTCGTTTCCGAATCCCCGCCAAATCTTCCATCCGAATCACGCCAACACCGTTGGCGAGCGCAAAACGGACGATTTGACGGCTGATTTTATGGTTCATATCCTTCATCCAGCGGGACTCTTTATCGCCGATTTTGCGAATCATATGAAGCTTCTTCGCTTTGCCCAACGTTCGCCGCAAAGCCGCGTATCGTCGGCGCACAAAGGCGCATTGGTTCCCTTTGAAAAACCACGATTTCGTCCCTACGCTGGCAACGGCGATATAGCGAAGCCCAACGTCAACCCCCATCACCTTTGTTTCGTGCCGCGGCTTGACTTCAAATGCGACCGCGATCGCCAAGCACCATTTCTTTCGCTTTTTGTAGAGCTTGGCCGCCCCTTGTTTGGCGGTTCCATGGATCAGCCGATTCAGCCATGCCTCTTGATAGGGGCGCGTGACGACAGGCACGCCAATTCGTTTCTCCAGTGTGGGGAAGGAAACCGTGTAGAACGCTCCTTTCTTTTCCACCTTTATGTTTTGATTGTTAAAGCAACACCAAAATGTTCGGAACTTCTTTGCCTTTTGTTTTTTCTTTTGGGACTTCACTTCTCGAATCGTTTGATTCACGACGGCGGAAGGAAACCGCTGCGACGAAAACTCTTTAAACAGTTTGCTCGTCGCTTGATTCAGCTTGGGATGATTCAACAGCCAATTCGCAAAGGCGGTATTCACTTCTGTCATCCGTTCATACATGTCTTGTTTGACTTTCGTTGGGTTGTGCAGTTCCAGCCTTAGTGTGATCGTGGGCATGGATTCACCCCCTTTTCTTTTGAGATTCCACATAGCGTTCAGTTGTTTTCGTTCTTCGATATTCTTGTCCCATATATAAATTATATCAGTTTAACGATTATACTGCGACACTTAAAGATAAAAATGGTTGCTCTAAGCAAATCCGATTAAGGATTACCGAGCAACGCCGTCTTTCATCCCACGATTGAAACCGTGGGCTTTCAGACGTTTTTCTGTAATTCCTTTCAACCGCAGTTCGCTTCCGTGTCCCGGTAAGGTCGGCGTTTCGATCATCCAACTCACATTTCGCACCCTAACAGGGTAGAAAGAAAAAATTTTTGATTTCGTTTTTCAGAATCACGTTTCGACCAACACGACGAGCGATAGTAATCCTTTTTTTACCATCGATCGTCGTTCCGTATCACGTTACACATAAATGCTCTCATCCATGCCCAATCCCTGCAAAATCCTTCGCTGATCCGGGTTGAGGGGGCGATCCAGTGCGCGTTGAATGCGTCCATCCGGCAGCTCCAGCAGGATGACGTTCACATATTGAAACAGCTGAAAAATCGCCTGTCCGGTTGGCCGGGTCAGCTTGCGGCCTCCAGCCCCTTTTAACGGGTGTTCCGGTGTGATGAACGGACGCACCCGGCGCTGAAAAACACGGTAAATCGCCAAGGCCAACAGAAACAAATCACCCAATACGGCGACCCGTTCTGGTTTTTTGACGTAAATCTCATCCGTGAAAAACGGATCTTTCAAAAACGCGAAGTTCATTTCCACCGAGATTTGCCCTTTATACAGCTTCAAGATCTCTTGGGCATCCATAGGTTGACCCTTCCATTCCTTCGGAACGGTCGTCACGAGGACAAACCGGGACGCTTTCCGTTTCGCCTGTTCCCACGCATCTTGGTCGAATTCTACGTTCAAGCGAAGGGCGTACACCGTCTCCATGTCCAGTTCCGCCCCTTTTTTCGGCCGTCCGCGCCGTTTTTTCGGACGCACGATCTCTTCGACCGCGGCCTTGACCCGATGAAACCGAGGGCGAAGGGACGCCTTGAGGGATGTCAAGGCTTGTTCCGCGTCTTCCCGGCAGGAGAAGGGATGGCGCTCCCAACGCTCTTGTTCCTCGCGAAGAAGCTCCGCTTCTTTGACTCGTTCTTTTTCGAGCGTTTTTCTTTTGCGCTGGTCGAGCGCGCTCGATTCGACGACGATCAAGCGTACGGGGTGGCCTTCATAGGTCGAGGCCGTTTCCCATACCCGATGCGTCGCGCCGTTTCTCTCCGCCAAGGCAAAAGGTTCGCTCCACGTGATGTTGGCGGCCTCGGCCTCCGCTAATGCTCGTTTCACGATCCGAAGCGACGAAGGGCCCCTGGTGACCAAAAAGGCGTTGGCGGCTTTCGTTTGCGCCAAGGTGTCTTTCGTCATCGCAGCGGAATCCGCCACGTAAATCCATTCATCGTCGATCTTGGCTTGTTTGAACTGTTCGTGGATCCGCGACAGCACCTCAGGATTCCACGCCTTATCCGATCGATTGCCGTCGTGCCCATCGCCGTAAAACGGGATGCCGTCCTCGTTGCCGACGAGTCCGAAGCCGATCTGTTTTTGACAACGATGATGGCGGTTGTAACCATGTGTGATCTGTAAGACTTCTAACGAGGCCGATTCATAGGCGCCGTAAACGGTCTTGTCCGTCGTATCGGCGTGAAAGGCTCGGAGGGAAAGGCCTTCTTTGCGATAAATCTGAATCAAGCAAGTGCTGATGACCTTGTGAATGTCGGCCTCATACAAGCGGTCGAGATGACGAGCCAAGGCATCGTCATTCAACTGGGAAGGATGGAGCCCGGAACGGATGAGTTTCTCCAGATCGATCTCCTGAGCCCATCGCTCCAGATGAACGAGGGCTTGCCGGCCGTCAAACATATTGTAGAGGATGGCCTGAACGGCATCGCTGGCTCGAGTCTGGCACTGCGGGTGGGCGGGAACGAGATGGTCAATCAATGGGGGAAGGCCCAGTTCCTTGACTAGAGCACTTATGATATTCAAATAAGAATTGCGATAGACCGCTTTGACTTGCACATCCATGAGAGAAAAACTCCTTCACTTTCCTTGTGTGTCAAGGATTCATTCGACGATGGGCGCAAAAAATCCTCCCGATTTTCGTTGAGAGGGTGCGAAATGTGAGATCCAATCGGTCCGCTCCCGCAAATAGTCGGCCAACGGCATCACTTCTTCCGGACTTCCGGTAAAACCGTGAAGGCACAAACATCCGATCATCATCCCCACCCCCGCTCGAATGAAAAGCGGCGCCCATGACGCCGCTTTTAGTTTTTGCCGTTCGCTTAATTTTCTCCCCAATACCAGAGCAATTCTTCGAGCTTCATGCCGCGCGATGCTTTCAATAACACGATATCATCCGGTGACGCGACGGAACGCACCGCCTCAGCCAACGCCGCTTTATCGTCGAACGCCCTCACCCGCCCATCATCAAAAAATGGGGCAGCCGCCGAGGCGATATGGCGCGCCAATGTTCCGTAAGTGAACACGTAGTCCGCCATTTCCGGCCGCAGCATCTCCCCGATCTCGCGATGAAACGCCGCTTCTTCGTCACCAAGTTCAAGCATATCACCCAATACGGCGATTTTTTGCCGGTAGCCATTCAATTCCCCAAGCAGCGTCAAAGCGGCGCGCATCGATGTCGGGCTGGCGTTGTAAGCATCGTTAATGACCGTAAAGCCGCATTTTGTTTTGATGACTTCCGTGCGCATGCGCGTCACCTGCAGGCGGGAGAGAGCCGCGTCGATGTCTTCCCAACCGATGCCGAAAAAGCGGGCGACCGCGATGGCGGCAAGCGCGTTGTACACATGATGTTTGCCTAATACCGGCATAAACAGCGTCCGTCCGGGGAGCGCATTGACGACAAACGATGTTCCTCCCGCTTCAATGCGCACATCGGTCGGATAGTAATCGTTCTGTTCGCCCGCCCCGAACGTCACGACATGGCGGGGAAGCGGCAACTTCGGCACGCGCTCCGTCAAAAGCGGCTCATCGCCGTGGTAGACGAATAAACCATCATGGTGCAAACCGGCTAAAATTTCAAGTTTCGCCTTGGCGATGCCTTCCCGCGACCCGAGCTCCTGCAAGTGTGCTTCTCCGATATTCGTGATGACCGCTGCGTCCGGACGGGCGATCATGGTCAGCCGCTCGATTTCGCCAAACCCGCTCATCCCCATTTCGACAACGGCCATCTCCGTCCCTTCGTCAAGCGAAAGAAGCGTCAACGGCACACCGATATGGTTGTTGAAGTTCCCTTCTGTTTTTTGCACGCGGTAGTTGGTCGCCAGCAGCGCGGCAATCATATCTTTCGTCGTCGTTTTGCCGTTGCTGCCAGTGACGCCGACCACCTTCAGTCTAAGCTGCTCGCGGTAGCGGGCGGCGAGCCGCTGCAATGCCAAAAGCGTATCATCCACAACGACCACGGGCACACCTTCCGGCGGCGTTCCTTCCCTTTCCGCCCAGAGTACGGCGGCGGCTCCTTTTTGCGCCGCTTCTTGCACGAAATCGTGGCCGTTAAAGGTCGCACCGCGCAACGGAACGTACAAGTTGCCGGCTTGGATCGTCCTTGTGTCGGTTGACACACCGCTTACGACCATATTCTCCCATTCCGGCTTTAAACACTGTCCGTCAGCCATTTCGGCGATTTGCCGCACTGTCCGTTTGATCATCGGCTCTCACCTCTTTTCTTTTTTGAACATGTACGTGATCGTCTGCTTTTCTTGATGTCGTTCCAATGCGAGCGCGATAAGCCGTTCAATCAGCTCCGGGTACGGCACACCGCTGTGCTGCCAAAGAAGCGGGAACATGCTGTATGGCGTAAAGCCTGGCATCGTGTTCACTTCGTTGATATAAACGGCGCCATCTTCGGTGAGGAAAAAATCGACGCGCGCAAGTCCAGACAAATCCAGCGCCTGAAACGCCGTAATGGCCATTTGTTTGATCGTCTCATACTGTTCTTTCGTTACGTCCGCTGGGATGATCAATTCGGTTTGCCCGTCTTCGTATTTCGCTTCATAGTCGTAAAATTCCTTTTTGGGAACAATTTCGCCAACGACCGAACAAATCGGCTCATCATTTCCGATCACGCCGATTTCAATTTCGCGGCCGACAATCGCCTCTTCAATAATAATTTTTCGGTCATACTGAAATGCCTCGATAAATGCGGCTTTTAAATCGCCGCGCTGCTTGCATTTGGAAATGCCGACGCTCGAACCGGCGTTGGCTGGCTTGACAAAGCACGGGTAGCCAAGCTCTCGTTCGATCCGGTCATACACCGTCTCGCCGCTTTTTTGCCAATCGTACTTCGTCACGGCGATATATTTTGCTTGGCGCAACCCGGCCTGGGCAAACAAGTTTTTCATCATCACCTTATCCATGCCGACCGCGGAAGCAAGCACCCCGTTGCCGACATACGGAATGTTCAATATCTCAAGCAACCCTTGCACCGTTCCGTCTTCGCCGTTCGGCCCATGCAAAAGCGGGAAAATGACATCGATCGTTTCCTCGTTTCCTTCCGCAGCCGAATCGGCAGCCGGAACTTGGTTCAAGGAAACCGGAATCAAGGCGGTCGCCGCCGAAGTGAATTGCAGCTGCTTGATTTCCTCGATCGGTCCGGTCAGCTGTTCGCCCTTGATCCATTGACCTTCCGGTGTAATGTAAATCGGAATGACATCGAATTTATGAGGATCAATGGCGTTCATCACCGCCATCGCCGTCGACAACGATACTTGGTGTTCCGGCGATTTGCCGCCGTATAGCACGCCAACTCTCGTTTTCATCATCGTTCCTCCTCTTTCCTTGGCCATCGTTCCTATTGTAACACGTTTCGCGCCCAACAGTCTGATATTTTATATGTACGATGCAGGTTGTTTCGCCACCCCCCATAAGCGATAAGGCACAAAAAAGTGAGGCTGTCTCCAAAGGTGGTTCTTCTTTCAACAAAGCACAACATATCGTTTTCCGGCATTTGTTTTACACATATATACAGGAATAAGAAAAGGTGTCCCGACCGTTTTGGGACACCTTCTGTCGCTACGGATGCAACACGCGCCAAGCCATGCGCTGCGGCATGGCCGCCACCACTTCGGCGAGCGCTTCTTGCCCCGTTTTTTCCACGCCGGCAAAATAATCGGACACACGGCGGAAAAACCGGTTTTTCTCCACATCATCCGTCAACAAGCGAAGCATGTGCCGCTCGCCGCTTTCTGGCTCAACTAAATGATAAATGAGACCGTTTTGCTGCAAATATTGCAAATTGATGCGCTCCTGCCCAGGCAAGCAATCGATCGTAAAAATCGGAATGCGCTTATGAAGCAACTCGCTGACCGTCACCCCGCCTGGTTTCGTAATGACGGCATCCGCCTCTTCATACAGCCGATTCATCTCTTCCGGGTCAGCGATGTATGGAAGCGGCCGGATATGAGACAACCGCCAGCTGGCGATTTCCTCGTACAGCTGGCGATTGGCGCCGCACAGCACCGAATAGCGGAACAACGTTGACGTGCGGGCCGCCCGCAAAAACGCCAGCATATTGCCGAGCCCTTGGTTTCCACCGGCGACAAGCACATGAGCAGGCTGCCGCTTGCGTCTCGCTTCCGACCGATTCATAAACACATCGTGCACTGGGATGCCAGTGACGATGATGCGTCCTTTGTCAACCCCGTACTTCGTGATCAGCTCCCATTTCGCCTCTTGATGGGGAACAAAATGATAGTCAATAAACCGTTTCCCCCAGATGCTGTTCATAAAAAAGTCGGTGTAGACATTGACAACTGGAACCGTCAGCACCCGTTTCCGCTTCAGCCGCTGCAAAATGCGCGACGGAAACGAATGGGTGCAGACGATTAAATCCGGCTGTTCTTCTTCCACCATCTTTTTCATTTTGCTTTCAAAATAAGGCAGCCATGGCTCAAACGAAATGAACTCAAACCGGGGCGGCTCTTGGTACATCAGCGTTTTGTACACACGGTGGTACGAAGCAGGATGCGAGCGAATCCAGCGCAAGTAGGCCTCTGACACCATTTTTTCCATCAGTTCATTACAATAGCTCAAAAAATCGATCTTTTTGCTTTCGACCGCCGGAAACTGGCGGCGCAAAAAATCCATCAACGTATCGGCTACTTTATGATGTCCCGTATTCATTTGAAACAGCGGCAAAAACAATACTTTCATCATCGATCGCACCCTTTAGCTTTCGAGAGATTTTTTGCGCCTCCGCTGCCCAATCCACGCTGCAAGCAAAAACAGCAAAAACAGCACCAATCCGGCAAGCGGAAAAACAATCAAGGGGAGACGGATATGCTGGCCGAGCAGAAGCCCAGCCACGGTCAACGGCACCGCCCAGCCTGCCGTCCCAAACGCCGCAAACAGCAAAAACGGCCCGAACGGAAACCGGCTCACTCCCGCCATATACGGACAAATTTGCCGCACCCCGGGAGCATAGCAGCCGAACAAAATCCCCCATTTACCATAGCGGCCAAACCAGCGGCGAGCCCGCTCCCAACGTTCAGCCGTAATTCCGACGCACTTGCCGTACTTTTGCACAAACGGCGCCCCCCACCACCGACCGGCGCCGTATGCCGTCACCATGCCGACCATCGCCCCGCCCCAGCATGAAGCGAGCGACGGTCCAAGCAGCAACTGCTCCTTGGCAACCATCACGCCGACCAAAAAGAGCAAGCTTTCCTCCGGCGCCGGAATGCCGACAATGCCGCAAAACAAAAATAAAAACAGCATCACATATCCGTATGACTGGACATACGGCAACCATACGCTTGTATCCATAGCTCCCCCACTACATCGCCGAGATTTGTGTATTAGTTTGCACATTTCTCAGTTCCGTAATCGTCACCCAACGCATCTTTTTCGCTGCTTCATCCTTAAACAGCAACTCGAGCGCTGACAACATTTGCTCTGGCGCGCGTTTGTCAGCACCTAACGCATCCCCATTGTCATGAAGCACAATCACCGCCCCGCCGCGTATGGCCGAACGCAAGCGGCGGAACAATTCCATTGTACCAATTTTTTCGTTCCAATCGCCAAGAATATGCGACCATAACACCGTCATATACCGCTTTTGCACAATTGGCGTCCAAGCGTTAAAATGGCCCCATGGCGGACGGTAATACACCGGGCGTTGACCCGTCGCCCGCTCAATCGCCTCGGCCGCTCGGCGCACCCCCCAATCCAACCAAAGCGGCGGCAACAGCCAATTGCTGATGTGGCGGTAATTATGAATGCCGATTTCATGTCCTTCTTCCGCCATCCGCCGCACAATATGCGGGTAGCGCTCGACTTTGCGCCCGACAACAAAAAACGTGGCCTTCACGCCATATTTCTTTAATAAATCGAGCAGTTTTGGCGTATAATACGGGTCGGGGCCGTCATCAAATGTCAATGCAAGGCAATCGGATGCCGTTCCTTCCCGAAACAAACGCACCCGCTTTTTGCGAATGATGATCGTCGGTACAATCCCATAAATGGCAATTCCCGCAATGAAACAAACGAACAGCCAAGCCCACATGGCATTCACCTCTTGAATTGTACTTTACCAATATTTCTCCTCTCTGAAAATAGAAAGGCTCTTCGCCACAAAGTGTACTTGACAAAGAAAGACGATCATGATAAGGAAAACCAAAACAGCATTTTTCCTTTTTATACCACACATCTCTTTGAGCAACATTGCTATCATGTTTGTCTTTAAAAGTCAAGTACATCTTTTGGTGATGAACCAATAGAAAAATGAACTTTCTATTTTTGATATGATCATAGTTTAGATGATTTATCATATAACAAACAGATGAGAAATCAAAAAGAAAATGATAAAAATTTCATGCAGACCATCCGGTCTCCTCATTTCCTAGTACGAAAAGCATCACCGCTCAGTTTCCTCCCGAAGCCATGTAGAATCTGCTATAATACATAACGATACACAAGTGATGAAAAAAGACAGGTGATCCGCATTGCGAAAGAAAATCGTCTTAACCGGCGGCGGCACGGCCGGCCATGTCATGGTCAACGTCGCCCTGATTCCAAAATTGAAAGAGCTTGGGTGGGATATCGTATACATCGGATCTCATCAAGGGATCGAACGGGAGATTATCGGCCGCATCGACGGCGTCCCGTACTATTCGGTTTCGACCGGAAAACTGCGTCGCTATTTTGACTGGAAAAACTTTAAAGATCCGTTTCACGTGTTAAAAGGCGTTTGGCAGGCGTACCGCCTTATCCAAAAAGAAAAACCGGACGTCGTCTTCTCAAAAGGCGGATTCGTCTCCGTTCCCGTCATTCTCGGCGCTTGGCTGAACGGCGTGCCGTCGATTATCCATGAATCTGACTTAACCCCGGGGCTTGCGAACAAAATCGCCATGCCGTTTGCGACAAAAATCTGCCTCACCTTCCCGGAAACGAGGCAATACGTCAATGCCGATAAAGCCGTCTACGTCGGCGCCGTCGTCCGCGAAGAGTTGAAGGATGGCAACGCCGAACAAGGGAGGAAGATGTGCCAGTTCGACGGAAAAAAACCGGTCTTGCTGGCGATGGGCGGCAGCTTAGGCTCGAAAAAAATCAACGACGCCTTGCGCGCCAACCTATCGACGCTTCTGGCCGAATTTGACATCATCCACATTTGCGGCAAAGGGAACATCGCCCCAAGCCTCGCAGGCCAAAAAGGATACAAACAGTTCGAATACGTCAACGAAGAGCTGCCCCACTTACTCGCCTTGGCCGACATCGTCGTCTCCCGCGCCGGGGCGAACGCCATTTTCGAACTGCTCTCCTTGCGCAAGCCGATGCTGCTCATTCCGCTGTCCAAAGCGGCGAGCCGCGGCGACCAAATCCTAAACGCCCGCTCGTTTGAAAAAGCAGGCTATGCGGAAGTGCTGATGGAAGAGGATTTAACGAACGAATCGCTGCAAGCCGCCATTCGCCGCCTGTACGACCAAAAAGACCGTTACCGGAAAAACATGGATAAAGCCGGCGCGAGCGATCCGCTGCAAACGCTGCTTGCGATCATTCAAGACACCGCCCGTTTGTAAAAACAGGCGATGCCTGATGCGGCCAACCTGTGTCCGTTTTTCGGCATCGCCTCGTTTTTTCCTCACACCGGCTCAAGCCGATCACAATTCATTTGGAATAAATAATAAGGCCGCACAGAAATAACGATGTCTTCTCGATAACTTGTCTATGCGATGGGGCTACACCTAAAGTGATTTGACTGTATTATAACTTATAGTACAGAATAAGAGCAAGAATCTTTTTTCTTTGCTGACAAAGCAGCGCTTTCACCTCCCCATCTCTCTCGACTCAACATCGATGCCGAGCCTTTGTAACGGCTCTTCATGAACTGGATATACGGGGCTGCATGGAGGAAATCAAATGCGAAAACGAAGCAAAGCCCCCACGCGTAAAAGATCCAAGGAGCGAAAGAACTCCGAATCGTCGGGTGCCTAGAAGGACGGTGATTTGAATGAAAAAGCAAAAGCAGCTCAAAAACGTCCCTTCTCAAGTTGAGAAATCAACACCATCTCATCTTTCGATTAGCTCAACCGGAACCCCGAAACTGCGGTCAGCCAAAATGGAGGAAACAGCATCCCGTTCCGCCTTTGTATGATAAACAATGCGGATGAGCGCTTCATCTGCATGATCTCCGCACGGTGCCCCCACCTTCACGCTTACTCCCTTCCCCACGTTCTCCAAGCGAGCCACGAGATCCCGGTGCTGACTCAATGCGCGTCTCACCTCCGATTGGCTCGGCAGTTTTCCGCATTCGGGGCGAGCAAATTCCTGTTTGCCTGGAAACGGGATGAGCGACAAACCAATCCCCCCTCCCGCTACTAAAAATCCGCCGACCAACACAATGGCAACGCCAATGCCCCACCATCGTTTTTTCGCCATCTTGATTCGTCCCCCCTTCTCCTCATCTACCATGTCGCATTCCCTTTAGCGCATGCTCGGCATGGGCAGCGCGCATCATTTTCTCATCGTGGGTCGCGACAATGACCGTTCTCCCTTGCTTCGCCAATAATTGAAGGAGCTCAATGACGCGATCGCCATTGGCCTCATCAAGAGAAGCCGTCGGCTCATCAGCAAAAATGACTTGTGCATCTTTATAGAGAGCGCGTGCAATCGCCAAACGCCGTTTTTCTCCTCCACTCAGACGGGCGGCCAATTCTCGTTCTCTTCCATCCAACCCCGTTTCCGATAACACTTTGCGCACCCGCTCCTCGTCCCCTACAACTTTAGAGCGAAACAAACTCGAAGTCATCGTGACATTAAACGCGACAGATTCTTCCTCAATAATTCCGTAATCTTGGAGAATGAATGCCGCATGGTTTTTCCAAAACAGACGACGTTGCTTAGCTCCCCAACTGGTTGTATCGACACCATCAATCAATACACGCCCGCTTGTCGGCCGCAAAAGCAATCCAAGCACATGGAGAAGCGTCGTTTTGCCCGCTCCGCTTGGACCGACAAGCGCCGTCAAGGCTCCAGGAGAGCATATGACACTTTCATTTTCCATAATCGTTCGCTCATTGATGGTCATCGTCACTTGATTGGCTTCAATCCTCATTGCAGTCGACTCCTCCTTTTTCTTTCTACAACTGACGCAGGGAATTTTTCGCAAACACCCAAGCTGCCGCACCAATATGTACGAACGGCAAAGCAAGCAGCACAAGCGCCCCCGTTAGACCGACCGGCAACCAGCCGTTTGTTCCTTGAAATAGCATAATCAGCATCACCACGATCCCCCCTAAAACCCACTCTTTCACGATTCGCCCGCGCGACACCGCCCACCAAGATGCCCCAGCAAGACGAAGCGGGAAATCGCGCTTTGCTTTTAACACGGCCATAATAAACGCGCTAATGGTCGCGGCAATGGCCAAGGCTGCCAAAAGAGCAACGATCGATCCAGCTCTAAGCCACACAAAATAGGCATAAAGTTGCGCGCGCAAAATTCCTTCTTCCGCCATATAGTTGACGCGGATCCGGTTCTGAAGGCCGCGTTCAGATACGAGTTTCTGTGTTTCCTCTAATCCGACAAAACTCAACTCCGACGAGGAAGCAACAGAGATCAAAAAATTGTCGTTGAATAATGCATGGACATGAGGTGCAAACAACAATAACACGTCCTTCGGCTGGGCAAACTCAAGTTGCCCGCCAAAGCGGACAAATGGAAAAGGGGACGATCCGGTCAAACGATACATCTTGACCTCATGCCATATGTTTCTTGCCTGCTGCTGTTTTCTTACATATAATGGAATTGAGGATTCCAGAAATTTTTTCGCATCCTTTGGAATCTGCTCCAGCGCAAGAGGAACCAAAGACAGTCCTTTGTTCTTCTTGCGAACGATATCCAGCCATCGCTCATTCACCATAATAACGTAACGGTACGGCGCAATGGTCATACCATCGATGGCGAAATCGTCTTCCGTCCACGCTTTCGATAACACCACGCGATTGGCGGTCTCCGCTTGTCGAACCATGTCCCCGACCGATGGTTGCAACGTCTGAAATAACTGCTCGATTTCCGCTCCCCCGGCGCTCCCCGGACGGGACGGGAACACCAACACCACTTGATCAGCCAACGACTTCCACATGACTTGTTCCTGTGCCGTTTTTCTTGCATTTGTATAAGCTGAAACCGCCGGTGAGACAGTGGAAAGGACGAAAGCAAATACAGCTAGTTTCAACGCGGCCGAACTTTTGGCCAAACGCTTGACAGCGGGCTCGCGCATCGCTAACATCTCTGGATTCGGCCATGAGGCAACAGAAAATATCAACGCGCAAACCAGTGTCGAGAAGATCACCATCGCCTCAGCCAAAAGCAATACTTTACTATAGTAAGGCACGAATCCCCATCCATAGACAAAACCGACATAAAGAGCTGCCAAGACGTCCAATATGGCGGCGGCGAGAACCATAGCCAGTAAAAAGTGGCTGAAATCCTCACATTGGATGCGCCACGTCGGAACTCCCGCCAACACACGCAACGCACGCCCTTTCGCCTTGACCGCCAGCCAATACAAGGCTAACGACACCATCAACATCGAAACGGCCAATAGCGCTACACCGAAATCGCTTTGCATGATCAAAAATTGGAGAATGGTCAACAGTGTTTCTTCGTTCCATTTCTGATCGACTCGATGTGACGTCAGCCAATGTTTCAACTCGTCTATATGATCGGTTTTCCCTGTCACCAAATAATCGCCATTGGCAAACGAATGGGCCAACGCGCGGCGATCGCGGATCTCCGCATCCGGCTCATGACCAAAACGCTCGATTCGCTTCGGAAATGCCCCTTTCTGTCCCACTTGAACGAAGATCTGCCCTGACTGATCCCCCCGTAAATCTGGCGCGACTTTCATCAATCCCAATTCCCATTGATCGCTCATCGCACCCAACTGTTGAAACACATCTTCCTGACGCAAATCAGACTGGCTAAAATCCAATGTCACTTTCGCTTTCACACCCAGCTGCTCAGAAAAAAATCGGTCATGGATATCCGAAACAATGACCGCCACCAAAGCTAAGAGAAGAAACTGCACAGCGGAAACAGCGATCACGATTTTTTTATGCATGAGCCTCATCCCTTCCCTAATCCATCATCCGTCCGGAAGAGAAAGACCCCCATCCTGCTCGGGAAGGGGTGAAAGAAAAGCTTCCAGTCAAACAGATTCACTATTTGCAAATTCTATAATAATAGGCGTCATCGGACCACGGAAAATTAAGAGCCCCTTTCTCAGCAGCAGAGGTCAATCCTGGTGGGGTATCAACACTTCGTAGCATCTCACCATTGTATACAACTGTTGAACCGTGGCACGAATTCGGATGATAGTAGTAGGAGCGAACCATAGCATTCCAGAAGCCATATGTCCATTTTCCTCCCTCAATTGGATATTGGACGGTAGGACCTGGATGCAACCACGCTGCAGCTTGATTTGGGTTTACTAAGCCAAAAGCGATGATGGAAAGCATCAACACACCAGCCAATGTCATGACCTTTCGCAGAAGTATATGGACGGTTTTAGGCGAAGCAAGAATCCCAAACATAAGTAATCCCCCTTTTATACTTCATGCTTTGATCCAACACAAAGCGCCAATGATTGATGATATACGAATAGCCGGCCGGCTTCACATTTTACTTTAGCAAAATTACTCCCCGAAAACATCCGTATTTTCCACAAATTTCATTGCGAAAAATACCTATTTTTTGAAATTTAGTTTACAGAGATTGATATATATTGTAAAATTTTCATGGATTAGGCTGAGAGAGACGGCCTCATTGGACAAAACGGCACATCGTTCATCCCCCTGCAAAACTCCATCGTTTTCCACAGCAACTCGTGTTTCAACCAAATAAACAGCCACTCACAATGTTTTACGGGGGGGGGGGGAAGAAATTGTGAAGATCAAAGTCCTGCTAGTGGATGATCATTGTCTTGTCATGGATGGCATCCGTCAGTTGCTGGAACGTGAGCTAGACTTGGAAGTGGTGGGCGCCGTTTCCTCTCCGACCGACTTGGAGCAGAAAATCGCTCAACATCAGCCTGACATTATTGTCATGGACATTCGCTTCAAAGGGAAAAACGGCCTCCTTTGGACAAGGAAAATCTCATCATTATTTCCTGCATGCAAAGTCGTGATTTTGTCTCGATCTCATTGTCTGGAGTACATGAACGCCGCCTACGAGGCAGGCGCCTATGCCTTTGTATCCAAACAAGACTCTGTCGAAACACTTATTCACGCCATTCGGGAAAGCCATCGAGGGGTGAAATCATTTCCGACCCATCTCGTTTTCCATGATCGTTCGTCCCTAACCGAAATGGAGTTGGCTGTTCTCGAGCTCATTGCCCAAGACAAAACGAATATCGAAATTAGCGAACAATTAAACATCAGCAAACGAACCGTGGAGCACCACGTATCTTCCATTTTGCGAAAACTTGATGTAAAGTCGCGGGCGGGAGCGGTGGGAAAAGCCATCGAACTCGGATTGTTTGGATGATTGAATTGTGGAAAACGCTAATTTTTCTTCTAAAAGAGTGGTTAAAAAAACCTGTCCTTTTCCATCGATGGTTCTCTACGAAAACGGAACACCGGATTTAGAAGGTTTTTCAATTTAAAAAAACACTGCTGGAGAACAGGATTTTTCAGTTAAATGATCTCCCTTATAAATATGGATGTATATACAAGCAGTCATTTTCAAGGCTGAAGTGTAACATGCGTTCATGTTTGTTTGCTGCTGCCTTCCCGTGTTCACTTCCCGTCAAATGAAAACCGCCCGGCGGAACAAATCCGCCAGGCGGTGCGATTAGAAGTACAAAACATAAATGACAACGGCCAGCACGATCCGATACACCGCAAACGGCACGAGGCGGATGCGGTTGATGAGCTCAAGGAAAAAGCGGATCGCGAGCAAGGCGAAGACAAAGGCGCTCAAGAAGCCGGCGATGAAAAACGGGATATCGGCTGCGGTGACGTATTGCCAGTTTTTTAACAGCGACAGCCCGCTCGCCCCCGCCATGATCGGAACGGCCATAATGAACGTGAAATCAGCGGCGGCGCGATGGCTCATGCCGACAAGCACCCCGCCGGCGATCGTGGAACCGGAGCGGGAAAAACCGGGCCACAGGGATAAACATTGCATCAACCCGACGAGAAACGCCTGCTTGTACGTAATTTGGTCGACCGTCTGCGCCCGCGCTGCTTTTTTGGCGAATTTGTCGGCGGCGATCATCAACAACGCGCCGAGCACAAGGCCGATCAGCACCGTTTTTGTCGAAAACAAATGTTCATCGATGTAATCTTCAAACAAGACGCCGAGCACCCCAGCCGGCAGCAGGCCAATGATGACGTGAATGAGCGTCAGCCGCGGATGTCCGCCCGGATGGCGGCCGCGAACACCAAGCAAGTCGAGAAATCGGTCTTTAAACACGACCACAGCGGCTAAAATCGAGCCGAGCTGAATGACGACTTTAAATGTATTCGCCGCGTACTTGCCTAAAAACTCCGTGGACTTCAACCAAAGATCGTCGACAATAATCATATGGCCGGTCGAGGAAACAGGGGCGAACTCGGTCAGCCCTTCGACCATCCCTAAAATGATCGCCTTCCATAATTCCATCCAGTGCATGTCCTTCCATCCTTTCTGCGCGGGGTCGTCCTTTTTATACATATGGGCCAAGCGGGTGGAATAACACTTCGCATTTGGCCGCGCCTGCTCTATTGTACTACAAATCTTTGTCTTGTACTACCCGCGCTTTTTCTGGGCAGCGGCCTTGTTTTCGAGACAGAACCGTCGACTTCCTGTTGCTGCTCAATGGGACGGGCCGGACGCTTCCCCTAACTCCCCGTGCCGTTGCAAGTAATGATACAAAGCGCCGAGCAAGTTCGCATCGTTTTTGAATTGGCACGTCTCCACGACCGGTCGGATTTTCGCGATCGGAACGAGCGACAAGAACACCGAAAGCCGCTTGTTGATTTCGTCGACGAAATCGGGGCGGCTGCTAATGCCTCCGCCGACAATGATTTTTTCCGGGTCGTATGCGTACTGCAAGTTAAAAATCCCTTGGGCCAATGAAAAATAAAACCGGTCAATGGCCTTTTGCGCGGCTTCATCGCCGCTCTCGGCCAACGCAAATACTTTTTCTCCGTCCAGCTCCCTCTCCGGCATCCCCTTTTCCTCAGCCGCCATCCGGATCAGCGCGCTTGTCGCCGCCAGTTCGCTCCATGTTTTGCATTCGATCCTTCCGTTCTCATAGCGGACGTCCATCAACATATAGCCAAATTCCCCGCCGTGCAAATGCGCCCCTTTATGGATGCGTCCGTCTTTCACGATCGCCCCGCCAATGCCGGTGCCGACGATGACAAAGGCGATGTCGCGGCAGTGCCGCCCCGCTCCTTTCCATAATTCACCGAGCGCCGCGCAGTTCGCGTCATTTTCCAGTTCCACCGGCAGGCCCGTCGCCCCGCCGAATACTTCTTTAAAGTTGGGACCGTGAATACAAGGCAAGGCGCTGCTTCCGCCGATGACGCCGATGTCGCTGTCGACGCTGCCTGCTGAGCTGATGGCAATGCCCGCGATGTTATAGCGTTTCTGCGCCTGGCGGACAACAGCAAGCAAGTCATCTCGAAACTTGGCGAAATCGTGCCGCTCTGACGGATATTTTCCTTTTTCCAAAAAATTCCCTTGCCCGTTCATGACCACATGTTTAATATAGGTGCCGCCGATATCGAACACAATGTAATGACGCATAGGTGTTCACTCCTGTCCTCGCGATGTTTGATGCCTATTTTTAAAATGCCCAAAATATGTAAAACCATAATATTCAACAGAGGGCATTTTCATCCTTCCATTGGTGACGAATTTTTCTTCATGGGAGTCTATATTCGCCGTTTGTATGAATGCACCTGCCTCCATCTCCTATGTGACGGGGATAAAAAATTCCGCCCCACTAGGGGACGGCGCGTTCCGTTACTGTTCATATCGCATTGACAGAGCTTTTTGCGCATTTCGGACATCGTTATGAAGAAGCTGGGCGAGGTCATAGGCCGGGTAATAGCCGCGTTCGTGCATGTAGTTGAATGCTTTTTCGTGCGTTTCAATCGCCTTCAGCAAATGCTTGACAAACGTTTTCCGCAATACAGGCGTAGCCGTTTCCGTAATGGCAGCCGCATAGTTGCGCATCGATGTTTTTGCAAAGCCAAGCAAATCACCCGCATGCAAGGCGCGGTCGCCCTCATCATGGTCGCGGCTTTCTTCCATCATAGGTGCCGCCGGAATGAAGGCAAGCAGCTCGCGCAAATTCGTTTCCAGCCCTTGAATCGTCTCAAGGTACAATCCTTTTAATTCAGGACAGTCGATTTTGCCGACCGCCTTTTTCATTTTTATGAGCCCGTTTGCTTGAAAAGCGATCAGTTCATGCAACTCCAACGTTTCATGCCAAGCCAAATGGCGATGGCCGTGCATCTGTCCATGCATATGGATCACGTTCTCCCCTTGTTTTTCATTGGTTGATTTCCATTTACTGTATATGCCTGCCAAAAGGAAATGGTCACTATTGTCCGAGCTTCCTGCACCAGCAAAAAAGGCGTCCCGCGAAAAGCGAAACGCCTTCCTCAGCCACTGTTACAACAGATCCCCGCCGTCAAATCCATCGCCGCCATCAAACCAATCATCAACATCGAGCCCGTCGGCGATATCATCAACGACATCGTCAAGCAGCTCTTCGGCCACCATTCCCGCCAACATTCCCGCCGCAAATCCGCCAATGGCGCCGGCCCATCCATGTCCGCCATGGTGCGAATGGTGGATGGACGGATAATGGCCGGCTGGATGTCCATAAATGGGGGAATGCGGTGTTGCCCAGGAATGCCCGGATGGCTGGGCAAACGATCCCGCTGCATGCACTGCCTCGTCGATTGCTTCTTTCAACAAGCGAGCCGAGGCCGCCGGGTCGCGAAGCTGCTCGTTCGAAATGAACAGCTCCCGTTTCATTTCGCGTTCCCCGCCAAAGCCGTGGCGGACGTCGATCTCCATATACAAACGCACCCCTTCTTCCTCGACGAGGGCAAAAAACTCAACTTCTTGGACAACCCCTTGAAATTCGCCCGCCGGGAAGAACGCAAATTCCTGTCCATGCGGCGTAATGCTTCCGGATGTCGCTTTCTCCCGGAATCCCAAGGCGCTCAAAACGGAAAACACTTGCTCTAGGGCCATCGGCGGCAAAATGTGAATGGCATCTTGATCGTACGCGTCGGCTCCATCCGCAATATCGAGATGCGTCACGAACGTATAGCGCACGGTCGGGCGGCTGATCGGCAAATGGAGCGGCAGTGTATACGAAAACGGGAGCACTTTCCGCTCACCGGGCTGAATCGTAAACGAGGAAGCGACCGGGATCACCGCCGCGGTTCGGCGATATACCTTTCCTTCCGCTTGCACTTCCAATTGCAGCAGGACATCCAATTTTCGAATTTGTTGAGCGACCGAACCGCCTTCCAGCAAAAATTCCCCTTCCAACGTTTCACCAAGCCGCACATGGGGGCGATGAAGCACGAGATCCACTTTCGCAGCGCCAATGCCGAGTTTCGATAAAAACTTTTTCCACATCGGACCTCTCTCCTTTTTCATCAACCTATTTTCACATTTGCATTACGAACGAGCCGCCCAAAAGGTGTCACCGAAATAATTTGACCAACCCTAGGACAATCAACACAACCCCAGGCAACATAGTCGCTTTTTTCATGATTCCCGTTTTCGACACCATACACCCAAATGATAAGCCAACGCGGATGAACATGAGATTAAACACGCCAACCAACAAAGCAAACGAAAGCGGCGGAAAATGCAAAAGGGACGAACTGATCCCGGCGCCAAACGCATCCATCGACAAGGCGAGTCCGATTAACAATGCTTCTTTCCGGCTGATTGTGCCTGAACGATCAAGATCGCCAAGTTCGGGCCGTCTCAATACTTGAACAGCACCGCTCAGTCGGTCAGTCTCCCCTGTTTCATCGAGCTCCGCGGAAAACTCGCTTCCGTCTCCCTTTGGCTTATAAACGTTGTACATCGCCCAACCGCCGAGAGCTATGAGGATGAATGAAGCGATTCCCTTCTCGACTTGCACAGGCAAAACGAGCGCCAACAAGCTCCCAATGCTCATGGATACAAACACTACCACCCCAGACATGCATGCGATAAGCGCCAGCGAAAAGAGGGAAAAACGGACGCCCCCCATCCCATAGGTCATCCCGACACTAAAACCATCCACGCTTACGCTGAAAGCCAATAAAATCATTGATGCCCATAGCCACATCTTCATTCCCCCTCTGCCGTACGATATGCAATTTCGTACGGAGAGGGGACTTTTTCCCCATTCGACACACATCGATTTCCGGGGAAATGTTTCTTCTTTTCTCGACATTATTCCCGTAAATGATACGGCAACGTGGCGATGACGACATCTTTTTTCATGATCAAGAAAAAGCGCAAAATGATCGCCGTTTGGTTATGCAAAAACGTATGCCACCACTTTTTCACGATAAATTGAGGCAAGAGCACCGTCACCGGCAAACGGTCTGCTTCTTTTTCCGCTTTCGTGATGTATTCTAACAATGGCGACAAAATGGTTCGGTACGGTGAATAGATGACTTTCAACGGGATGTCCGGATAAAACTTCTCCCACTTTTGTCGCAGCTTTTGTTCGTCCTTTTCGTCGAAAATAATCGACACCGCGGTAATGTCGTCGGAAATGCTGCGGGCGTACTGGACGGATTGGGCGACCACTTTGCTGACGCCGGAAATTGGAATAATGACTTTTGGCTTTAGCATTTTTTCGCGCTGTTGCCACTCCCGTTCGTCAAGCCGCAGCTGCTCACCAAGTTTTTTGTAATGTTCATGGATTCGGATGAACATCCAGACGAACAGCGGAATCGCCACAATGACGACCCACGCTCCTTGCGTAAATTTAGCGACCATCGTGACGAGCGTGACCATCCCGGTGACAGCCGCTCCCATTCCAACGGTAAGCAGCACACCGATTTTCGGTCCTTCTTCCCGTTGCCATAATTTTTTAATCAGCCCGCTCTGGCCGATAGTGAAGGAAAGAAAGACGCCGACCGCGTAAAGCGGGATCAGCGAGTGGGTTTCCGCATGAAAAACAATGATCAACAAAATCGCCAGCACGCTCAATAAAATAATACCATTGGAAAACACAAGGCGATCCCCGCGAGCCGCTAAACTTCTCGGCAGAAACCCATCCCTTGCCATAATCGACGTCAGCTGCGGAAAGCCAGCGAAACTCGTATTGGCTGCAAGCACTAAAATAAGCATCGTCGTCAGCTGAAACAAGTAAAACAACAAGCCATTCCCAAACACATGGCGCCCGATTTGCGAAATGACCGTCTGATGCTCAACCGGAGCAACGCCAAACCCTGCCGCCAACACGGTGATGCCTAAAAACATCGTGCCAAGCAGCGCCGACATCCATCCCATGGTAATGGCAGCGTTTTTCGAGCTGTCCGGCCGAAACGCCGGCACGCCGTTGCTAATGGCTTCGACACCGGTCATCGCCGAGCATCCTGACGAAAAGGCGCGCAGCAAAATAAACAAGCTGTAACCGGAGGCAAACATGTGAGCAGTGGAAGCATGCTCATGCATCGTAAAGCCATGCCATCCTTCGTGCCACAACTGCCACCCGCCGACAGCGATCATCACCAGCACGAAACCAATGAACACATACGTCGGGTAGGCGAAGACGGTCGCCGATTCGGTAATCCCCCGCAAATTGAGCACCATCAAAAGCAAGACAAGAGCGACAGCCAACTCCACCTTCCACGGCAGCAACGCTGGGAACGCAGACGTCAACGCAGCAACACCGGAGCTGATGCTGACGGCGACGGTCAAAATATAATCGATCATGAGCGCCGCACCAGCCACTAAACTGATTTTCGTCCCCAAATGGTCGCGGGCGACAACATACGCCCCGCCTCCGGACGGAAACGCGTAAATAATTTGCCGATACGATAACGTCACTAACAAGAGCAATACTAAAATCGCCAAGGCAATCGGAAGCGAGTAGAAAAAGACGCTTGTCCCTAATAATGCAAGCACAAGCAAAATTTCTTCCGTCGCGTAAGCCACCGATGACAGCGCATCGGAAGAAAACACCGCCAACGCCTTCCATTTCGGCAATTTTTCATGTTTTAACCGTTTCGTCTCCATTGGTTTTCCAATCAACAACCGTTTCAGCGAAGCCATGCTTCGGTTCCTCCCTAGAAAGCTGGTGAAAAACAATCATTGTCCTGTCAATCAATGTTCCTCGAGTGAAGAGAAGAGCAACATTCATAAGGTTTCTCAATTTGAAAAATGCCATGGTTGCGCCGCATTTCCCGTTAAATCAACGGCCTTCTAGAAGATCGGTGAAAAACCACGTTTTCTTCAAAAAGACTGGTTCATGAACGCGCAGAAGAGCCGTTGATCCATTGGCAAAAGCTCCTCGCTGGAGCGTTTTCTCCTTTCAACCACCGGTCTTCTTAGAATACAAAGTTGACGCACGAACGAAAAAGAAAAAAACCGCTGAGGGCGCACTCAACGGCTACAAATGTTCTAAGGCCATACTCGTCCCTCCCCAAAGCGCTTGCGAGGTTAGCTGTCGGGTTAGGGCTTGGAGAGATGCCCCTCCTGTTCGGATTCACCCCTAGCAACAAACGTTGCAGCATTGGGTCCCCCGCTCCATGACGGATTCAGCGCGCAAATCTGAGGTTGTTCCTGCTTTCCATATATTACTCCTCGATATTTCCTTTGTAAACGATGAAAAGGCGAAAAAAATGACGATTTCTCCCGCCTTTTCACCGTTTTTCGCGATGAACAGCCGATATGCTCATCCTCGTTTCATTTTGCTTTCTTTCGGACATTGTTCTATCCAATCATCATTTTCCCCTTCGGATAGCGGAACGGATCCGGCTGGCGGCGCAGCGTAACGGCATAAGCGATCGTCAGCGGGCCGACGCGGCCGGCAAACATCGTCAAGACAATGATCACCTTCCCGAGCGGGGACAAATCGGGCGTCAACCCCATTGACAGTCCGACGGTCCCAAACGCCGATGTCGCTTCGAATAAAATCATTAAAAAGTCTTTTCCCTTTTCGGTAATCGTCAACACCATCGTCACAAACATGACGACAAACAACCCGCTCATCGTCACTGTCAGCGACTTGTACACCGTATCGTACACGATCCGTTTCCGAAACAAAATGACATCTTCTTTGCCGCGAATTTGCGACCATACGGCGCCGAGCAAGGTCGTGAACGTCGTCGTTTTAATCCCGCCCCCCGTCGAGCCCGGGGAAGCGCCGACAAACATCAGGAAAATGATGAGAAACAGCGTCGGCTGCGTCAAATCCGGGATGTTCAGCGTATTCGAGCCTGCTGTTCTCGGAGTCGCCGCTTGGTAAAACGCGGACAAAAACTTGCCTGAGATCGACAGCGGCCCCATCGTCTTCGGATTGTTCCACTCAAGCAATAAAATCAACCCCATGCTGACAAGGAGCAGCCATGCCGTTGTGATGGCCACCACTTTCGTATGAAGGGAGAGGCGGCGCGTATGACGGTATTCGTACACTTCGTTCATGACGATAAAACCGAGCCCGCCCAAAATGATCAAAATCGGCACGACAAGGCTCACGACCGGGTCGTCCACATAGCCGGTCAAGCTGCGAAACTCGCCCATTAAATCGAAACCAGCATTGTTAAAATTTGAAATCGCGTGGAAAAATCCGAAATAGATCGCTCGGCCAAGCGGCATATCAAAGGCAAACCGGATGGCAAGCAGCACCCCGCCAATCCCCTCGATAATGACGGTAAAAATCAAAATGCGTTTCACAAGCCGGACGATGCCTTCGATCGTCAAATTGTTCAGCGCCTCTTGCAACACAAGCCGTTCTCTCAGTGAAATGCGTTTGCCAAGCAAAAAGGCAAACAACGTCGCGAACGTCATAAACCCGAGCCCGCCGACTTGAATGAGCGCCAAAATGACGAGCTGGCCGAACAAGGTGAACGTCGTCCCCGTATCGACAACAACAAGCCCAGTCACGCACGTGGCGGACGTCGCCGTAAACAAGGCGTCTAAAAATGGAAGTCCTTTTCCATCGACGGTCGCAATCGGAAGCATCAGTAGCAGCGCACCGACGAAAATAATAAGCGCAAAGCCCAATACGAGAATTTTTGGTGGATCAAAAAATGGACGTTTTGGATTCATCTGTCTCCCTTTCCCTTCACTCTTGTTCCTTATAGTTGTGAATTGATGTATAGAGAAAATATACCAAAAATGAACAGATTCGAGTACTGTCAACAATTTTTATCATAACGCCCGGTTTGTCTAATAAAATGGGTAAAGGGCATGGCCATAAGCAAAAGCATATTCCCCCATGTGAAACCTTTTCGCCTGCCGTTCGTCTATATAAGTGGCAGTCCATTCCTGCTTAAAGGCAAGCCAGCGGGGAAGGGGGCGCAGCCATAAAAACATTCCATTGACTTTTGGCAAAAGACGTATTATGCTACTTGACATGGAGACGTTCCAATGTAAAATGATGTAAGAGCGCGAAAAGCGTTGCGTTAGGCAACGGCTGTTTGTTGTTGATATAAACGTCGTTTAAGACAGACATAAGGAGGAGAAGAAGACATGAAAGCAATTGGGGAAAAATGGCTGAAGAAATGTCGTTCTCTCCCTAACCAATACATTGGCTTTTTTATTTTTGCCGTGCTCTTGTTTTGGGCAAAGACTTACGCCGCTTATTTGGTGGAGTTTAATCTTGGCATCAGCAACTCCATGCAGGAGTTTTTGTTGTTGATCAATCCGATCAGCTCGACAGTGTTTTTCCTTGGGTTGGCGCTGTTAGCCAAGGAGACGCGTGTTTACCGATGGCTCATTATTATTAATTTCATCTTATCGTTCATCTTATACGCCAATATCGTCTATTACCGCTTTTTCAGTGATTTTATTACATTCCCGACGTTGACGCAAACGAAAAACTTTGGCGACCTCGGCGGAAGTATTTGGGAATTGATCCATTGGTATGACGCGTTCTATTTCTTGGACACGATCATTTTGGCAGTGATCGTTTTCTCGAAGCGATTCTCGCTTCCGCAAGTGCGGGCCGGCCGTTTCAAAAAAGGGGCCATTTTTGCCTCGGCCATTTTAATGTTCAGCGTCAACTTGGCGCTCGCTGAGGCCGACCGTCCGCAGTTGTTGACAAGAACGTTTGACCGCAACTACATCGTCAAATATTTAGGCGTGTACAACTATTTGATTTACGACGCGATCCAAAGCATGAAATCGTCAACGCAGCGGGCGTTCGCGAACAAAAGCGACATCACGACCGTGCTGAACCATGTACAGGCGACCTACGCCAAACCGAACCCGAAATATTTCGGCATCGCGAAAGGGAAAAACGTCATTTACATTCATTTAGAGTCGCTGCAAAATTTTGTGATCAACTATAAGTTGAACGGTGAAGAAGTCACTCCGTTCTTAAACTCGCTCACCCGCGATCCGAACACGTTCTATTTTGATAACTTCTTCCATCAAACAGGACAGGGGAAAACATCGGACGCGGAGTTTATGCTCGAAAACTCGCTGTTTGGCTTGCCGCAAGGGGCAGTATTCACGACGAAAGGGCAAAACACGTACCATGCGGCTCCAGCCATTCTTCACCAGTACGGATATACAAGCGCGGTATTCCACGGCAACTACAAAACGTTCTGGAACCGCGATGAAATTTACAAGTCGTTCGGCTTTGAGCATTTCTTTGACGCCAGCTACTATGATATGAACGACGAGGACGTCTTGAACTACGGGCTGAAAGACAAACCGTTCTTCCGAGAGTCGATTCCGCTCTTAGAAACATTGAAAGAGCCGTTCTATGTGAAATTTATTACGCTGTCGAACCACTTCCCGTACCCGATCAGCGAGGAAGATGCGACGATCCCGCCGGCGACGACAGGCGACGGCTCGGTCGACCGTTATTTCCAAACGGCACGCTATTTGGACGAAGCGGTCAAAGAGTTCTTTGATTACTTGAAAAAATCCGGTCTGTACGACCGCTCGCTCATCATTTTGTACGGCGACCATTACGGCATTTCCGAAAACCATGACAAAGCCATGGCGCAAATTTTAGGCAAAGAAATTACGCCGTATGACCATGCGCAATTGCAACGGGTGCCGCTGTTCATTCACGTGCCGGGCGTCAAAGGCGGCGTCATCCATGAGTTCGGCGGCCAAATCGACTTGCTGCCGACAGTCTTGCACTTGCTTGGCATCGATACGAAAAACTTCGTCCAATTCGGAACTGACCTGCTCTCACCGGATCACCAGGAAATCGTTCCGTTCCGCAACGGCGACTTTGTCACGCCGAAGGTCACGGCCGTCAACGGCAAGTACTATGACACGAACACGGGCGAACCGCTTGAAGAAACGCCAGAAATCAAACGCCTTGAACAAATCGTTCGCACGAAACTCGACTTATCCGATAAAGTCGTCTACGGCGACTTGCTTCGATTCTACACCCCGAAGGGCTTTAAGCCGATCGACCCGTCGAAATATGATTATAATAACCGCGAAGAGGGAAGCGATCAATGATCGCCTCCCTCTTTTTTCTCAGCTCTGCAATAGCCGTTCGATGGCCCGCTGCGCATTGACATAGCCCGCTCCGTATACGTTTGGATCGCGCCCTTTCCACAAATCAGCGCCATCCTTTAGCGCCTTCTTAATTTCATCAGGAGTGGCAGTGGATTTGGCTTGTAGCATTAACGCAACAATACCGGCGCAAATCGGCGTTGCCATCGATGTGCCGGACATCGTCATATAATAATCGCCGACCCGGCTTTGTTTATTCATTTTATCCAGCAAGGAACGCGGAGCGCGGAGGGAAATGATGTTGACGCCGGGAACAACGAGATCCGGTTTCACCACCCCATATTCGGTCGGCCCTCGGCTCGAAAAAGAGGCCACATCGTCGTCGGCGCGCGTTGCCGACGTATCGCGGTCATCGAGGGCGCCGACGGTAATGATGCGATCGCTGATGCCCGGACTGGCAATCGTCCCGTAATTCGGCCCTTCATTCCCTGCCGCCGCGCAGACGACGATGCCGCTTGCCCACGCCCGCTCAGCGACTTGCACGAGCGGATCGTCATTTTCCGCTGGGAACGGTTGCGGCTCCCCTCCAAGCGATAAGGAAATAATATGGATTCGCTTGGTCGGGTTTTTCTTATTGTAATCAATGCACCACTCAATGCCGCGCATGATCGTCTCCAGCGTCCCGCTTCCTGAACGGTCGAGCACCTTGACACCGATGAGGTTTGCCTCATACGCCGGTCCGGCGTATAGCCCGTCCGACATGCGCCCATTTCCAGCTGCATCACCGGCGCAGTGCGTTCCGTGCCCGTTGTCATCATACGGTGTCGAGCGGCCATTCACAAAATCGGCAAACGCCACAATCCGTCCCTCTAAATCCGGGTGCGGGTAAATGCCCGTGTCAACGATCGCAATCGTCACCCCTTTGCCGCTCAGCTCCGTCCCGTTGATCGTGACGTGCTTTGCATTCGCTGACGGCACCGCGTTGTTTAATAACGCCTTCACCGTGCGGTTGAGATACACTTTTTTCACTTTTGGATGTTCAAGCAGCCGCTCAAGCGCCGCCGGCGTCACCTGCGCACTGCACAACGGGACGTGACGAAAATGATGGCGCACTTTCATGCGGAAATGGTTTCGTTCTGTTTTGGCGAGCGCTTCGATGCCCTCATCATCTTCTACCTCAATCAGGACGGAAACGGTCCGCCATTTCCTCAGCCATCGCTCCACCCAACGATGAAAAATGCACGGTATGCGCGTCATCGGTTGATACATGCCAACAAGCGCATGGCGGAGCGGACGGTCAAGCCGCCCTGCATGGCGGCGGGCCAGCTGCACGATCGAATAGCCAAACATAGCTCTTCCTCCTCCCTTCGTTTGTCGCTATACTCATATGCCGCACGGACAAAGAAGGAGGCGGCGTTTCCACTAGGACGAACGGACAAAAAAAGCCTGCCCCGCCGAAACGGAGCAAGCTTTTCTCTCATTCCTCCACCTGTTCAAGCACAATTCGCTCTGCCTTTCCTAAATGGCGCAGCACGTTTTTCCGTTCGGCAAAAGCGCCGACTTGCGTCCCATCGACAATGACGCGCGTCAATGCTGTTTTTCGCTTTTTCTGCAGACCAAGCGCTCGCTCAAGTCCGTTCACATGCCCTCGGGCGACCATTCGCAAAAAACGGGTATCATTCAGTCTTCTCGCATCTTCTTCCCGGTCAATAAACCCGTTCTCGGTGAGCACGGCTGGCATCGTCGTTTCCCTCAGCACATGAAAATTCGCTTTCTTTTTCCCGCGATCGCGAAATCCCGTTGCATTGACGACTTCTTCATGAATGGCATTGCGAATGCGGGCTGTTGGAGAATCATCATCGAGCCGGTTATAAATGTAATCTTCATATCCGGTGCCGCCGCCCGCATTCACGTGAATGGCCACATACAAGTCCGCCCCCCAGCGGTTGGCCCGGTCCGTCCGCTCATCAAGCGACACTGTTTCATCGTTTGTCCGACTCAACTGCACGGAAACTCCTTCATACTCGTTTTGCAGCAGGCGGCTCATCTCTAAAGCGATAAACAACGTAATGTCTTTTTCCAACAATCCGTTGCCGACCGCGCCAGTGTCATTCCCGCCGTGCCCTGGGTCAAGGAAAATTTTAGTCATCCATCTTCTCCTTTCCGTCGTTTAGGAATGTGACACTATTAGCATAAGCATGTCACTCCAAAATGCTATAGATACTTCCCCATCACCAACAAAAAAACGCAACCGTTCTCTTCGATTGCGCTCCATAAGACCGACCGCTTCCCGCAGTCATATCCCCTTGTGGTCACCATCAGGATGCTCCTCCAAAACAACATCTTGGAAACACGGGGCCAGCAACTGCTGGGAATCATTATACAAATTGTCCGCTCTGTTGATTTCGGCTGAACTTGTAAACAGCAAGAAGGAAAAAGGCAAGCGCAAAGGCGAGAAGAATCAACAGATGCAAATACAAACTGCCAAAAGAGCGCCCCTCCTGCAGCTTCACCAATAGATCGAGCGCCCACCGCTGCGGCATAAAGTACGCCGCTCTTTGCAAAAACGCCGGCATCAGCTCGACGGGCCAAAAACAGCCGGCCAACATACATGTCGGCACCGTAATCAATGGCTGCAGCGCTCCCGCGGAAGCGGAGCTGTTCGCAAACATGACCGTAATCAAAGCCAAACCGATCGCTGATAAAGAGAAAAAGCGCAATATCGACATCATGCTGTTGACAATGTCGACTGCCTCTTTCCCGTCGCTTACGGTCGCTACTACGTCAAACTCGTCGTACGTGCTTAAGATAATCCGCATTCCTTCGCGGACAAAGGGATTGTCATCGGCGATGAGTACTTTGATTCGTGGCGGATTAGGCGAAGAAACATGTTTCATCTTTCCATGATCCCACCTTTGCTTTCGCCAAACGGCACCGGTCAACTCCCATACCGTCTGCCTTGATGTATGAAGTTGATAATAAATAATCTTTATTGCTGCACCTTCATTGTAAATGAACATCGTCATGGTTTTCCATTGTCACAGGAAACCAAATTTCTGGTCAAACTTCCCCGCTGACGATAGAGAAGATTTTTATGGTAGAATGGAAAACAGAAATCAATAACCAAAAGGAGGAATAACCATGTCCCACGCAGAGAAATGGGTGCAATATTTCCTTTCGCATCGCCTTGTCACGATGGAACTGATCAACAAAATCGATGAAGCGCATTATGATTACAAGCCGACGCCGACGTCGATGACAGCGAAACAGCTGGCGACGCATATGCTGTTCAGCTTTTACAACTTCGCCAACACCGCGAAACACGGCGACCCGGCGCTGTTCCGGCAAAAAATCGAGGATCCAGAGACGAATTTGGCCAAGCTGGCGGAAACGTATACGGAAAAAACGAAACAGCTGCTCGAATCGATGAGCGATGACGATTTCGATCGGACGCTCGATTTAACCGCCATCTTTGGCACGCAAATGTCCGCGGCGCAGTTCCTGCAATTGGCGATGGACCACGAAATCCATCATAAAGGCCAGCTGTTCGTCTACGTCCGCGGCATGGGGCATACAGACTTGCCGCTGTTTGTGAAACGCGGTTAATCTTCCCCATTTTTTGTTTCGTCTAAATGGGAGGCTTCTCTGTGAAGATAACAAAAAAAGCCGGCTAGGAGACCCCTAGCTGGCTTTCCGCTTTTGAGCCGGAGCAGTCTAGTCGATCGAGCAGCTTCCATCTGCGCACATTCCGCCTTCACCCGCCAGCAGCCGCATCGGAGAAGCTTGTTGTTCTTCCTCCCATACCTTCTCTAGCGCCCGGCGAAACACCTCAACCGGTTGGGCGCCGGAAATCGCGTACTTCCGGTTCAGGATGAAAAACGGAACGCCGCGGACGCCAAACTTCGCTGCTTCCGCTTCGTCTTTGCGCACTTCTTCCGCATAACGACCGTCATTGAGTACTTCTTCCGTCTCCTTGCGGTCAAGTCCAGCCGCTTCAGCAATCGCAAGCAACACCTCGCGGTCGCTAATCCGTTTTGATTCGGTGAAATACGCAAAAAACAGCTGCTCGACAACGTCATGGAGCTTCCCTTTTTCTTTGGCGTATTGCGCCAAACGGTGGGCGTCAAACGTATTCGTCGGCTTCATCGTTTCAAAGCGAAACGTAAGCCCGACCGCCTCCGCCTGCCGTCCAATATCGTCGTTCGCCCGCTTCGCATCTTCAAGCGAAATGCCGTATTTTTGCGCAATGATTTCGTGAATGGTCAACGGCGTCTCTTTTTTCGCATTCGGATCCAACTCAAAGCTGCGAAATACGACCTCAACGTCTTCCCGGTGCGGAAACTGTGCAAGCGCTTGTTCTAGGCGGCGTTTGCCGATATAGCAAAACGGGCAGACAAAGTCGGACCATACTTCAATTTTCATGTCCATCCTCCTCATTTTCGGCCTACGGCTCTGGTGGCGAACCTTCCCTTCCATTGTAGCTGATTTCCGTCCCAATCACCAACAAAAGGAATTTAGGAAGGACGCTTCGCATACATTGTACTACTTATGTCGCTTGGACAAGGAGGATATGATTCATGTACTCCCGTGAACTAGGAGCGTTCCTTTTGCGAATCGTCACCGGATTCATCTTTTTTCGCCCATGGCTGGGTGAAATGGCAGCGGGGGCTTGAAGAAGCGGCGGAATCATTCATCACCATGGGTATCCCCAGCCTGCTTGCCTACATCGTGACGATCGTGGAGCTCGCTGGCGGCTGGGCGATGATGCTGGGCCTTGGCACGCGCTGGATTGCGGCCGGATTTGCAGTCATGATGATCGGAGCGATCGTGACGGTAAAAGCTGACGCCGGCTTGCTCGGCAACGGCCGGGAAACGGGCTATGAATTCAACCTCGCCTTGCTCGCCATGTCGATTTATTTATGGTTAAACGGCAGCCGGCTTTGGTCGTTAGACACTGTCATCGGGCGGCCACGGGGCTGAACGATCGACACAAAAGCGGGTGTCCCACAAGGAGCGGGACACCTTTTTCTACCTATAGATGAAAGGGAATCTGTTTATAGCGCCAAATCCCATTCCTGCTTTTCGACATGTTGCTTCATCCTTTTTCCACTGCCAGCTTGACGACGCGCTCGCCGATGGCCTGAATCAACTCAGGCGGCATCGGGAAGCTGACCGCGGCCGGGTCAGAGGCCACCGCTGGGATGGTGGCCGCAAATTGCTCCGCCGTGATTGGATAGTCGGCAAAATCGGCCGGCAGCCCGATGTCATCGCGCAACCCACGAATGCGCTCGATCGCTTTGGCCAGCAGCACATCGGCCCCTTGACCGTGATCGTGAATGCCAAGCGCTTCGGCCAACAACTTTGCCTTTGGCAAATACAAATCCGGAATCGCTTCCATCACGACCGGCAAAAAGACGGCGTTCGCCAATCCATGCGGGATGCGGAACATCGCCCCGTACGCATGGGCGAAATTATGCACCGGGATGGCGTTTAACGCAAAGCTGAATGCGGTAATGCCAAGCAAACTCGCCTGCAGCATCTCCGAGCGGGCGCGAATGTTCCCGCCGTCGTGAACCGCTATCGGCAAGTAGTCGCGAATCAGGCGGATCGCCTGCAAGGCGCACGCATCGGTAATGGCGGTCGCCGTCGGCGAGGCGAGCGCCTCAATGGCATGGGTGAGCGCATCCATGCCGGTAAACGCCGTCACCTTCGGCGGCAGCCCGACCGTTAAATCAGGATCCAAGACGGCGACGTCGGCATTGATAAACGGATTGATGATGTTCGTTTTCAACCGCAACTCTTCATTATAAATGACTGCAATCGGTGACACTTCCGACCCCGTGCCGGCTGTCGTCGGGATGGCGATGTGCGGGATCGGCATGAATTGCGCCTGCGGGAACGACTCGTACCGCAGCCCGCCTGGAATCGCCTCTTTAATATCACGCAATCCTTTAAACAGGGCGTATTTCACCCCTTTGGCCGTATCAAGCACGCTGCCGCCGCCGACGGCCAACAAGGCGTCCGCCCCGACCTCGCGTGCATAGCGCACCGCTTCATTGACGCATTCGCTCTCCGCATCCTGGCGAATATCTAAAAAGATGCCGGCGAGCTCCGGTCCCATCCCGTGCGTTGTCAGCCGAAAGATGTCAGCCACTTTCTCAACGATCCCAGCCTGCTCAAGCCCACGGTCGGAAAGCAATAGCACCCGTTTCGCCCCCAACCCGCGGAACAAGTCCGGCACGAGCGCCCGAGCGTTCGAGCCGGTATAAATGGCGGTGCGCAGCCAAAAGTTCGCTAACGTCGTCATGTTCCGAATCCCCCTTTACTTTTTCATCATGGCGTGCAGGCGAGAAAACAGCACTTGATACCATTTCCGCTTCTCAAGCTCCGGCACCATCGATGTATGCACATGCTTCAGCTGCGTGTAGGCATCAAGCGAATATTTGCCCATTTCGCGCCCGATGCCGCTTTGCTTGTAACCGCCAAATGGCGCGTCATTGCGAAGCATATGCCAGTCATTGATCCAGACGACGCCAGCCCGCAGGCGTCCGGCGATGGCGTACGCCTTGTTGACGTCGCGCGTCCAGACGCCGGCCGCAAGCCCGTAGATCGTATCGTTCGCCATCGCCACCGCCTCTTCCACGTCATGGTAGCGAATGACCGACAACACCGGGCCGAAAATCTCTTCTTGGGCGATTTTCATGTCATTCGTGACATTCGTAAAAATCGTCGGCGCGACAAAATGGCCGCCTTCACAGCCAGGCACTTCCACTTCATGGCCGCCGCATACAACGGCCGCTCCTTCTTGCTTCCCGGTTTCAATATAGGAGAGCACCGTCTCTTTTTGCCGGCGGGAGATGACCGGTCCGACATCGGTCGCCGGGTCGAGCGGATGGCCGATGCGAAGTGTTTTTGTCAGCGCGACAAGCCGCTCGACCACTTCATCATGGAGCCGATCGGGCACAAACAGCCTTGTTCCCGATTCGCACAGCTGGCCGGAGTGCAAAAAGACGCCAAACAAACTGCCGGGAACGGCAAGCTCCAAATCGGCATCCTCGAGCAAAATGTTCGGCGACTTGCCGCCGAGTTCAAGCGTCACGTTTTTCACCGTTTCCGCCGCCAGCGCCATAATGCGGCGGCCGACCTCGGTTGAACCGGTAAACGCCACTTTATCGACTTGCGGATGGCGGACAAGCGCCTCACCGACGTCGGCGCCCGAGCCGGCCACCACGTTGATGACCCCCGGCGGCACGAAGGACGAAATGATTTCCGCCAGCTTCAGCGCTGACAGCGGTGTGTAGCTCGCCGGTTTCACGACGATCGTATTGCCCGCCGCCAGCGCCGGTGCAATTTTCCACGAGGCGATCATGAGCGGCAAGTTCCACGGCGTAATCGCCGCACAAACCCCGATCGGCTCGCGCCAAACAAAGTTATGCGCCGGGCCGGGAAACGGCGGAATCGGCAGCGTTTCCGAAAACGGGTACTCTTCAACGATGTTCGCCATCGTTTGGAACAGATCGATCGTCTGCAAAATATCGATCGAGCTGATGCGACGGATCGTCCCCCCGCTCGAGATCGCTTCCAAATAGGCGAGCTCTTGGGCGTTGGCGGCAATGGACTGGGCGATCGCGTTCAGCACGCGCGCCCGTTCTTTCGGTTTCATCGCCTTCCAATCGGTCTCATCAAACGCCTTGCGCGCCGCTCGAACCGCCCGGTCGACATCGTCCGCTGTCGCCTTTGCGACGGTCGCCACCACCTCTCCGGTCGCCGGATTGTATACGTTAAACGTTTCCCCGCTTGTTGACGGCTGCCATTCGCCGTTAATAAAGAGTGGGAAATGTTGCACTTGCACGTGAGTGGTCATGACGATTTCTCCCTTCCTTTTTTCGACTCTCAACATCTAGCCAACGTTTTCGCTTTCCTCAAGACCGAACAGCTCCTCAAACGACTTCTCCTGCGCCTTTTTCAGCACGTCCATCCTCGCTGCCAGTTGGCGGGCGGTGAAATTCATAATGTCAGCGTAGTAGTCAGGGCCGAAAATGGAATCGTGGGCCGCCGCTTCCTCGTTGAGTTTTACTGCAAGCGGTGCGAGCTGCTCCATCTTTTTCATCACAACTTCCAGAAGATACGGATGCTCACGGATCAGCCGCTGAAGCAAAAACGTCCCGTAGGCGATGTGGCGCGACTCGTCTTTTTTCAAATAGCCGATCCCTTTCAACAGCCCAGGCATGGCGCCCATTTGCTCAAGCGATTTGTAAAAGCCGTAATACCCCGTTTCCGCCAGCACCCCTTCGACAAACATGTTGTACACGACCGAGGCCTCGGCAATGGCCTCTGGGGACGAATCATGTTCAAGCCGCCCCATCGCTGACGGCAAAATCTCGTTAAAAATCGTATGGTATGTCTCGGAATGGTAATGGGACAAATCTTCTTTGACGCCGAGCGCATTGAGCACAAGGCGGAAAAACTCGGTATGTTTCGCCTCCTCAAACAAAAAGGTGGTTAAGTACATCTCCTCCTCGATCCGCCCCTCTTTGGCGACGACCATCAAAAGCGGCAACAAATCGCGCGTCACCGCCTCTTCGCCCGCCTGAAACTGGGCAATGAGCCGCAAAATTCCGTCCTTCATCTGAACAGGGAGCGTCTCCCAATCTTTCACATCTTGCGTCAAGTCAATGTCCGCCGGATTCCACACCCCCAACCGCTTTGCCTTTTGGTAAAGCCGAAACGGGAACGAATCTTCCTGCAGCCCACGGCTGCCCGTTGTGACCAACGGCTGAGCCCGCCGCACGCTCACCACTCCTTTTCTATTGCTTGCTGGATGTTGCACTTCTATATAGAGGCAACGAAAAAGTTTAACATATCCTTGACGGAAAAGTTGTTTGTCCATTTTTTCGACTGTCGAAGGCAAGCCTGTGGCTTGCCTCCGTCACGCCCTGGCGTGACGGAAGACCGAACAACCACCCGCTTCAACAGACCCATACATGGGTCTGGAAGCGGCGTTGTTCGGTCGCCCGACAGTCGAGCAAATGCTTGGTAAAAGCTGCAAATGTTAAAGCTTCAAATTGCATCTATATAGATGGATGACCGCGGGGACAGCAATTCTTGCAAGGGCTTACAAACATGCTGTTGCGACAACAGGCAGGTTGCTAGCAAGAGGCAAGTTGTATAAATGACCGAAATGTTGTGAATAGTCACTCATTTTCTCTCATTCTAGCAATCTTCCCTTCCTTCCGTCAACAAAAAGCGGATGACATTTTCCGACAATCGCTGCGCAAAAACGCCGCCTGCTGTCAGCAGACGGCGTTTCAGTTACACCTGCACTTTTCCGTATTCTCTCCGCAGTTCGCTCGCAATGATGTTGCGCTGGATTTCCGAGGTGCCTTCGTAAATTTTCGTGATGCGGGCGTCGCGGAAGTAGCGTTCGATCGGGTAGTCTTTCATGTAGCCGAGGCCGCCGTGGATTTGTACGGCCATATCGGCGATTTTGTTGTACACTTCCGAGCCGAACAGTTTGGCGATGGCCGCTTCTTTGACGACGCGCATCTTTTGATCGACCATCCAGGCGACGCGATAGACGGTCGAGCGAAGCACTTCGATCAACATGCTCATGTCCGCCAGCATATGCTGGATGGCTTGCTGCTCGATGATCGGCTTGCCGAACTGTTCGCGCTGCTCAGCGTATTCCATGCAATACTCAAGCAAGCGGATGCATGAGCCGAGGTTGCGGGCGGCAAGACCAGCGCGGCCGTTCGCTAAAATTTTCAAGGCATTGACATAGCCTTCTCCTTCCTTTCCGAGCACGTTTTCGACCGGTACTTCCAAGTTGTCAAAAAACAGCTCGGCCGAGTGCGAACCGCGCAGCCCCATTTTCCGCTCCACTTTTCCTACGATAAAACCGGGAAAATCTTTTTCGACGATAAACGAGGTGATGCCTTTCGGACCTTTCGACGGGTCGGTCACGGCCATGACGGTAAAGACATGGGCGTCGACGGCGTTAGTAATGTAATGTTTCGAGCCGTTAATGATGTAGCGGTCGCCTTTGCGGACGGCGGTCGTTTTGATCGCGGCGGCGTTCGAGCCGGCGTTCGGCTCGGTTAAGGCGAAGGCGCCGATCCATTCACCGGTCGCCATTTTCGGCAAGTAGCGCCGCTTTTGTTCCTCAGTGCCGAGCTCGACGATGCCGACCGTGCCGATGCCGGTATGGGCGCCGATTAATGTCGTATAGCCGTTGTGCGTTTTGCCGAGCTCTTCGTAAATGGCGCATTTGCCGACCATCGACAAGCCGAGGCCGCCGTATTCTTCAGGAATGCTTAGTCCGAACAACCCCATTTCTTTCGATTTTTCGATAATATTCTCCGGAATTTGGTCGTTTTCTTCAATGTCCATCGCCACCGGTTCCACGACGTCTCTCACAAACTTGCGTACGTTTTCTTTTAAAAATTCAATCTCGGCTGGCAACGTGAAATCCATCTTCTTCCCCTCCCCATGATTGAATTCCGTATTTTTGCGACTTGCGCACCAGTGTGGACGCATCGACACCAAGCAGTTTCGCGGCCCGCCGATACGTCCTCGCCTTGTGAAGCGCCTTGATGATCAGCTGGCGCTCCACTTCCGCCGTTGCCTGTTTGAGCGGGATGATCTCTCCAACCGCCACCGGGCTTGCAGCCGGCAGCGGCTCAAGGTGGAGCCATTTCGCTACGTGGTCATCGTCAACGACCGGCGAGAGGGCGGTTACAAACATTCGTTCTATGGCGTTGACGAGCTCGCGGACGTTGCCGGGCCAGTGATAGTCCATCATCGCCGCCAGCGCCCCGTCAGTAAAGACAAGCGGCTTTTGATACTTTTCGGCAAACCGCTTTCGATAATAGTCGACCAAGAGCGGGATGTCTTCTTTCCGGTCGCGCAACGGCGGGATGGCAATCGGCATCACGTTCAGCCGGTAAAACAAATCGGCGCGAAACTGCCCGGCAGCAACAAGCTCCTCAAGCGGCTTGTTCGTCGCAGCGATGATGCGCACGTCGATCCGCTTCGGCGCCTCCGCCCCCAACCTCATGATTTCCATTGACTGGAGCACACGAAGGAGCTTCACTTGCAAGTGGAGCGGAATTTCGCTAATTTCATCGAGGAAAATCGTCCCGCCGTCGGCCTGCTCAAAGTAGCCTTTTTTTCCTTTTTTCGCCGCGCCGGTGAACGCGCCCGGCTCGTAGCCGAACAACTCGGACTCCATCAACGTCTCCGGGATCGCCCCACAGTTCACTTTGACAAACGGTTTTTGGCTGCGGGCGCTCTGCCTCCAGATGAAGTTCGCCAGTTCTTCCTTGCCGGTGCCCGATTCTCCAGTCAACAACACCGTCACATCGACAGCCGCCGCTTGGCGAGCGATATTGACAACATGCGCCATCGCTGGAGCGCGGTAAATGAGATGATCTTCTTCCTGACGGCCCAACATATGAAGGAGCCGTTTCGTTTCCTCCAACTCCGAGCGCAGCTGTTCCATCTCGGTCATATCTTTGACGTAGAGAACAACCCGCTCGGTTTCCCCGATGATCGGCACCGCCGATACGATCCAAACGTTTCCGGTTCCCATCCTTTGATGAAGCATCGAACATGGCTGACGTCCATCAAGAGCCTGTAGAACGACTCGATCAAGCGGGGCGGTCACCCGCTCTTGCTCCGTTCCTAGAAACAGCGCATCCCACTTTTTGTTTCGCCGCGCGATCATCCCACTGCGATCCGTGATGGCGATGCCGTCGCTGGACGCCTCCATCACTGTCTGGAGCTCGTTGACGATGCGCTTGACGGTCTCAAGCTCGTTGGAGATAAATTCGATCTCGGAAATGTCTTGAAACACCCCGACCGCCCCAACGACCTTCCCGCCGTCGATAATCGGCGAGCGGTTCGTAATATAGGTGCGCTTGCCGACGCGATATTTTTCTGTATGTCCCTGTCCGGTGCGCACAACGTCAAGCAAGCCAGACGGGATGACGACATCGGTCAAAAACTTGCCGATCGCCTTTTCTTTCGTCGTCCGCGCCATTTTCTCGGCCGGCGGATTGATCGAAGTAATCCGCCCTTCGGCGTCGATCGATAAAATGCCGTTATGAGCGGCGTTGAATATGGCGTCCAAGTGTTTTAAGCGGAGTTGCGCCGCTTTCGCATACGCCGTCAAATACTGCTCTTTTGTCAAAACACCGGCAAGGCGCCCGCCCTCATCGACAACAGGCCGGAGCGGACCGTCGCCAAACTCGATCTCTTCCACATGGTCGTGAACCGAAAGCGACGGCAGCGACGGGCGCATCACCTCGCACACCTTTGTTTGTCCTTGCGCGAGACCGAACAACACGTCTTTGGCCGCCACCACGCCGACGATCTCCCCGTTGCAGCGGCATACGACCGCTCCATCCAGTCCGTATTCAGCCAACGTGCGCACCGCCTGGTCAAGGGAATCGCTTTCAAAAATGACTGTCTTTGTCTTCATCATTACGTCTTCTACCGTCATCGCCATTTCCTCTCCCACCGTTCCCCCTCATTTTCGATTTCAAGCAACTTTCATGCCAGGTGAATATATTCCTACTATTCAGAAAAATAAACTCTCATCATTCATCTTACCCGCTTTTACGTTGCAGAACAACAACAATCTGTTGTAAATTCGCAACAAATAAACAAAACATGTTGTGATTTTGCCATGAATGCCTTAGCCATCGTTGCGTTTTCACAACACTCTAGCCCTAAAACAAGGGAGGGGATTTGAATGAGAAGACGCATGGCATCCGTGTTAGGATTGCTCGCTTTGCTCATTGCCGCCACAGCCGCCGTCGCATTGGGAACGGGCGAGGCGCCGCTCTCCTACGGCCGCATCATCCCAACATTGTTCGGTCACGGTTCGACGCAAGAAGAATTTATTTTGTTTTCCCTTCGTCTGCCGCGCATCGTGATCACCTTGCTCGCCGGGATGGCGCTTGCCTTTTCCGGCGCAATTTTGCAAGGCATCACACGCAATGACCTCGCCGATCCAGGCGTGCTTGGGATCAACTCTGGGGCCGGGGCGGGAGTTGCCTTATTCTTCCTATTTTTTTCAATCGACGCCGGTACATTCGTGTACGCCATTCCGCTTGTCGCTTTCGTGAGCGGCTTGTTGACGGCTGCCGTCATTTACACCATTTCCTATAACAGAACAGCCGGTCTTCAGCCGGTGCCGTTTGTTCTCACGGGCGTCGGGGTGTCAATAGCACTTTCCGGACTGATGATCGTGCTGATTTCTTCCACCGACCGGACAAAAGTCGATTTTATTGCCAAATGGCTTGCCGGCAACATTTGGGGCGATGATTGGCCATTTATTTGGGCCATGTTGCCGTGGCTTGCCGTCGGCTCTCTGATCGCTCTTTACCGGGCCAAACGGCTAAATATTTTGCATTTAGGCGATCCTGTTTCCATCGGGTTGGGCGTCCGTGTCCGCCGCGAGCGGTTGGTGCTCATGGCGACCGCTGTCGCCGTCGCCTCCGCCGCCGTCTCCGTGACCGGGGGCATCTCATTTATCGGCTTGATGGCGCCGCATATTGCCAAGATGATCGTCGGACCGCGCCATGAGCGGGCCATTCCGGCGGCGATGCTCATCGGCGGCTGGCTGCTTCTCACGGCCGATACGATCGGGCGCAACGTTCTCGCCGAACCGCTTCCGGCGGGGGTGGTCGTCTCGTTGATCGGCGCACCGTATTTCATCTATTTGCTGCTAAAACGATGAAGACAAAAGACGCCGGGGCATCTTATGATGTCCGGCGTCTTTTCCATAAACGCACAGCGGATGCTGCAAGCGCAATGGCTATCACGATGTAAACCACTTCAGCGTACATTCCAATCACTTCAGACACTTTCCCCCACGATTGGCCAAGCGCCGCGCCGATTGAGACTAACGCTGTATTCCAAATCAATGTGCCGAGCACTGACAGCCAGACAAACAGCCCAATGTTCATCTTCGCCATGCCAGCCGGAATGGAAATCAAGCTGCGCACGAGCGGAATCATGCGGCCAAGAAAGACGGCCCATACCCCATAGCGCTGAAACGTCCGGTTCGCCTTGGCGATGTCTTCCGGCTTCACCCGCAGCCATCCCCCCCAACGGTCGACCATCCGTTCAAGCCGCTCAACAGACAACAGCCGCCCGATTCCGTACAGCACCAATGCCCCGGCAACCGAACCGGCGGTCGCCGCCGCAATCACGCCAGGGACGGTCAATGACGTGTACGTTGTCATAAACCCACCAAACGGCAAAATCACTTCCGATGGAATGGGCGGGAAGATATTTTCCAAAGCGATCATGAGAAAAATGCCTATGTACCCAAATTGCTCCATAAAATCACTCATCCACGCCGGCATGACGCCGTTCCTCCTCCTTCCACATCGCCCGCATGTTGTGTATGTATGCGTGTCTCTTTTTGCTTATGTATGTGATCATGATTTTTTATGGTAATACAAAACATCATTGAAGGCAAAGAAAGTAGTGGCCCCCTTCTCACACCTTTATCTGAAAGTCTAACAAAAAGAGGATGGCCTAGAAGCCGCCAAACGGCCAAGGCATCCTCTTTTGGGGAACTATTCTATTTCTTTACAATAATTGGATTTATGATCGGGATAATACGCTGGCAATCCGTTCAAACGCCCAATCCAATTCCTCTTTCGTAATGATGAGCGGCGGCGCGAAACGGATGACCGTTTCATGCGTTTCCTTGCAAAGCAGCCCTTGCTCTTTCAGCGCCTCACAGTACGGGCGCGCCGGCACATGCAGCTCAACGCCGATAAATAAGCCGCGGCCGCGGATTTCTTTAATATCGTCGTTTTGAATTTGTTTTAGTTTCGCCAAGAAGTATTCGCCAAGCTCAAGCGAACGCGCCGGCAAGTTTTCTTCTTCGATAACTTCGAGCGCTGCGATCGACACCGCGCAAGCGAGCGGATTGCCGCCGAACGTCGATCCGTGCGAGCCGGGTTCAAACACCGACAAAATATCGCGGTTGGCGACGACGCAGGAAATCGGGAACACCCCGCCGCCCAACGCTTTCCCTAAAATATACATGTCAGGCACGACATCTTCCCAATCGCAGGCAAACAGTTTTCCAGTCCGTCCCAATCCCGTTTGGATTTCATCAGCGATGAACAAGACGTTGTTTGCCTTGCACACGTCATACGCGGCTTTTAAAAAGCCTTGCGGCGGAATGCGGATGCCGGCTTCCCCTTGGATCGGCTCGACAAGAAACGCCGCCGTATTCGGCGTGATGGCCGCTTTCAGCGCTTCTATATCGCCGTACGGGATGATTTTCACCCCTGGCAAAAGCGGTCCAAATCCGCGTTTGTACGCCGGTTCGGACGACAATGACACCGCGGCGAGCGTCCGGCCGTGGAAATTGCCTTCACAAACGATGATTTCCGCTTCGTTGTCCGGAACGCCTTTTACATCATACGCCCAGCGGCGCGCCGCCTTGAGCGCCGTTTCGACCGCCTCGGCGCCGGTGTTCATCGGCAACACCATCTCTTTTTTCGTCAACCGGCACACTTTTTCGTACCACGGGCCGAGCTGGTCGTTATGGAAAGCGCGCGATGTGAGCGTCACCCGGTCAGCCTGCTTTTTCAACGCCTCAATGATTTTTGGATGGCGGTGTCCTTGGTTGACGGCTGAATACGCGCTTAACATGTCCATATAACGGTTGCCTTCCGGGTCTTTCACCCATACCCCTTCGGCTTCCGAAATAACGATCGGCAGCGGATGGTAATTATGCGCTCCATATCGCTCCGTCTGTTCAATCAGCTGTTGCGATTTTGTCGCCATGCCAGTCCCCCCTTCGTTTTCTTCCTGATGGAAAAGGGCGGCCGCGGCCGCCCCGGCATTAAAACATTTCCGATACCGTTTTGGCTTGCATGTGAAGGATTAAATAGTCCGGGCCGCCTGCTTTCGAGTCAGTGCCCGACATGTTGAAGCCGCCAAACGGCTGATACCCGACGATCGCACCCGTGCAGCCGCGGTTGAAGTACAAGTTGCCGACATGGAACTCGTGCCGCGCTTTCTCGAGGTTCGCCCGGTTGCGCGAAATGACGGCGCCTGTCAATCCGTATTCCGTATTGTTCGCAATCTCAAGCGCATGGTCAAAGTCTCGCGCTTTCGCAAATGCCACGACCGGTCCAAAAATTTCTTCTTGCATGATGCGCGCGTTCGGGTCAACATCAGCAAACACGGTCGGCTGGATGAAAAACCCTTTCGAATCGTTTCCTTCTCCGCCCGTCATGAGACGGCCTTCTTGTTTGCCGATTTCGATATACTCCATAATTTTGTTGTACGCCCCTTGGTCGATGACCGGGCCCATAAACGTCGCTTGCTCCGCCGGGTCGCCGACGTTGAGCTGCTTCGTCAGCTCGACGACGCGGTTCAACACTTGGTCGTAGACATCTTGAACAACGATCGCGCGCGAGCACGCCGAGCATTTTTGCCCCGAGAATCCAAACGCCGACGCGACGATCGATTGCGCCGCCAGTTCGAGATCGGCTTCTTTATCGACGACGATGGCATCTTTGCCGCCCATTTCCGCGATGACGCGTTTCAGCCAAATTTGCCCTGGGTGCACTTTCGCCGCGCGTTCGTAAATGCGGATGCCGACATCGCGCGAACCGGTGAAGCTGATAAACCGCGTGCGCGGATGATCGACCAAATAGTCGCCGACTTCTGCGCCGCTGCCCGGAATGTAGTTCAATACACCAGCCGGAAGCCCCGCTTCTTCCAACACTTCGACAAATTTATACGCCACGACCGGCGTTGCGCTCGCTGGTTTTAACAGCACGGTGTTGCCGGTCACGAGAGAGGCGACGGTTGTCCCCGCCATAATGGCAAACGGGAAGTTCCATGGGGAAATGACAACGCCGACTCCAAGCGGAATGTAGAAGAACCGGTTCGTTTCCCCCGGACGGCTTTCGACCGGAATGCCGTCTTTCAACTTCAACATTTGCCGGCCGTAATATTCCATAAAGTCAATCGCTTCCGCGGTATCGGCGTCCGCTTCGCGCCACGGCTTGCCCGCTTCTTTCACCATCCAAGCGGAAAACTCGTGCTTGCGCCGGCGCACGATCGCTGCCGCCCGGAACAAAATATCGGCCCGCGCTTCCGGACTCGTCCGGCTCCAGGTGCGGAACGCTTCATCGGCCGTTTTCATCGCCCGTTCAGCCAGCTCTTTGTTCGCCTTCGCCACCCGGCCGACCACTTCCGTTTTGTTCGCCGGATTGATCGAAATGATTTTGTCTTCGGTCATGATGCGCTCGCCGCCGATCACAAGCGGATAGTCGCGCCCAAGCTCCGATTCCACTTTTTCGAGCGCCGCTAAAAACGCTTCGCGGTTCGCTTCCACGGTAAAGTCGGTGAGCGGTTCGTGTCTGTACGGCTGCACCATTTTGTCATCCTCCTTTTTTAAAAAGCAAAAAAATTTTTCGTTATAAAACGGTTTCATATTTATATTATGCAAATGATTATGGCATTTTTCAATTGTTTTTACTTGGCGGCCTCCATCTCCCTTTTTTCCACATGCAAAGGCTGAACCCGCTTTTTCGCCACAAGGTGGTAGTACCCGTAGCAAGCGAGCAAAAACGGAATGCCGCAGTAAAGGGCGATCCGTTGATCCGGGATAAACGCTAGTCCGACAATCGTCGCCATATTTAAGGCAAACGCGGCCAGCGGCACGAACGGATACAACGGCGTCCGGTATTTCAGATCGCGCACATCGCCGCCTTCGCGCAAAAACGCTTTCCGGCCGAAATAGCTTGACAGCGCGATCGAAGCCCAAACGGTCACGGCGCCAAACCCAGCGATCGCCGTCAGCCAGACGTACACCGTATCTTCCGCATACACGCTGCACAACAGAGACAAGCAGCCGATGGCAATGCTGGCAATAAGCGCATTGATGGGCACGCCGCGTTTCGATAGCTTGCTGAAAAACGGAGTGACCATGCCTTGGCGCGACATCGACCAGAGGACGCGCGATGTCGCATATAAGCCCGAGTTGGCCACCGACAGCACCGCGGTAATAATCACAAAGTTCATGATATCGGCCGCATACGGAATGCCGATATTGTCAAACACCACCACAAACGGACTTTCAACAACGCCGGCTTTCTCCCACGGAAACAAACCAGCCAGCACAAAAATGGCCAAAATAAAGAAGATCAAAATGCGCCATACGGTGTTGCGCAACGCAACCGGCACCGTTTTTTCCGGCTCGCGGCTTTCCCCTGCCGCCACGCCGACCAATTCCGTCCCCTGGAACGAAAAGTTCACGAGGATCATCGTCGTAAAGATCGCCCAAAACCCGTTTGGAAACAAGCCCCCATGGTCTGTAAAATTCGAGAAAAACGGGGCAGGTTGTCCATTTTTCATATGGACGACGCCGAACATTGCCGCCAACCCAAGGACAATAAAAGCGATGACCGTCAACACTTTCACGCTTGAAAACCAAAACTCCACCTCGCCAAACCCCTTGACTGACAACGCATTGATCAAAAACAGCAACAAAGCGAAGACGGCGCAAAACACCCATGTCGGCACATCGGGAAACCATCGTTTCATGAGGATGCTGACGGTGAGAAGCTCGATGCCGACCGTCACCGACCAGTTCAGCCATGAAAGCCAACCGATGCAGTACCCGACCGCCGGCGAGATGAATTTCGTCGCATACGTCTGATACGATCCAGCATCGGGAATGCGGACGGCCAATTCTCCCAATGAGAGCATTGTCAAGTACATAACAAGACCGCCGAATAAGTAGGCGACAACCGCTCCACCGGGTCCTGCTTCGTGAATGGTGTATCCGGACCCTAAAAACAAGCCGGTTCCGATCACCCCACCAAGCGCGATCATAAATAAATGCCTGCTTTTTAACTCCCTCTTCAATTCTTGCGATGGTTGCATCGAAATCTCTCCCTTCCCCATTTTATAGATTGCGCAACCGCTTACATTTTTATCAAACGAATGGCAACCCCTTCTATGCAAAATTATTTTTCATATCCTAATCTATCACATTTTTATTATGAAATGATTTTTTCTATTTTCAATATATTTAGCAAAAAATTTTTTCACACCGTTTCTCCCCCTTCCTTTCTCCCGTCCGCCTTATGCTATAATACAAAAAAAGAGAGGTGCTGATCGTGAACCGGGATATGGAAACGCTTTTATCGATGTACGAGCAAATTCTTGAAATGATCGACCTTGGCGTCCATGCGGTCGACCAACATGGAAAAACCGTCATTTACAACCGGAAGATGCGGGAGATCGAAGGAATGGACGTTGAGGACGTGCTCGATAAAAACATTTTAGACGTCTTCCGCTTCAACCCGGAGCAGCCGAGCACATTGCTTGAAGCGCTGCGCACCGGTGAAAGCATCCTAAACAAACAGCAAACGTATTTCAATAACAAGGGTCAAGCAGTCACGACCATCAATCAAACGCACCCGTTGCGGAAAGATGGACGCATCATCGGAGCAGTGGAAATCGCCAAAGACGTCACCAAATTTCGCAAGCTCATCCAAGAGCAGCACCAGCGTGGTGAAGCCGGTCGCACGTTTGCGGACATCATCGGCCAAAGCGAAGCCATGCAAAAGGCCATCCGTCTTGCTCGTCATGCCGCCCGCTCGGAAGCGCCTGTGCTGCTCATTGGCGAAAAAGGGACGGGAAAAGACTTGCTGGCTTCCTGCATTCACCACGAAAGCGAACGGCGATCCAAACCATTTTTTGCGCAAACGTGTTTGTCGCTTCCAGACGATTGGATCGAAACCATGCTGTTTGGCAGTGAAAAAGACGGCGAAACCCAAGTTGGATTGTTCGAACAGGCGGACGGCGGCACCGTGTTGCTTGACGATATCGATGCCTTAAGCCCGGCATTACAGGAAAAGCTCGTCCGTTTTCTGCAAGAAAGGCAATTTATCCGCGTTGGCGGCCGAAAACCGATCCAGGCCGACGTCCGCCTCATCGCCTCGACAAGCGGCGACCCGATTGACGCTGTTCAAGCGGGTAAGCTGCTTAAGCCGCTATACTATCAGCTTGCCGTCCATTGCATCGTCCTGCCGCCACTGCGCGAACGGAAAGAGGACATTTTGCCGCTCGCTATCCATTTCATCCGTCAAGGCAACGAGCGCTATGACCTACATGTCGAAGGACTCGGCGATGACGTGCAAGAGGCATTTCTCGCTTACAGCTGGCCCGGCAACGTGCGCGAACTTGAGGCGGTCATCTCAGAAACAATGGCGACGATGGAACAAGAGGAGACGATCACTCTCGCCCATCTGCCTGTCTCTTTTCGGGCCAAGCTCGCGCCCGATGATGCCAAAACGGACTTTTTATTTGATACGGAAGACATTTTGCCGCTTGACAAATACATGGAAGAAGTCGAAATTTACTACATCCGCAAGGCGCTGCAGCACCATGGCTTCAATATTACCAAAACGGCCAAAGCGCTTGGTTTGAGCCGACAAAACTTGCAATACCGCATCCGCAAGTATCAGATTGATAAAGAGTGGGGATGAACAGCAAGACAACGGAAAAAGAACGGCCGTTCAACAAAAAAGCACACGTTCGGAGTGATTTCTATTTTTTCCGCAACGTGTGCTCCCAAATGAATTCCCGGTAAAGAAGCGGGGAAATCTTGTCTTATTGTTAGTTCTTTGATGATTCAAAAAGTTTATTGTCCAAGGCAAATAGCCGGCTGCCGCTGAGGCAAAGGGCAACAGCCACGGACAGTAAAGCGACATCCAATTCATACCCCGCGGTTTGCCCGTTGCCCAAGAAACCGGCCGACAACTTAACGGTGAAAATTGCGCCAAACATCACGAATGCAAGCAGCGCCGAAATAATTCTTGTTCCCAATCCCAAGATTAAAGCCATTCCCCCGATTAGTTCAATGAAGGCGACAACATAACCGAAGAATCCGGCAACACCAATGCTTTCGAACCAACCGGCTACGTTGCCAAGACCCATTTGGAATTTAGCGATGCCGTGAATCAGAAACGTCACCCCTAAAACGACCCGCAAAATCAACAACGCCCATTCGTATTTTTGCGCCATTCTTCGTTCTCCTCCGTTTTATCGCACGGTTTTTAACGCCCGGCTCCATAATAAAAGCTCATCAAGCATCGCGTTGACTTGTTCAACATGGAACGCTTGAGGTTTAAACACCGTTCCATTCTCAAAATCTGTAAATAATGACAATGTCGGATGTGTACGGACATCAGCGATTTTTAGCTCGCCGCAAATTCCGCGCAAATGTTCAGCGGCACGGGCTCCGCCGGTCGAACCGTAACTGACAATTCCTGCCGCCTTGTTGTTCCAAGCTTCACGAGCCCAATCAAGCGCATTTTTTAATGCCCCGGTGATGCTATGGTTGTATTCCTGGACGATGAATACGAACCCGTCAAGACTAGCCAGTTTCTCGTTCCAAGCAGCAATGCCCGGCTCCGTTCCGTCTGTTGTTCCGAAAAACGGCAAGTTAAAATCAGCAATATCCACAATCTCGTAATGGGCATCCCCGCGTTGATCAGCAAGTTCTTTCACCCATTTTCCGACTTGCGGACTGACGCGCCCTTGCCGAGTGCTCCCTAAAATAATCCCGATATTTAATGTTTCATTGGCCATTGTTTGTTCCTCCTTCGTTTCCTTTTTCAGCAATTTATCAAAAAAACCCATGTTTTGCACCGCCTTTTTCTATGATGGAAGATTGCCTTCTTATGGAGAAACTTGCAAAAGTATACGATTCCCTGAAGGATCCCATGTCGTCAATAGCCCATTTTCTTCCTTGACAGAAGCACCGATTTCCCTCAAACCGGCAGCCACTTTTTCCTTTGCCGCTTCATCCGGCAACATCAGTGTAAATGATTCAAGGCCAACGCTGTTCGCTGGCGGCATCGGCGCACCGACGCCATTCCACGTATTCAAGCCAATATGGTGATGGTACTTTCCTGTCGAAAGAAATAGCGCCTGGCTTCCGTATCGATTGACAACGTCGAATCCTAACCCCTTCGTATAAAACTGTTCAGCACGTTTTAACTCCGAAACGTGCAGATGAATATGCCCGATTAACGTCCCGAGCGGAAGACCATGCCAAGCCCCCCCTTTTCCTTCAGCCATCAGGCCTTTTACATCCAACGGCTCCGTCGACATAGCCACCTCCCCGTTCGCCCATCTCCATGTGGAAGACGGCTTGTCGGCATATAGTTCGATTCCATTTCCATCCGGGTCAGCCAAATAAATGGCTTCGCTCACCCAATGGTCAGCGCCCCCTTGCAGCGGATAGCCAATGCGAAGCAAATGGCCCAACACTCTCCCTAAGTCAGCCCGCGTCGGAAGCAAGATCGCAAAATGGTACAGCCCTGTTGTCCGGCCCTGCTTCGGAATGACGTTTTCCGGCTGTTCAATCGACAACAAAACCGTTTGGCCATCGGTGGTAAACAACGCCTCTCGGTCCGTTTTCTTCCACACTTTAAAGCCGATGACTTGTTCATAAAAATCGATAGAACGCTCGATATTTTCCACCTTGATGCTGACTCGGCTGACGAACGTTGCCGGCTTGCTATGGAAAGTCATGTCTCCACCTCCTTATCATCATTAGATACAAGTTAACATTAACTTACTTTATGTAAGTTAGTATATATTTATAATTTACTTAAGTCAAGTTAATTTATCTATAAAATATAATTAAGTTATCCTGTAAAATCAGTTACAATATGAACAAAGCACAAAAGTTCAATTGGCTTCATTCATTCTTCTGACTTCATTCATTCTTCCTCTGCCAAACTTAGGTGAATGAACGTCATTATTGTCCAGCCGCCGAAACGGTTTATAATAAAGGTAAGGAGATGATCGAATTGGATAAAACGCTTTGTCCTCGATTTGAAAAAGCCATGGGATTATTAAGCCAACGATGGACGGGATTGATTATTTACCAGCTACTCGCCGGACCGCAGCGTTTTTGCCATATTGAATCCGCAGTCGGCGTCAGCGGCAGGGTCTTATCAGAGAGGTTGAAGGATTTGGAAAACGAGGGGATTGTCAAACGGGAAGTGTTTCCGGAGACTCCGGTTCGCATTGAATATTCGTTAACAGAGAAAGGGCGAGCCCTTGAACCGGTCATGCGTGAAATTGAAAAATGGTCAAAAACGTGGCTTACGGACAACGGAGTATAACGCAGCCATGATCGATGCCCATATCCATCTCGACCAATATACAAACATCAGCGAACAAATCGGACGCTGGCAAGAGGCCGGCATCACCGGCGTCGTCGCCGTATCCACCGATTTGCGTTCAAGCTACCGGACGCTCGAGCTGAAGCAGCGATTCCCTTCGTTCGTTTACGCCGCCATCGGCTTTCATCCCGAACAGCCGCTGCCAAGTGAAGCCGATTGGAACGAATGGACGGAGCTCATCAAGCAAGAGCGGCGGCTGTTGTCGGCCATCGGCGAAGTCGGGCTGCCATACTATTCGGCCGAAGCGTGCGCCAAGCTGCCCGCGTATCAAGAACGATTGGAAGAAACCGCGACCATCGCCGTGGACGCCTCCTTGCCGCTCGCCCTTCACGTCGTCTACGACCGCGCCGAAACCGCTTTGTCCATTTTGCGGCAAGCCGGCGTCCGACACGCCCATTTCCACTGGCTGAAGGCGGATCCAGCTGTGGTCAAACAAATCGTCGAGTGCGGCTACTATATTTCCGTCACGCCGGAAGTGTGCTACCGCGAGCGCGACCAAAAGCTGTTATCCCTCGTTCCCATCGAGCAGCTGCTTCTCGAAACCGACGGCCCATGGCCATTTGCCGGTCCGTTTGCCGGAAAGCCGACGACGCCGTTATGGCTGTTGGACTCCGTGCGGGCCGTGGCGGCACACTATGGCCAAAATATCGAACAAGTCAAAACCACCGTCACGGCGAACACAAAATGGCTTTACGGCTTGCCGCCCGTGTAGTACGATGGAAGCAAATCCTGATTCGGAAAAGAGAGAAACCATGATGGATCATCATGAGCACGTGCGCCAGCAGCTCATCGAGTGCGTTTCCGGCCTCTCCGATGAACAACTGAACACCCGGACAGCAGATGGGACTTGGACCATCGCCCAAGTGCTTGAACATTTGTACTTAATCGAAACATCGATCGCCGCCATGATCGCCCATACATTGACGCATGGCGTGAGCCAGCCCGTCGAGGAGAAACCGATCCACTTGACCGTTGACCGTTCCCAAAAAGTAGAGGCGCCTGATTTCGCCCGCCCGAGCGATCGCTTTTTCTCTTGGCGTGAGCTGGAAGAAAAATTGCGCCAATCGCGGCAACGGTTGCGCCAAATCGCCGAGCAAGCCAACCCGGCTGATTGGGAAGCCAAAGCGTTTCCACATCCAATTTTTGGGCCCTTGAACTTGAAGCAATGGGTCGAATTTGTCGGCTACCATGAACAGCGCCACCTTGCCCAAATTGAAGAAATCAAGGCACAGCTCCCGTGAGGAACGAGCCGCCCATAAAGAAAAAGCCGAGCAGCGGCCAGCCAATTCCCAGCCCTGCTCGGCTTACAACTATTTCCCATCTTCAAGTGAACGCTCCATCGCTCCTGTCACAGGGATTGTTCGTTATGGAGATATCTCCCCTTCACTTGCTTTAACGTCGCCACGATGAGAAAACTGACAATGACGAGCAAACACCACGAGCTCACTTTCCCCACATGGACAAGGCTCCACGCCTTCGCTTGGTTTGGATATTGCCAAGCGCCAAAAAAGGTGGCGATGTTTTCCGCGATCCAGATGAAGAATCCGATCAGCAAAAAGGACAGAACAAGCGGCATCCGGTAGCGGACTCCCCCGACCTCATAGATCACCCATGACCGCCAAAAGACGAGCATGACCAGCACTGAGAGCCACCAACGAACGTCCACCCAATAATGGTGGGTGAAAAAATTCAAGTAAATCGCCGAAGCGAGAGGAACAACCATCCAAAACGGCGGCCATTGCACCAACTCCACCTTCAGCCTTCTCCATGCCTGGCAAAGATAGCTGGCAACGCTCGCATACATAAACCCGCTGTACAGCGGCACGCCAAACAGTTTCGTATACCCCTCTTCCGGATACGACCACGAACCGATGTGCACTTTAAACAGCTCCAGCACAAGCCCAATGGCGTGAAACAAGGTGATCACCTTGAGTTCATCACGCGTTTCCAGCCCTGATCGCACCATCCACCATTGCATAAAAAGGCAAATGACGAGCAGCCAATCATACCTTGGCAGCAGCGGGAGCGGCGCGAGCTTCGTCAGCGCCAACGACGCAAAAATGACGACCGGAAACACGCATGATAGCGTCTGCTCCCAGCCAAAGCGGATAAGCTGCTTCAATGCCCTGACGATGGTCCACTGCTGCACCCTAACAACCAACGGCTGACAAAGCGGATCGCTGTGCACCATCGCCCCATATTCTTCTCCTTTCAACGGTCACCCCTCCCTACCTTTACGAATTTGCCCCCCTCTTCCTCGCTTCGGTACTCTAAAAGATCACCTGGCTGGCAGTCGAGCGCCTTGCAAATGGCTTCCAACGTCGAGAAGCGGATCGCTTTCGCCTTCCCGTTTTTCAAGATCGACAAGTTCGCCATCGTAATCCCGACTTTCTCCGACAGCTCGGTGACGCTCATTTTCCGTTTGGCCAACATGACATCCAGATTGACGATAATCGGCATGCCATCCACCTCAAATCGTAAGCTCATTTTCTTGTTTGATTTCAATCGCTTGTTGCAGCAGCTTTTGCAAAACCGCAGCGAAAACAGCGATGACAAGCGACGCAAACGGCACGAGCAGACCGACGAAAATGACGCCCGGAGCGTCGTCTTTCTCAGCGAACAAGTAAAACAGCGGCAAGGCGAGCAGATGCAGCCCGCTGATGGTCACAGCACAGTATTTGATCGCCTTTAACGCTTTGACCGATGACTCGGAAAACACGTCGTTTCGGTCAATATAAGTCAACAACCGGAACGCTTGGTACAGCGCTACATAAAACGGCAGCGCGGATGCATCGAATACAAGGAAGACGAAAAATTTGATCCAAGCGTATTTCGGCAGCAGCTTCGCGGCCACATCGCCGAGCACAGGCACTAAAAAGATGCATAACGCAAGAACCGGAAGGCCAATCAACACTAAAGCCACCTTTAAAAATAACGTTTCTCGTTTCATCCAAACACCTCACTGACTGGTTTTCGACTTTATTGTAATTATTCATTTATCGTTTTTCAATAAATAATTATTGATTTTTATTAAATTTTTGTTGTAAAACGTGCCAACCAAAAAGAAAGGGCATTCCCCGCACGGGGGAACGCCCGATCACAAACGTTGATGCAACTGATCCTTGATCTTTGATCATTTCACAACCGTATTCACTTCAATGCTGCTGGCTACCAATCGATTCGCTTTCCATCCCGGAAAAAGCCGCCGTTCGGCCCGTCAGACCCGATCTCCGCCAGCCAAAGGATCGACTCGGCCGCTATTTTGTTAGGATTACTCATTCTTCATCGTGCTAATATCAATGACAAACCGATACCGGACATCAGAGGCAAGGACGCGCTCCCACGCTTCATCGATTTGGTCGGCGGAAATGACCTCGATCTCAGGAACAATGCCGTGTTCCGCACAAAAATCCAACATTTCCTGCGTTTCGCGAATGCCGCCGATCATCGATCCAGCGAACGACCGGCGCTGCGGAATGAGCGAGAAGACATTCAAAGACAGCGGCTCGGCAGGCGCACCGACGTTCACCAACGTGCCATCGAGCGCCAACAGTGAAAGGTAGGCGTTAATATCAATCGGCGCGCTCACCGTATTGATAATGAGATCAAAATAACCAGCGAGTTTCGCAAACGTCTCCGGATCGCTCGTGGCATAGTAATGATCGGCCCCAAGGCGCAACCCGTCTTCTTTTTTCTTCAACGTTTGCGAGAAATTATGGAGAGATCAGGGCGGCACATCGCCATTGCTAAACAAAAATAAGCAGGCAAAATCGCATGCCTGTTGCCTTGAAGCCTCAACTTGCGGTGCAGTAACCCTTATGATCTGTCGGTTCATGGCTGAGCCAAAGACGCGAATGCGTTGCGGATCAGCCTCTTTTTTTGTGTAACAGGCAATGACTCTCCCCATTACGACATATCGAAAACAACGTCCGCGCGCTTGATCGGCTCTTCTGTTTGCAAATAATAGTCCTCTGCTTTCCAATATCGGTTCATGAACTTCTGGATGTTTTGTTTCACGTGATCCTTTTCACGAGAAAACCGAATCTCCCGCGGACAATCCAAATAGGCTACGAAATCCAAAAACGGCTTCCAGTCTCTCCTCTGCAGGAAAACGCCCTCGACCAGGATGACGTCCGAGCCAGAAAGGCGAACTATTCGCTTCGAGTGCGCATCAGCCTCATGATCATAAAACGGCAGGGTCAACTGGTGGGATGCTTTGAGTTGACGGAACAACTGATGCGTTAGCCACTCTACATCCCACTGTAAATAATAATATTCAAACCATTCCTCGTTTCCCGTATGATAACGTTTGGCGCGCTCGACAATATGATCATCCATGTGAAAAACACACACGGAGACGCCTTGCTCCTGCAGCGTTTGACTCAACTGATTGGCTAATGTCGTTTTGCCCGATCGGCTTAGTCCATCAATCCCAAGGACCAATCGTCCAGCTGTTTTGATCGCCGAAATGGACTTGCATAAGAAGTCGATGCGATCACGCAACCCCATCTCCCCCCTACACGTCTCTCCTTTGCCAAATTTCCGTGCTTTTTTCTGATAAAAACATTATAAAGACGTATTACTATAAAAGCAACACAGAGACGATGATTAGTCGCGCTAACAAAACCGTTCATTAATGAAAT